>NZ_CP071454.1:600000-900000 GCF_017352135.1 Rhizobium lentis
CCGCGCCGGCGAATTCGACATCCTCACCGACTTTCCGACCGACCAGTACGAGTGGATGAAGAAGAACCTGCCGGGCCAGGCGCATGTCGCGCCCTTCTCCGGCCTCTACTATTATGTCGTCAATTCGCAGAAACCGCCCTTCAGCGACAAGCGCGTTCGTCAGGCGCTGTCGATGGCGATCAATCGTGAAGTGATCGGTCCGCAGATCCTCGGCACCGGCGAATTGCCGGCCTATTCCTGGGTTCCGCCAGGCACGGCCAATTACGGCGAGCCGGCTTATGTCAGCTGGAAGGACCTGCCTTATAAGGACAAGGTCGCCGAAGCCAAGAAGCTGCTCGCCGACGCCGGCTTCGGCCCGGACAAGCCGCTCCATGCGGTCCTCAGCTACAACACCAACGACAACCACAAGCGCATTGCCGTCGCGATCGCCTCCATGTGGAAGCCGCTCGGCGTCGATGTCGAGCTCGTCAACGCCGAAACCAAGGTGCATTACGACCAGATGCAGCGTGGTCAGGTGGAAATCGGCCGTGCCGGCTGGCTTGCCGACTACAACGACCCGGACAACTTCCTGAACCTGCTGGTAACGGGCGTGCAGATGAACTACGGCCGCTGGTCCAATCCTGATTACGACAAGCTGATCAAGGAAGGCAACGCCGAGACGGACCTCAAGAAGCGCGCCGAAATCTTCAAGAAGGCCGAGCAGCTGGCGCTGGATGAATCCGCCGCCCTGCCGATCTACTATTATGTCTCGAAGAACGTCGTGTCGCCGAAAATCGAAGGCTTCGTCGACAACATTCAGGACATCCACCGCACCCGCTGGCTGTCGATAAAAGAGTAAGGGAAAACGGTCCTTTCCGCGCAGAGCGGGAAGGACCGGCCCACGACCATGATCAAATACGCCCTCCGTCGCCTTCTGTCGACGATCCCCGTCATGTGGATCGCCGTGACAGCCTCGTTTTTTGTTTTGCGCCTTGCCCCCGGCGGCCCTTTCGATGGCGAAAGGCCATTGCCGCCGGTGATCCTCAAGAATCTTGCCATCCACTACAATCTCGACAAGCCGCTGATCCAACAGTACCTGATCTATGTCGGCGACCTGCTCAGGGGCGATCTCGGCCCGTCCTTC
The DNA here is from genome assembly GCF_017352135.1 of Rhizobium lentis. Classification (NCBI taxonomy): domain Bacteria; kingdom Pseudomonadati; phylum Pseudomonadota; class Alphaproteobacteria; order Hyphomicrobiales; family Rhizobiaceae; genus Rhizobium; species Rhizobium lentis. Next base: position 601,124 of record NZ_CP071454.1, read on the forward strand.
GCCAGCGAGGATTTCACTGTCGCCCAGCAGATCATGATCGGCCTGCCCTACACCTTCACCATCGGCACCGCCGCCTTTCTGATAGCAATCATCGTCGGCGTCGCCGTCGGCTGTCTTGGCGCGCTCTACCAGAACAAGGCGCCCGACTATATTCTCGGCGCCCTCATCCTGGTGGGCGTTGTGCTGCCGAACTTCCTGATCGCACCGATCCTGCAGCTTGTCTTCGGCATTCATCTTGCCTGGTTTCCTGTCGGCGGCTGGGGTGACGGCTCGATCAAATTCCTGATCCTGCCGATCGTCGTGCTTGCCCTGCCGCATGCCGGCCGCATCTCGCGCATCACGCGCGGCTCGATGATCGAGGTGATGAACCAGAACTTCATCCGCACCGCCAAGGCCAAGGGCATCGGGCCGCGGCTGACGGTGATGCGCCACGCGCTGAAGCCTGCGCTGATGCCCGTCGTTTCCTATTTGGGCCCGGCGGCAAGCTATCTTCTCACCGGCTCGCTGGTTGTCGAAAGCATCTTCGGATTGCCCGGCATCGGCCGCTACTTCGTCAATGCGGCGCTGAACCGCGATTACGGCATGGTTCTCGGCACGGTCATCTTCTACATGGTGCTGATCGTGTTCCTGAACCTTCTGGTCGATATCGCCTATGCCTGGCTCGATCCGAAAGTGAGAAACCGATGATGCTCAACCCCGCAAAACGCGAACTGCTCGCCCAGGAGCTCCTGGAAGCGGAGGGTCTGGCGCCCGAAGGCCGCTCGCTCACCAGGGATGCGTTGCGCCGTCTCGGACGCAACAAGGCCGCGGTCCTCTCCATCGCCGTCCTGGCGCTGCTGATCCTTGCCGCCTTCCTCGGCCCCTGGATTATTCCTTTCAACTACGAAGACCCGGATTGGGCCGCCTTCCGCATCCCGCCGTCGATCGAAACCGGCCATTATTTCGGCACTGACCCGAATGGCCGCGACCTTCTTGCGCGTGTCCTCTACGGCACCCGCGTCTCGCTGGCTGTGGCGCTGACGGCAACCGTCGTTTCCGTCGTCATCGGCGTGCTCTATGGGGCAATCTCCGGCTATATCGGCGGCAGGCTGGATGCGATCATGATGCGTTTCGTCGATATCATGTATGCGCTTCCCTACATCCTCTTCGTCATCCTGCTGATGGTGATCTTCGGCCGCAACGTCTACCTGCTCTTCGCCGCGATCGGCGCACTGGAATGGCTGACCATGGCCCGTATCGTCCGCGGCCAGACGCTGTCGATCAAGCACCGCGAATTTATCGAGGCGGCGCGCGCATCCGGGCAGCGGCCGTTCAAGATCATCGTCAAACACATCATTCCGAACCTCGTCGGCCCGGTCGTCATCTTCGCAGCGCTGACCGTGCCCGAAATCATCGCCACGGAAAGCTTCCTCTCCTACCTCGGCTTCGGCGTGCAGGAACCGCTGACCTCGCTCGGCACGCTGATCGCCGAGGGGACCGACGCCATGGAAAGCATGCCCTGGCTGCTGATCTTCCCGGCCAGCTTCCTTGTGGCCCTGCTGCTCAGCCTGCTCTTCATTGGCGACGGCCTGCGCGACGCGTTCGACCCGAAGGATCGATAAATGCCCAAGGAAAAAGACATCCTCCTCGAACTCAAGGACTACTCGATCACCTTCGCAACGCCCGACGGCGAGGTGAAGGCGGTTTCCAACATGAACCTCACCGTCCGGCGCGGCGAGCGCATCGCCATCGTCGGCGAGTCCGGCTCCGGCAAGAGCCAGACCTTTCTCGGCCTCATGGGGCTGCTCGCCAAGAACGGTAGGACGACGGGACAGGCGCTGCTCGAAGGCAAGGACGTGCTGTCGCTGAAACCGCGCGACCTCGACCACATCCGCGGCAAGGATATGGCAATGGTCTTCCAGGACCCGATGACCGCGCTCAATCCGTCGCTGAAGATTTCAAGGCAGCTGACCGAACAGCTCGAGGTCCACCGCGGCCTGACGGCCCGCGCCGCATCGGACGCTGCCCTCGACATGCTGAAGCGCGTCGGAATCCCCGACCCGACGCGGCGCTTCCATCTCTATCCGCACGAACTCTCCGGCGGCATGCGCCAGCGCATCGTCATTGCCATGGCGCTGCTCACCAAGCCGAAGCTCCTCATCGCCGACGAGCCGACGACCGCACTCGATGTCACCATCCAGGCACAGATCCTCGATCTCTTCAACGACCTGACGGCGGAGATGAACACGGCGCTCATTATGATCACCCACGATCTCGGCGTCGTCGCCGGCCTCGCCGAGCGTGTCGCCGTCATGTATGCCGGCCGCATCGTCGAGGAGGCGCCGGTCGACGAACTCTTCGACAATCCGGCTCACCCCTATACGGCGGCGCTGCATGCCTCGATCCCGCGCCCGGACCAGGACGTCGACGACCTCGTCGTCATTCCCGGGCGCCCGCCGAACCTGCAGCACCTGCCGAAAGGCTGCAATTTCTCGCCACGCTGTTCGCAGGTCCAGGACGATTGCATCGACCGCCCGCCGGCGCTGGAAACGCTGGCACCGCGCCACTGTGCCGCCTGCTACCATCCCTTCCCGCGTCGTGAGGAGTTGCTGAACCATGGCTGACCGATCGCTTCTGAGGGTCGAAAACCTGACGACCCAGTTCGAACTGCCGGCGAAAGGCTTCTTCAAGCCGCCGGTCTTCCTCACCGCCGTCAACAATGTGAGCTTCGACCTCGCGGAAGGCCGTACGCTCGGCGTCGTCGGCGAGTCCGGCTGCGGCAAGTCCACGCTCGGCCGCTCCATCCTGCGGCTGTTGAAATCGCAGAAGGGCCGCATCCTCTGGCAGGGCCGCAACCTTCTCGACCTCACTGAGGAGGAGATGCGCGCCGCGCGGCGCGACATGCAGATCATCTTCCAGGATCCGATCGCCTCGCTCGACCCGCGCATGACCGTTGGAGACATCATCGCCGAACCGCTCACCGTCTTCGAGCCAAAGCTTTCGAAAGCCCAGCGGCTGGAGCGCGTCCGCGAGATTATGGCCGCCGTCGGCCTGGTGCCCGAAATGATCAACCGCTATCCGCATGAGTTCTCCGGCGGCCAGGCGCAGCGCATCGGCATTGCCCGCGCCGTCATCACCCGGCCGAAGCTCATCATCTGCGACGAGCCGGTTTCGGCCCTCGACGTCTCCATCCAGGGCCAGGTCATCACGCTTCTGCGCAAGCTGCGCAAGGAATTCGGCCTGACGCTGATCTTCATCAGCCACGACCTCTCCGTCGTGCGCCTGATCTCGGACGATGTGCTGGTGCTCTATCTCGGCCGCGTGGTGGAATCGGGCGATTGCGCAACCGTCTTCGATCATCCAGCCCACCCCTATACGCAGGCGCTGTTTTCCGCAGCCCCCATCCCGGACCCGAAGCTCGCGCGCCTGCGCACCCGCATCCGCCTGCAGGGTGATCCGCCCTCGCCGCTCAATCCGCCGAAAGGCTGCGTCTTCTCGCCGCGATGTTGGAAGGCGACCGATATCTGCCGCACCGAAATGCCGCCGACCGAGGAAGTCCGCCCCGGCCAGAAGGCAGCCTGCTATCATATGGACAGGCCATGAACGAAACGACGGCCGCATGAAGCGGCCTTCGCCCCTCTCCCACGGCCCAGCATCGTCAAGATTCAGCAGACTTATTTCGGAATCCAAAGTGCAAGATAAGAAAGCCTTAGATGAGTATGTGCTATTCCGGTTCCGCCTAATCATGGGCCTGGGGAACGCATACATGAAATCAAAACTATTGGGATCTATCGCGCTCGCAGCCGCGATCGTCTCTGCCTTCGCCGTGCCGTCGCATGCCGAAGATCTGAAATTCCAACTCACCAACGGCACCAGCTCCGTGCTGACCCGCTTCTACAGCTCGCCGGCGGGCGTCGATAGCTGGGAAGAAGACGTATTCGGCGAGAACGTCCTCAATCCGGGCGAAACCGCGAACATCACCATCGCCGATGGCCGCACCGTCTGCAAATACGACATGCGTTTCGAATTCGACGAAAACTCGAACCTCGACACGACGGAAGATACGCAGGATCTATGCGAGCTCGGCAGCTACACCATCCACGAATAAACATCCTCCGCCGCGCCCGCCTTCGCTCGAAGGCGGGCTTTTCATTTCTTGTCGGATCGGCGCTCGCAACATCGGCGCTTGTCACTCCGCCCGGCTCCGCGTATCAGCGGATAAAGCGTCCATTCAAAGTAAATAGAGCGTCCTGTTTGATCAACGGCGCTCCGATGCCGGGAGGATCAGGTGAGCGCAAGACGGTTTCTGTCGATCGGTGAATGCATGGTGGAGCTCTCTCAGGCCGGCGACGGCCTGCTGCGCAAGGGCTTTGCCGGCGATACCTTCAACACCGCCTGGTATGCGCGTGCCTGCCTCGGCTCCGATTGGTCGGTCGATTATTTCACCGCGCTCGGCGACGACGCCATGTCGGACGAGATGGCCGCCTTCATCGCCAAGGCGGGAATCGGCACGAGCCTCATCCGCCGCATCAAGGGCAAGACCCCCGGTCTGTACATGATCAACCTCAAGGACGGCGAACGCTCCTTCAGCTACTGGCGCGACAGTTCGGCCGCCCGCTGCCTCGCAGCCGATCCCGACCGGCTGCGCGAGGCGGTGGAAAGCGCCGACCTCATCTATTTCTCCGGCATCACCCTTGCCATCCTGCCGCCGGAGGATGCCGCGACGCTGCTTGCGGAGGTCCGCCGCGCCAAGGCGGCCGGGAAACTCGTGGTATTCGATCCGAACATCCGCCCTCGCCTATGGTCCAGCTACGATGTCATGCACGCGACGATCAGTGAGGGCGCTCGCTCTTCCGTGCTTGTCATGCCGAGCTTCGACGATGAGGCCGCCCATTTCGGCGACGATTCCATCGAGGCGACGATCCATCGCTATCGCGCGCTCGGCGCTCTCCATATCGTCGTCAAGAATGGCGCGGATGGCGTCAGCTTGAATTTCGCCGGCGAGGAGACCTTCGTTCCGGCCGAAAAAGTCGAGACGGTCGTCGATACCACCAGTGCTGGCGACAGTTTCAACGGTGCCTTTCTCGCATCCTATCTGGAAACAGGGGACGCAACGGCCGCCGCCCGCTTCGCCGCACGCGTCGCAGCCCGGGTGGTCAGTGAACACGGCGCTTTGGTCGTAAAGGAAAAGCTCGGTTTGGGCGATTGAGCCCCGCGCACGACGATATAACAAGACGCCATGCGGAGGGGCCTTACGGCATTTCCGCTCCCCAGGAGTGAAACAGAAGTCAGGATTTCGTCGGCCGATCGGCCTCGCGAACCGCCTCGTCATGATACCAGCAGCTGTCGAGGGCCGAATCGCAGATTTCGGCTGCCTCACGCTCCATCACTCGGGTGCGTTCGAACCGGCTGGCGGCCCGCAACGGCCTGACGGGAAACTGGTAGATCGTTGCGGATTCACGATGGAAACCGGTGGGCATCAGATCGCCTCCATTCAGCTCGCGCATCAACATTTGGCAGCAAAACCATAGCATGATGCACATGGTTTATGCAAATCGCATAAAATATAAGCACAACCACCATGTGATTGATCGGTATGCTGTTTACGCCAGAAGCTTCCGCCTATTTGTTCAACACTTCAGCACCTCCACTTAACGCCCAAATTTTCATCCGGTTCCAAGGCAGGAAATCTCTTTATCCTGCTGATGAATCAGCCTTCGGCCGCGCCAGCCGGGCTCCTTTCAAGGAAAACAAAAGTGCCGATGGCCGGCTGATTCCAGATTTTTCGCTCGTCGGCAATCAAACTGGCACGCTACGTGCTTCGATAGGTGCATCCCCTGGCGGTCGGATGCGTTCACGCGTCGAGATCGTCTCCGGATTTGCTCACCTTCGTAGCATTTGAGAGAGTCACGATGACAAAATATAAGCTCGAGTATATTTGGCTCGATGGGTACACTCCGGTACCGAACCTGCGTGGCAAGACGCAGATCAAGGAATTTGACGCCTTCCCCACGCTGGAACAGCTTCCGCTCTGGGGCTTCGATGGTTCGTCGACGATGCAGGCCGAAGGCCGCAGCTCCGATTGCGTGCTGAAGCCCGTCGCCATCTATCCCGACCCGGCCCGCACCAACGGCGTGCTCGTCATGTGCGAAGTCATGATGCCCGATGGCGTCACCCCGCACCCGAGCAACGCTCGTGCGACCATCCTCGACGATGAAGATGCGTGGTTCGGCTTCGAGCAGGAATATTTCTTCTACCAGAACGGCCGTCCGCTCGGCTTTCCCGAGCAGGGCTACCCGGCTCCGCAGGGCCCCTACTACACCGGCGTCGGCTATTCGAACGTTGGCGACGTCGCCCGCGAAATCGTCGAAGAACATCTCGATCTCTGCCTCGCTGCCGGCATCAACCACGAAGGCATCAATGCCGAAGTGGCCAAGGGCCAGTGGGAATTCCAGATTTTCGGCAAGGGCTCCAAGAAGGCCGCCGACCAGATCTGGATGGCACGCTATCTGCTGCAGCGCCTGACCGAAAAATACGGCATCGACATCGAGTATCACTGCAAGCCGCTCGGCGATACCGACTGGAACGGTTCGGGCATGCATTGCAACTTCTCGACCAAGTACATGCGCGAAGTCGGCGGCAAGGCCTATTTCGAAGCGCTGATGGCGCAGTTCGAAAAGAACCTGATGGACCACATCAATGTCTACGGTCCTGACAACGACAAGCGCCTGACCGGCAAGCACGAGACGGCTCCGTGGAACAAGTTCTCCTACGGCGTTGCCGACCGTGGGGCCTCGATCCGCGTTCCCCACTCCTTCATCAAGAACGACTACAAGGGCTATCTGGAAGATCGCCGCCCGAATTCGCAGGGCTGCCCCTACCAGATCGCTTCGCAGGTTCTGAAGACGATTTCGGAAGTTCCGCTCGCCGGTTCCTCTTCCGCTGCCGCCTAACCTCCCAAGCGGCGCCGGTCCTCGACCGGCGCCGTCATTCTTTCTCCCTGGATATCAGATCGGCCGCTGACATATTCGCGGTGATCGAGCCGCTAAGAGCCTGAAAATGCTGGCATGCGGCTGTAATATTTCCATCATGGTCATGCCTCAAAATAAGCAAGCGGGAATCGCCGTTCCGGAACCCCGCTTTGGGGTTGAGCGTTGACAGATCACTGCAACGCGGATGGAAATCGCGACATGCTGCAACGTCCGGCAAACACTTACAGCGGCGAGAGCTGGGCCAATGCCGCCTCCGCCTGCAAACTGCCGGAACGGCTGGTGATCGTCACCGATGCCTGGCATCCGCAGGTCAATGGCGTGGTGCGCTCGATCGAGAACACCAATCGCGAGCTGGCGAAGATGGGCGTCGAGGTTGCGATGGTGACGCCGGAGCGCTTCAACAGCATCCCCTGCCCCACCTATCCCGAGATCCGCCTGTCGATCGCCAGTTATCGCCGCATCGCCCGCGAGATCGCAAAGCACAATCCCTCCTACGTGCATATCGCCACCGAAGGGCCGCTCGGACTGACCGCCCGCCGCTGGTGCCTGAAGAACCGCATGCCGTTTTCGACGAGCTACCACACCCGCTTCCCGGAATATGTCGCAGCCCGCCTGCCGATCCCCAAGAGCTGGCTCTATTCCTTCGTCCGCTGGTTCCACAATGGCGGCGCCGGCTGCATGGTGGCGACACCGAGCCTTGCGCGTGAACTGTCGGAAAAAGGCATCCGCAATCTCATGCCCTGGAGCCGCGGCATCGACGCCACCCAGTTCCGCCCGATGGCGCTCGAGGAAAAACCGTTCGGCCTGTCGCGCCCGATCTTCATGACCGTCGGCCGCGTGGCGCTGGAAAAGAACCTGCCGGCCTTCCTCGATCTCGATCTGCCGGGCTCGAAGGTCGTCGTTGGCGACGGGCCGGCCCGCGCCGAGCTCGAAAAGCAATATCCCGATGTTTTTTTCGCCGGCGTGAAGTTCGGCGAGGAGCTGGCCCAAGCCTATGCCCAGGCCGACGTCTTCGTCTTCCCCTCGCTCACCGACACTTTCGGCAACACCATCCTGGAAGCGCTGGCCTCAGGCGTGCCGGTCGCCGCCTATCCGGTCACCGGCCCGCTCGACATCATCGGCGAGGACAACGAGGTCGGCGCGCTTGATAGGGATCTGCGCGCCGCCTGCCTTGCCGCCCTCTCCGCTTCACGGGAGAAGGCGCATGCGCTTGCCATGCAATATTCCTGGGAAGCGGCGACGTTGCAGTTCATCAACAACATCCGCGCCGCCAACGGCGTGATCACGCCGAAATGGAAGAAGGCCTGGCAATTCGCCAAGTCGCTTCCGAGAAGCAGAAAGCCCGGCGAAACCGCCGGGCCTCTCCCTTCCGGAGACTGATCAATCCTTCTGGTGCAGGGCGCTGCGAAGCGTATCGTTCGCGACCGCAATCGCGCTGCGGACGGCCGGCGTTTCGGTAATCGCGTTCAGCAGCACGAAATCGTGGATCGTGCCGTTGTAGCGGATCGAGGTGACCTTGACGCCGGCCTGGCTGAGCTTGCGGCCGTAGGCTTCGCCCTCATCGCGCAGCACATCGTTTTCATCGGTGATGATAAGAGCCGGCGGCAGACCGTTGAGCTGCTCGAGCGATGCCTGCAGCGGCGAAGCTGTCGGCTCCTTGCGCTTGGCTTGGTCGGGCAGATAGGCGTTCCAGAACCACTTCATCGCTTCCTTCGTCAGCCACGGGCCATTGGCAAACTCGTTATAGGAACCATTGTCGAAATTCGCGTCGGTGACAGGGTAGAACAGCACCTGCTGGTCGATGGCAGGGCCGCCGCGCTCCTTGGCAAGCAGCGTCACCACCGCCGCCATATTGCCGCCGACGCTGTCACCCGCAACCGCGAGCCTGCTGGCGTCGACATTGAATTCCTTGGCATGTTCGGCGACATATTTGGTCGCGGCATAGGCCTGCTCGATGGCGACGGGATAACGAGCCTCAGGCGAGCGCTCATAATCGACGAAGACGACGGCGGCATCGGCGCCGTTGGCCATCTCGCGCACCAGCCGGTCATGTGTATCGGCATCGCCGAGCACCCAGCCGCCGCCATGGAAATAGAGAATGACCGGCAGCGTGCCCTTGGCATGTTCCGGGCGGACGATGCGCAGCTTGATGCTATCAGTCGGGCCTGCCTTGATGACTTTGTTCTCTTCCTGCGCGGCAAGCTTCTTCACCTCGCCCTTCTGCGCGCCGGCCAGAACATTGCGGGCATCGGCCGGCGACAGCGTATAGATCGGCTTGCCGCCGGCAAGGCTATCTATGAATTTCTGCGTTGTCGGTTCCAGTACCGGATCGGCCAGCGCGCCGATGGCGGAAGCTGCCAGGAGTGCTGCTGCGGAAACTGCGGTCTTGATGGTCGACATTGTCTTGTCCTCTCGGTTTCGGTGTCCATCGTGAACACAGCATTTGTATCGCGCACGATTATTTGTTGAACAATTCAAATCTCTGCATATCTGCCATGCATGAAAATCGCTTCCTATTATTTATCGCACGATATAATTTCAATCAGTTCTGGAGATGACCATGCAGGATCAGCTGAAGCTCGACGATTTCATCTGCTTCGCCGTCTATACGGCAAGCCACGCTCTGAAGCGCGTCTACAAGCCGCTTCTCGACACGCTCGGCCTCACCTACCCGCAATATCTCGCCATGGTCGCGCTGTGGGGCGAGGACGGGCAGACCGTCGGCGGCCTCGGCGAGAAGCTTTTCCTGGAATCGAGCACGCTGACTCCGCTGCTGAAACGCCTGGAAACCGCTGGTTATGTCAGACGCGAACGCAGCAAGGAGGACGAACGCGTCGTCGTGCTTCGGCTGACGGAGGAGGGCAAGCGCCTCAAGGAAAAAGCGCTCGCCATCCCCGACTGCATCGCCGCCGCCAGTGGTCGCGATGCAGTCGACCTCACCCGCCTTCAGGCTGAGATCGTGGCGTTGCGTGAGGCGCTGAATGGAAGCGTGGCTTAGGCGCTGAACAGCAGATGGCTGTCACAAAGTTTGTGACACCCCTCTGCCCTGCCGGGCATCTCCCCCTCAAGGGTGGAGATTGGGTGGGCGCACCCGCTCGTTTCAACATCAATGGTCTGGTGAGATTCCATCCGCGAGTCGATCTCCCCCCTTGTGGGGGAGATGTCCGGCAGGAACAGAGGGGGTGCCGAGCAAAGCAACGCCAGTCAGCGACGTCCAGCCCCCTATGTCCGCCTCTTCTTCGACTCGTAAGGATTATCAGGCGAGCGGAAATGGATACGGATCGGCACGCTCGGCATGTCGAAATCGGCGCGCAACCCATTGATCAGATAGCGTGTATAGGATTCGGGCAGCGCATCCGAGCGGGTGCACGAAATCATGAAGGCTGGCGGGCGGGCCTTCACCTGCGTCATGTATTTCAGCTTGATCCGGCGGCCGGAAACGGCCGGTGGCGGATGCTGGATCTGCTGCGTCTCCAGCCAGCGATTGAGCCGCGCCGTCGAGATGCGCTTGTTCCAGACCCTGTCGGTATCGATGATCGACTGCATCAGCTTGTCGAGCCCCCAGCCGGTCTGGCCGGAGATCGGCACGGCGCGAATGCCCCGCGCCTGCGGCAGCAACCGGTCAGTCTTTTCGCGCAGGTCGGCAAGCACCGCCTGACGGTCCTCGATCATGTCCCATTTGTTGAAGGCAAGCACCGCCGCACGGCCCTCGCGCAGCACCAGGTCGACGATCTGCAGGTCCTGCTTCTCGAACGGGATCGTCGCATCGAAGACGATGACGACGGTCTCGGCAAAACGGATGGCGCGCAGAGCATCGGCGACCGAAAGCTTCTCCAGTTTCTCGGTCACCCGCGCCTTGCGGCGCATGCCGGCGGTGTCGAACATCTTGATGGTGCGGCCGCGCCAGTCCCATTCGACCGAGATGGAATCGCGGGTAATGCCTGCCTCAGGCCCGGTCAAGAGCCGGTCCTCTCCGAGGAAGCGGTTTATCAGCGTCGACTTGCCGGCGTTGGGACGGCCGACGATCGCCACCCTCAGCGGCTTGGTTTCGTCATAGACGGGCTCTTCGTCCTCGTCCTCACCCTCATCCGAGGTCTGCGGAATATCGACGTCGGTGACGGCAACATCGTCCTTGGCGTAGGCCCGGTCCTTGCCGATCGCCTCGACAATCGCGTCGCGCAGATCGAGCATGCCTTGCCCGTGCTCGGCCGAGATCGGCGTCGGCTCGCCGAGGCCGAGCGTATAGGCGTCGTAGAAACCGCTGTCGGAGCCCCGCGCTTCGGATTTATTGGCAACGAGCACCACCGGCTTGCCGCGCCGACGCAACATTTCGGCAAGCGCGGTATCGACGGGCGTCAGGCCGTTCTTGGCGTCGACGACGAAAAGCGACAAATCAGCCTCGTCAATCGCCGCTTCCGTCTGGGCGCGCATCCGACCCTGCAGGCTTTCCTCGTCGGCTTCTTCCAGACCGGCCGTGTCGATGATCGTAAAGGTCAGGCCCATCAGCCGCGCTTCACCCGGCCGGCGGTCGCGCGTCACGCCGGGCGTGTCGTCGACGAGCGCAAGCTTCTTGCCCACCAGGCGGTTGAAAAGCGTCGACTTACCGACATTCGGACGACCGACGATGGCGACCGTGAAACTCATTCTTTTTCCTTAAAACTCAGCCCTGCGCGGCGGGCGCCTTGCCGGATGCGGTGATGAGATCAAGCATCATCTGGGCGCGATTGGCAACGGGGCGCAGGCTGTCAGTGTCATCGATAATCGATTGGAACCATTGCCGCGCCTGCGCCATGTTGCCGGCCTTGTAGGCGGCCAAGCCGAGTGCTTCGCGGGCCGAATGGCGGAAGGCGTTTCCCGGCACAGCCATTTCCTCGATTGCGGCCGAAACCTGCTCATAAGAGCCGTTCTCGATCAACAGCCAGCCGGCGCGCATTTTTGCGGCATCGCGCACGGCAGCAGGAACGCCGTTGTCCTTACCAATCTCGTTGAAGGCGGCGATCGCCGCGCCGGCGTCACCCTTCTGCGCCTGTACCGTCGCGGCCCGCATGCGCGCCAGCACCGGATAGGCGCCGTGCCCTTCCTTCTCCAGCTTGTCGAGCGCGGCCAGCGCCTCGTCGTTCTTGTTCTCATCGGCAAGCTTCATCGCCGCCAGGAACTGATCGCCGGCGCCGGAGGAGCGGGTATCGTCCCAGTATTCGAAGAGCACCTTGCCGGCGGTGCCGACGACGATCAGGATGGCAACGACGATGATATAGCGGCCGAACCGGCGCCAGGCGCCCTTCATCTGGTCGGACCGCAGTTCCTCATTGACTTCACGGATGAAGCTGTCGTCATTGAATGCCATTCTCGTCTCCGGCCGCGGCAATAGCTATAGGCTGTGCAAAACGCACGTTGCCGGGCCTTCTACCCGATTTTGCCGCCGTTGTAAGGGGGATATCAAAGAATCGTCACACGACGAGCGGCGAAACGCCGATCAACCACTCGTGCAGCTTCCAGATGATCAGCGCCCAGGCAACGATGCCGATGACGGCGGCATAGAGGTCGTACTTGGCCGAGACGAAGGGGCGGAGCGTGGTATCGCCCGCTCGCTCGCGGCGCTTGAGCGAAATGCGGACGATCACCCCCCAGGCGAGAAAAGCGCCAAACAGCAGAACCGATGACGTCTCGCCATTGGCGAGCAGATGCGCCAGCGCCCAGATCTTTACCGACAGTACCATCGGATGCTTGGTTTTCGTCGCGATATGCCCCGCCGGCAGCAGCGATGCGACGAGACAGATCATCGCGATCAGCATCAGCGTGATGGCGATATGCGCCGTCCAGACCGGTGGATTGTAAAGCATGCCGGTCACGCCACGCGCCTGCCCGAATCCGTAGATCAAGAGGACGAGCGTGAGAATGCTGGCAATCGAATAGCCGGCCCGCCAGCCCCTCTCGCCGAGGCTTGCGATCATCGAGCGACGGAAATCGGGGGCGACTACCCGCACCAGATGCACCCCGAGAAAAAGTATGATTCCGACGATAAGCAGCGTCATTGCGCATCCCTTCCGTGCCGTTTCTCATGGCTTAGAGCCTGGCGGGAAAAAATACCAGCAGGACCGCAGCTTCGCCGCAATTCTATCGGAGGGAAACCGCGAACAAATTGTCGCGGTGCCTATGTCTCGTCCTATTCTCGCCACCTGTCTGGCTGCTTCCCTCATTCTTCCTGCGACGGCAACAGCAGCCGACAGGCCGAAGCAGCTCGTCATCATCTCCTTCGACGGCGCCCACGACAATGCGCTCTGGCTGAAGAGCCGCGAGATGGCGGCGAAGAATGGCGCTCATTTCACCTATTTCCTCTCCTGCACCTTTCTGATGAACGAGGCGGCGAAGAAGGCCTACCAAGCGCCGCATCAGAAACGCGGAAAATCCAATGTCGGTTTTGCCCAGAGCGATGACGAGGTTCGCGAACGCCTCGGCAATATCTGGCATGCCCATCTCGAAGGTCACGACATATCGAGCCATGCCTGCGGCCATTTCGACGGGCGGCAATGGAGCGAAGCCGACTGGTCGGCCGAATACGCAACCTTTCACGCCACGTTGAAGAATGCCTGGAAGAGCGTCGGCCTCGAGGAACCCGCCGGCTGGCAGGATCTGGTCGATCACGGCATCAAGGGCTTTCGCGCCCCCTATCTCTCCGCGACGGCGGGCGCCGACATGATCACCGCCGAGAAGAAGGCGGGCTTCACCTATGACGCGAGCCTCGTCACCAAAGGCCCGGCCATGCCTGTCGAGGAAGACGGCATGATCCGCTTCGGCCTTCCCCTGATCCCGGAAGGCCCGAACGACAAGCCGATCATCGGCATGGACTACAACCTCTTCGTCCGCCATTCCAAGGGTGAGGAAGACAGCGCGGATTCGAAGGAGTTCGAGGACCGCGCCTACGCCGCCTTCTCCAGGGCCTTCGACCGCCAGTATGACGGCAACCGCATCCCCCTCCAGCTCGGCTTCCACTTCGTCGAAATGAACGGCGGCGCCTATTGGCGCGCCCTGAACCGCCTGGTCGGCGACGTCTGCCACCGGGCGGAGGTGGCCTGCGTCAGCTATTCGGAAGCGATCCCGATGATCGAGGGACGCGGGAAGCTGGAGCGGACGTCGGGGCTCTGACCGGGCTTTGGAATGAGGGGCGGTGCCGTGTGGCCCCCTCATCCGCCTGCCGGCACCTTCTCCCCGCTGGGGAGAAGAGGAAACGAGACGTTGCCGCAAGTCTCTTCTCCCCATCGGGGAGAAGGTGCCGGCAGGCGGATGAGGGGGCCACATGCACCCCGCGTATTGAATTCACCGCCTACCGTTCACAAGCAAGCTTTACCCATCAACCATCCGCGTGCACAACTCCCCCCTCACGCTCCAGATAACGCTGATCGATCTCCGGCAACGGTTCGTCGTCGATTGCCGCTTCGAAAGCCTTGAGGCGCTTGTGGATAGAGAGCAGTTCGATGATCGTCGTCCAGGAGTTGACCAGATACTGGAACGAGTTGCTGACCTGTCCAAAAGCGGTCGAGATCTGCTGGAAGATGCCGTAAGTGATCGTGCCCGCAACGATGGTCGGCACCAGCATGAAGACCACGAAGAGCGCGTCGGCCTGGATATAGAAATAACGCGCGACATTGAAATACATATAGTGGAAATACATGCGGTAATAGTTTCGTCGAACGTTGCCGAAGAGTTCCCGTACCGTTGGCGGCTGCGCCCGGTCCGCATGATCCTCACCATAAACTAGTTCCTTGCGATAGGCTGCTTCGACACGCTGGTTGCGGAAGTTCAAGCCCGGCAGCTTGATACCGGCGACTGCAAGGAGGAGGGTGCCGAACGCCGACCAGAAGAGCGCCAGCCAGAAGAGCGAATTCGCCAGCCGGCCGATGACCGGCAATTCGGTCACGTAATGCGATAGCGCCAGAAGGATCGGAAGAAAGACCACAAGCGTCATCACCGAATTGATGAGACTGATACCGAGACCCTCGAGCGTGCTCGAAAAGCGCATCGTATCTTCCTGGACGCGCTGTGAGGCACCCTCGATATGGCGCAGCTTTTCCCACTTCGACATGTAGAAATTGTTCATCGCCGTACGCCAGCGGAATATGTAGTGGCTGGTGAAAAAGTCAGTCATGATCGACACGAACATGCTGAGGAAAGCGATCTGACAGAAGACCCACATAAGGCTGTAAAAATTGTCGACGGTTATGCCCGGCTGCTTCGACAATGCATTCTGCAGGAGGTCACCGAATGGCCGGCGCCAGTTATTGATGACGACGCTGATCTGGACGCCGAAATATGTCACGAAGATGATAAGTGCCGAACCCCAGATCGACCACAGCTTCCAGGGATGGTTCCGCGCTATCAGATGCCACGCGCCGCAGAAGATCAGCGCCGACAGAAAGAAATAGCTGTAAAACCAGATATTTTCCGGCAGCAGGAAGAATGAAAGATCGATCGGCTGCTGCTCTTCCGCAACCGGTGCAAAGCCAAACGACGCGCCGAGACCGGCCGCGAAGAAATACCAGCCCAATATTGAAATTAGCGTCCAGACGACGAGCGAAATGAAGAATGGCTTCGGCTGGGGAAAGAAGGAATGAAACACGGGGGACTTTGCTTTCCTGAACTGTGAGTCTCGGGAGTGTCACGGAACACTGATTGTGCCGGAAACTAAGGCAGTTCGAAGGAAGCAGCAATGGGTTCGGCCGATTGTTACGGAGATGTAACCGGTTAAGCGATTTTCCTCATCACGGGCATCACCATTGCAGCGCAGGCGACGAGGGCGACGGCGGCGATTACTGTCGGCGTGGTGAAACTGCCTGAGCGTTCGGCGATCCAGCCCGCCACGACCGGCCCGAGGATTTGGCCGACGCCGAAGGCGGCGGTCATCATCGCTAATATCCGCCGCGGGCTTTCGGGGGATAGCTTGCGGCCGATCTGCAGCCCGTAAGCGGTAATTGCCAGGAACGTCGCCCCGAACAGCGCGCCGCCGATCAGCGGCGCGACCGAAGGCGGCAGCGCCACGGTGGCGAGCACGCCGGCCGCCTCGATGAGAAGCGCCGCGACATAGACGCCGCCAAGGCCGAGCGGCCGCACCAGCGGCTTCCACCCAAAGAGCGCAACCGCCGCCGTCACGCCGGCGATGAACCAGCAGAGAAATTCGACGAAAGCTCCCGTTGCCGACAGGCGCGCGATGGTGACGAGGAAGGTCGCGGTTATGACATAACCAAAGCCGAACAGGCCGTAGGACAATGTGACGAGCACCATCGGCCGGTTCCAGACGAGCGCCGGCTCCTTGCCCGCGCGTGCCGATTGCGCCGGCGCCGAAGGCAGGAGCCACCAGACGATGAGCAGGCTCGCAGCACAATAAAGCGCCCCGCCGATCCAGTCGGCGCGCCAGCCGTCCGGACCGTCGTGAAAGCCGAGTCCAATCAGGAGCACCATGACCGAGGAAAGCGCGATGCCCGCGCCCGGCCCGCCGAAATGCGCCGCCTGCACATGATCGTTGCCGGCAGCAGCCCCGTGGCTGAGCACAATCGATGAGGTGAAGACCATCGCAAAGGCGCTGGCAAGACCGGCCAGGAACCGGATGACCGCAAAGATCGCGACGGAATCTGTGGCCGCCATCGCCGCGAGCAGTATTACGGTGGCAAGCAGTGCCAGCAGCGCCACCAGCCGTTCGCGTCCCGCCGCCCAGCCATAGCCCGCAAGCACGGCGCCAACGAGATAACCGACGAAATTCGCCGACGCGATAAAGCCGGCATCGGCGGCCGAAAGCGGCACGCCGCTCATCATGCCGGGCAGGATCGGCGTGTAGGAGAAGCGCCCGAAACCCATGGCCGCCGCCATGGCAACGGCGCCGGCAGCAGCGGTGGAGACAAGATCTGGCGGGGAGTGCGGCGGGCGGGAAAGCATGCAGCGCTTATCGCGCCGCAGCACCGGCATCGCAAACGACTATTTCTGATCGATCGATCAATTTCCGGAAAGGTCGAAAAATTCTCGACCTGCCTTGAACGCAACTATCTTACGATATATGTTTTACGACATAGCCAACGATACATCTGACGATGAAAGGAAAGACCATGAGAGGTTTTAAAGGTGGCATGTTCGGCGAAGCTTTCCGCATGGGCCGCAAATTCGCAGCAGGCGATCTGCAGCTCGTTATCCTTGCGCTGCTCGCCGAGCAGCCGCGCCACGGTTACGAATTGATAAAGTTGCTGGAGGAGCGTTCCGGCGGCTTCTATGTGCCGAGCCCCGGCGTCATCTACCCCGCGCTCACCTATCTCGAGGAAACCGGTCTTGCCGAAGTGGAGAACGAAGGGACCAAGAAGCTCTATCGCATCACCGAAGCCGGTCGCCAGCGTGTCGAGGAAAACCGCGATATGATCCTGCACACGCTCGCCAAGCTTGAACGCATCGGCGAGAAGATGGCCTATGTGAAGCGTGTCTTCGAAACCGACCGTCACGGCGTCGACAGCGATGACGGCGACTTCATGCAGGACGGCGGCGATATCCGCGCTGCCCGCATGCTGCTGCGCTCTGCTCTCCAGATGCGCTATCCCTGGTCGAAGTCCGAAGCAGCCCGCATCGCCGGCATATTGGAACGCGCCGCCACCGAAATCCTGCAGGGCGGCAGGCCGGACGCGCGGGGGTGAGGAGGAAGAACGGCCAACAGGCCCAGTAAGTTGATGGTGCGCTAACCCCTCCTCCCTCATTCCTGTGCTCGTCACAGGAATGAGGGAGGACAAGGTGGTGAGCGCTTACAAAGCGTCATGGAGATACCAACCTCGAAGGGTGATGCGGGCGCTCCACTCTAAATTCCAGGTCCCGGCCCTACACCCGCCCGTCCGGCAAGGTCAAAATCACCGGTCCATTCCGCGTCGCAACCACTGTGTGCTCATATTGGACAGTCGGGGCTTTGGGATCGGCATAGAGCGTCCACGCATCGTCGCCGCCCTCGGCCCATGTCGCGCCGAGCGAAAGGAACGGCTCGACGGTGAAGACGAGGCCATCCGTCATCACGCGCTTTTCCGAGGGATCCGGCCAGGTCGAGAGCTCGGCCGGTTCCTCGTGCAGCGAGCGGCCGACGCCGTGGCTCGCCAGATTGGCGACCAGCGTGTAGCGGTTCTTCTGCGCAAATGCGCCGACGGCAGTGCCGATCTTTGCCAGCGGCTCGCCTGCTTTCACCTGGTTGAGCCCGACCCAGAGCGCCCGCCTGCCGTCACGGCAGAGCCGTTCGATCCTCGGCTTGACCGGCGGCATCGCGAAGGAGGCGCCGGTATCGGCGAAGAAGCCGTCTTTTTCCGCCGAGACATCGATATTGATCAGGTCGCCGGCCTGGATGACCCGCGCCCCTGGAATGCCGTGGGCGATTTCTTCATTGACGCTGATGCAGGTGGCGCCGGGAAACTGGTAGCAGAACTCCGGCGCCGAGCGCGCGCCGGATTCCTCGAGCACCTTGCGGCCGATCTGGTCGAGTTCCAGCGTCGTCATGCCCGGCTCCATCGCTGCCGCCATCACCTGGATGGCGTTGGCGCAGATCCGGCCGATCTCCTTGAGCTTTGTCAGTTCATCGTCGTTTGCGATTACCATTCGTCTCTTCCGGCCTTGCGCGGGACGGCCGCAGCCGCCTTAGAGCGCGAGGACGCGCTGAGGGGTTGCGCTGGTTAAGCCGTGGCTTTCGCCCCTTCGCCCCTTTCAGTCAATGCCTTTCTGACGATCGGCGCCACTTTCGTCCCATAGAGTTCGATACCGCGCATGATCTGATCATGCGGCATCAGGCCGATCGCCATCTGCAGCAGGAAGCGGTCATTCTTGAAAAGCACGTGATGGGCGATGATCTTCTCGGCGACCACCTCGGGATCGCCGACGAAGAGCGCGCCGTTCGGTCCGCGCGACAGATCGAAATGCGCCCGGTTGGTCGGCCCCCAACCGCGTTCGCGGCCGATACGGTTCATTACCTCGGCCTGCGGACCGTAAAACTGGTCGGCGGCGGCCTCGGTCGTGTCGGCGATGAAGCCGTGAACATTGATGCTGGTCTTCAGCTTCGCCTGGTCCTGACCTGCCCGGCGCGCCGCCTCGCGGTAGAGATCGAAGAGCGGCGCGAAGCGGCGCGGCTCGCCGCCGATCGCGAGCGCCACCGGCAGCCCGAGCGCGCCGGCGCGCGCCACCGATTGCGGTGTGCCGCCGACGGCGACCCAGAGCGGCAGCGGATCCTGCAGCGGCCGGGGATAGACGCTGCGGCCGTTGATCGGCGCGCGAAGCTCGCCCTTCCACGCGACGGTCTCATTATCGCGCAGCGCCAGGAGCAGATCGAGCTTCTCCTCGAAGAGCTGGTCGTAATCCTCGAGATTGTAGCCGAACAACGGGAACGACTCGATGAAAGAGCCGCGCCCCGCCATGATCTCGGCACGGCCATTGGAAATCAGGTCGAGGGTCGAAAACTGCTGGAAGACGCGCACCGGATCATCGGAAGACAGCACGGTGACGGCGCTGGTCAGCCGGATGTTTTTGGTCTTGACGGCTGCCGCCGCCAGCGCGACGGCGGGCGCCGAGGCCGCATAGTCCGGCCGATGGTGTTCGCCGAGCCCAAAGACGTCGAGCCCCACCTGATCGGCAAGCTCGATCTCCTCGATCAGATGCTTCAGCCGCTCGGCCCCTTCCGCTCCCTTGCCGCGGGAAGGGTTCGGATTGACGTCGGCAAATGTGTAAAGGCCCAGTTCCATCGTCGGCATCTCGTTGAATTCCAGGCTGAGATAAGCATGGCAGGGATGCAGCGCAAACATAAATTGTGGAACTGAATGTTCGAGAATTTCGATAGGCAGCGGAAGTTTTTAAGGGCTCGATGGGACCTTCAGCCACATCTAGCCGAGCAAACATCGTAGGATGGCAAAGAGTCCCTGCGCCATGGACATGGCGCTGCTGGATTCCTGTGACAAGCACAGGAATGAGGGAGCAAGTGGTGATCACCTCGCCACCCAAATCCCGTATCATTCAAAGCGTTTTTTCAGATGCGGAACTGCGCTAACGGTGGTTGTTGACCTCTGCGAACGCCAAGAACTCCCTCATTCCCGTGCTTGTCACAGGAATCCAGCAGTCGCGCGTCTGCGCGACGAGGGACACAGCTCATCACAGACCAAGAAGATGAAAGGAGATATCCTCCCACTCCGGATTCTCCCGCTCGATCAGATTGAGCTTCCACTGCCTCGGCCATTTCTTGATCGTCTTCTCGCGCGTGATCGCAGCCGTCAGCAAATCATGCTCCTCGAACCACACCAAAGTCTTGACGCCGTATTTCGACGTGAACCCTGGCGTCAGCTCATTTTGATGCTCATATAGCCGGCCGGGAAGGTCACGCGTCACACCGGTATAGAGCGTGCCGTTGCGTTTGGATGCGAGGATGTAGACGTATCCCTTCATGCCAGCAGATTGGCACAGGATAGATCCCGCGTCGACGGCGACGCCGGCCCACGCGCACCATCAATTCGAATCTGATTTCAAAGGCTTGGTAGCCTCAGCGGAATCATCTTCCAAGCTGCCTCACACCGCACTTGAAGCATCGGGACGGCGCGGCCTCCACCACGCCGTCCCTGACATTCACATTTTCGCCAACAATTCCGCCAGCTGGTCGGCGGCCTTGCCCCAGCCTTCATGGAAGCCCATCTTCTCATGCGCTTCCTTGTCCTCGGCGCGCCAGTGCAGCGCCCTGGCCGTATATTTCGTCCTGCCGTTGCCGAGATCTTCGAGCAAGATGACGCCGGTGAAGAAGGGTTTTTCGGCAGGCACCCAGGCGCTGGTATAGGCATCGGTGAAGACGATCTTCTCGTTTTCGACTATCTCGAGATAGACGCCATAGTTCGGATACCGATTGCCCTCGGGATCCTGCATGACGACAACGCTTGCGCCGCCGGGGCGCACATCAAGCGTCGCGTCTGCCACACTCCACGGGCGCGGGACGAACCACTGCTTCACAAGATCCGGATCGGTCCATGCCTTGAAGATCTTCTCGCGCGGGGCGTCGAATTCGCGAACGAGGACGAGTTCATGTTGCGTGCTGGCGGTCATTTCAACATCTCTCCGTTAGAATGAAACCTGTTTCGTATCAGGTTGTTACAAAGACGTGTCGACATCAGCTGTTCCGACAGCAGGCTTAAATTAATTTGCGACCGGCTGCGCGGCCTCCTCCTGCATCTTGTCGATCTGGTGACGGATATGAGCAGCCTCCGCCGCAGACTGGGCGAGCGCGATGGCGCGGTCGAAAGCTTCGCGCGCCTGGCCGCTGCGGCCGAGCTGTTTCAACAGATTGCCGCGCAGGCCATGATAATAGAAATAGCCGCCGAGCTTCTCAGCCAGCGGCTCGATGAGATCCAGCGCCTCCTGCGGTCCGTGCAGCTTGGAAACAACGACGGCGCGATTAAGCGTGACGACAGGCGAAGGCTGAACACGCTCCAGCGCCCGGTAGAGCAGATCGATCTCCGTCCAGTCAGTGTCTTCGGCGCGTTTCGCGCGGGAATGAATGGCGGCTATGGCCGCCTGAAGCTGGTAGGGACCGGGTTGCCGGTGGCGCAGCGCCTTGTCGAGCAGCGCCAAGGCCTCATTGATGAAAAGCTGGTTCCAGAGCGAGCGGTCCTGATCCTCGAGCAGCACGATCTCGCCCTCGGCGCTGAAGCGCGCCGGGCGGCGAGATATCTGCAGGAACATCAGCGCAAGCAACCCCATCAGTTCCGGTTCGGACGGAAAGATGTGCAGCATCAGGCGTCCCAGCCGGATCGCTTCATCGCTGAAGGCGGCCGCCTCATGCTTGGGATCGGCCTGGCTGTAGCCCTCGTTGAAGATGAGGTAGATCATCGTGCTGACGATCGAAAGCCGCTCCGCCCGCTCCTGCGGGCTAGGCGTTTCGAAAGGCACACCCGCCTTGGCGACACGCGCCTTGGCCCGCGTGATGCGCTGTTCCATGGCACTTTCCGAAACCAGGAAAGCGCGCGCGATCTGCTGCACCGAAAGGCCGGACACGATGCGCAGCGCCAGTGCAATCTGCTGGGTCGCCGGCAGATCGGGATGGCAGCAGATAAAGAGAAGCCGCAGGATATCGTCGCGATAGTTGGAATCATCAAGCCGCTCGGCAATACCGCTTTCGGCATCCTCGGTATCGGAGATCGTATCCTCATCCGGCAGCGCCTGAAGCTTCGACCGTTTGCGCACGGCATCGATGCCACTGTTGCGCCCGACGAAAATCAGCCAGGCCGTCGGATCGCGCGGCGGTCCTTTCTCCGGCCATGTCCGGATCGCCCTCAGACATGCCTCCTGAAACGCCTCTTCCGCGGTATCGAGGTCGCGGAAATAGCGCAACAGCGCACCAAGCGCCTTCGGGCGGGCCGAGGCAAGGGCAAGGTCGATCCAGGCAATATCAGTCATGATGCAGCATCTCCCGGCCTGAAGACGTAGAAAGGCCGAATTTCGTAAGAGGTGGACCCGGGATTGACGGCGGAAAGCTGTTTCGAGAAGGCAACCGCCTCCTCAAGCGTCTCGAAGTCAACGACGTAGAAGCCGAGAAGCGCCTCCTTCGTCTCCGCGAAAGGCCCGTCGATGACCAGGGGCTCGTCCTTGCCTTTGCGCACGGTGGTCGCAGCCGTTGTCGGCATCAGCCGCCCGACGGGGCCGAGCTTGCCGGATTTGGCCAACGGCTCCTGCACGGCGTAAAGCTTCTCCATGACGGCAGCCTCTTCCTCCTGGGTCCAGGCGAAGACGGTTTCCTCATGGGCGTAACAAAGGATTGCATAAAGCATCGGGTCACTCCTCTTTCCGAATGACGAAGGAGTACCGTCTTGGCCGACAGGCCGCATCAAAAAAATCATTGGGAGGCAGAGTCAAAGCTCTGCGGCGCGCCGGCTCCTCGGCGGAAGAATAAAGCCGGACACGCGGCAGCGGAAAGGCACCGTGTCCCCGCTCTGATCGCCCTACCCCTCGCTCAGCGTCCGCCGGACCGCACTCTTCCAGCCCTTCAGTTTTGCCGCGCGTAGCTTCTCGTCCATGTCGGGCTCGAAACGGCGATCCCGTTTCCACGTCGCCGAAAAGCCCTCCTTGTCCGGCCACACCCCTGCCCGGCTGCCCGCGAGCCAGGCGGCGCCCAGCGCCGTCGTCTCCAGGATGACCGGGCGGTCGACGGGAGCATCGAGCAGGTCGGCGAGACGCTGCATCGTCCAGTCGGAGGCAACCATGCCGCCATCGACACGCAGCACGGTGTCGTCGCCGGCATTCTTCCAGTCCTTCTGCATGGCGTCGAGGAGATCGCGGGTCTGGTAGCAGACCGCTTCGAGCGCGGCCCTGGAAAGTTCCGCCGGGCCGCTATTGCGCGTCAACCCGAAAATCGCGCCCCGCGCCTTGGCATCCCAATGCGGTGCGCCAAGCCCGGTGAAGGCGGGCACAAGATAGACCTCCTGCGTGGGATCTGCCTTTTCAGCGAGCGAGTTGGACTCGGCGGCACTGCCGATGATGCGAAGCCCGTCGCGCAGCCATTGCACGGCAGCACCGGCGATGAAAATCGAGCCCTCGAGCGCGTAGGTCGTCTCACCGTTGAGCCTGTAGGCGATGGTCGTCAGCAGTCGGTTTTTCGAACGCACCATGTCGGCGCCGGTGTTCAGCAGCGCGAAGCAGCCGGTGCCGTAGGTCGATTTCAGCATGCCGGGCGCAAAACAGGCCTGTCCGATGGTCGCCGCCTGCTGGTCGCCAGCAACGCCGAGAATCGGAATCTCGGCGCCGAAGATATCGGCATCGACCATGCCGAAATCGGCGGCACAATCCTTGACCTCAGGCAGCATGGCGGACGGCACTCGCAGAATGTCGAGCAGGTCCTCGTCCCAGGCGTTTTCCGCAATGTTGTACATGAGCGTGCGCGAAGCGTTGGTCGCGTCGGTCACGAAACTCTTGCCGCCGGTCAAACGCCAGATCAGGAAGGTATCGATGGTGCCGAAGCAGAGATCGCCCCGGGAAGCACGCGCCCTTGCGCCCTTCACGTTGGCGAGCATCCAGGAAAGCTTCGTGCCGGAAAAATACGGATCGAGGATAAGCCCCGTCTTCCTGGTGAAGACCCGCTCGAGGTCCTGCCGTTTCAGGTTGTCGCAATAGCTTGCCGTGCGCCGGTCCTGCCAGACGATAGCGTTCTGGATCGGCCGGCCCGTCTCGCGTTCCCAGACAACAACCGTCTCGCGCTGGTTGGTGATGCCGAGTGCGGCGACATCCTTGGCCGCGATCCCGGCGTCGCGCAGCGCCATGTGGATGGTCGAGACGACCGAATCCCAAATCTCTTCGGGATCGTGCTCGACCCAGCCGGAGCGCGGATAAATCTGGGTGAATTCCTTCTGGCCCTTGCCGGCGACATGCATGTCGCCATCGAAGACGATCGCCCGCGTCGATGTCGTCCCCTGATCAATCGCCAGAACATATCCACCCATGAAATCCTCCTCAAGCATATGATTATCGTAACAAATCAATAGGACACGGACGCAGGCGAGAAAAGCGAATAAAGCGGAATTGCCAGCCTGCCGGCTTTGGGCATAACCTCGCCGCTAACGTTGCAACGCAACATCGCAGTGTCAGGAGAAACAGCATGAGCAGATCAGTCGTCGTTACCGGTTCCACCAGCGGCATTGGCCTTGCGATCGCCACCGCTTTCGCCGAAACCGGCGACAATGTCGTCATCAACGGTTTCGGAACTGCCGATGAAATCAAGGCGATCATCGAGCGGCTTCAATCTATGTCCAAGGCTCGCGTGATCCACCATCCGGCCGACATGACCAAGCCCGGCGAGATCGCCGAT
Source organism: Rhizobium lentis (assembly GCF_017352135.1). Taxonomy (NCBI): domain Bacteria; kingdom Pseudomonadati; phylum Pseudomonadota; class Alphaproteobacteria; order Hyphomicrobiales; family Rhizobiaceae; genus Rhizobium; species Rhizobium lentis. The sequence goes on from NZ_CP071454.1 coordinate 625,919, forward strand.
CTGATCGAGACGGCTGCGAAGTCCTTCGGCACCGTCGATGTCCTCGTCAATAATGCGGGCATTCAGCATGTCGAGAAGATCGAGGATTTCCCGATCGAGAAGTGGGACCAGATCATCGCGATCAATCTGTCGAGTTCCTTTCACACTATGCGCGCCGCCATCCCGTTGATGAAAGCGAAGAAGCATGGCCGCATCATCAACATCGCCTCGGCCCACGGCCTCGTCGCCTCCCCCTTCAAATCCGCCTATGTCGCGGCGAAACATGGTATATTAGGCCTAACGAAAACAGCGGCACTGGAACTTGCCGAGTTCGGCGTCACCGTCAACGCCATCTGCCCTGGCTACGTGCTGACGCCGCTCGTGGAAAAACAGATCCCGGACACCGCCAAGGCCCGCGGCATAACCGAGGAACAGGTGAAGAGCGAGGTCATCCTCAAGGCGCAGCCGACGCACGAATTCGTCAAGGCCGAGGAGATCGGTAGCTTGTCGCTCTACCTCGCCAGCGACGCCGCCCGTCAGGTTACGGGAACGCATATCTCGATTGACGGGGGCTGGACGGCGGCTTAACCATTTGGAAAAACAATAACAGGAACATCATGAACGACAGCATCCGCTTCATCCTGAATGGCGAGGACATCGCGCTCACCGAGGTCGGGCCAACCGAGACGCTTCTCGATTTTCTGCGGTTAAAGCGGCGCCTGACAGGCACCAAGGAAGGATGTGCCGAGGGGGATTGCGGCGCCTGCACCGTGCTCGTCGGGCGGCTCGCAGACGGCAAGCTCGCCTATGAATCCGTCAATGCCTGTATCCGGTTCATGGGCTCGCTGCACGCAACCCACGTGGTGACGGTCGAGCACCTGGCCGGCCGGGACGGCGCGCTGCACCCGGTGCAGCAGGCGCTGGTCGATTGCCACGGCTCGCAATGCGGCTTCTGCACCCCGGGCTTCGTCATGTCGCTCTACGGCCTATGGCTCACGACGGAAAAGCCCGGCCGCCGTGAGATCGAAAAGGCGCTGCAAGGCAATCTCTGTCGCTGCACCGGCTATGAGCCGATCGTCAAGGCCGCCGAGCGGGTGAGCCTGATGCGCCCGAGCGCCCTCTTCGACCCGCTGGAGCGGACACGATCGGAAATCATCGCGCGCCTCTGGGCAATGCAGGCGAGCGGCACCATCCGGATTGGGACGGGCGAAGACCGGCTGATCGTTCCGGCCTCTGTCCAGGCATTGGCTGAAGTGCTGTCGCAGGAACCTGATGCGACCATCGTCGCCGGCGCGACCGATGTCGGCCTCTGGGTAACCAAGCAGATGCGACGGCTGAGCCCTGTCGTTTTCATCAATCATTTGAGCGAACTGCAGTCGATCATCGAAAGCGAGGATGGCGTCACCATCGGCGCCGGCGTCAGCTACACCAGGGCCTTTGAAGCGATCTCGAAGAAAATTCCGGCGCTCGGACGGCTGATCGACCGCATCGGCGGCGAGCAGGTGCGCAATATGGGCACGATCGGCGGCAATATCGCCAACGGCTCGCCGATCGGCGACAGTCCGCCGCCATTGATCGCGCTCGGCGCGACGCTGACACTGCGCTCCCTGCAAGGTCAGCGCAAGATGCCGCTCGAGGATTTCTTCATCGCCTATGGCAAGCAGGACCGCAGGCCAGGCGAATTCGTCGAAAGCGTCTTCGTACCCTATCCCGCGACCGGCCGCTTTGCCGCCTACAAGGTCACCAAGCGCCGCGACGAGGACATCACTGCCGTGCTCGGCGCTTTCCTTTTGACCCTCGACCATGCCGAGATGGTCACCGACATCCGCATCGCCTTCGGCGGCATGGCAGCGACACCGAAACGTGCCCGTATGGTGGAGGCCGAACTGATTGGCAAACCCTGGACTGAAGCAACGATCGACGCCGCCCGTCCTGCCTTCGACACCGATTTCCAGCCGCTCACCGACTGGCGCGCCACGGCGGAATACCGCCAACTGACGGCGAAGAACCTGCTGACGCGGTTCTATCTGGAAACGGTCGGCGCGCCGGCGGAGCTGAAGCGGTTCGAGGAGGTGGCGTGATGGACGCATTGATCGGAACGCCCCGAGTGCAAACCTTGCTGGGAATAGTCGCGGTCTCCTCCGCTCCCTCATTCCTTTCCTCCCTTCGCGGAGGACTCATCTAATGGACAAGTCCACCTTCGAAGACCGTAAAGCCATCATCTCCGGGCAGATGCACGGTTCGCTGCGACATGATTCCGCGCATAAACATGTGACCGGAACCGCCGACTACATCGACGATATCCCCGAACCCGCAGGCCTGCTGCACGGCGCGCTCGGCCTCTCCGACCGGGCTCATGCCGAAATCCTCAGCATCGATCTCTCCGCGGTCGCCGCCCATCCCGGCGTCGTCTGGGCCTTCACCGGCAGGGACGTGCCTGGTGTCAACGACGTTAGCTCCAACGGCAGCCACGACGAGCCGCTGCTTGCCGAAACTTTGGTTCAGTTCCACGGCCAGCCGATCTTTGCCGTCATCGCCGAAACGCGCGATGCCGCGCGCCGGGCCGCACGGATGGCGAAGGTCAACTATCGCGACCTGCCACACTGGCACGATGTCGACGGCGCGCTCGCCAATGGCAGTCCGCTGGTCGTAAGCCCGATGACGCTGCAACGCGGCGAGCCGGAAACCGAAATGTCGAATGCCGCGATGCGTCTCAAAGGGCAGATGCGCATCGGGGGACAGGAGCATTTCTACCTCGAAGGCCACATCGCCGTGGCGATCCCCGGCGAGGACGACGAGGTCACCGTCTGGTCTTCGACGCAGCATCCGAGCGAAATCCAGCACATCGTCGGCCACGTGCTCGACATCCCGTCCAACGCCGTGACCGTCAATGTGCGCCGCATGGGCGGCGGCTTCGGTGGCAAGGAGACGCAGGGCAATCAGTTCGCGGCGCTTGCGGCAATTGCCGCCAAGAAGCTCGGTCGCGCCATCAAATTTCGCCCGGACCGCGACGAGGACATGAGCGCCACCGGCAAACGGCACGATTTTCTCGTCGATTACGAGGTCGGCTTCGACGGCGAAGGCCGCATCCACGCCGTCGACGCAACATATGCGGCGCGCTGCGGCTTCTCCTCCGATCTCTCCGGCCCGGTCACCGACCGCGCACTTTTCCATGCCGATTCCAGCTACTTCTATCCGCATGTGCATTTGCAATCGAAACCGCTGAAAACGCACACAGTGTCCAACACCGCCTTCCGCGGTTTCGGCGGGCCGCAAGGCATGCTTGGCGCCGAGCGCGTCATCGAGGAGATCGCCTACGCCCTCGGTAAGGACCCGCTCGATATCCGCAAGCTGAATTTCTACGGTCAGCCGGGCTCCGGGCGCACGCTGACGCCCTATCATCAGGAGGTCGAGGACAACATCATAGCCCGCGTCGTCGAGGAGCTGGAGGAAACGGCAGAGTACCGGGCGCGGCGCAATGCGATCATCGCCTTCAACCGCGACAGCCGCTACATCCGAAAGGGCATCGCGCTGACCCCGGTGAAATTCGGTATCTCCTTCACCATGACCGCCTTCAACCAGGCCGGCGCCCTCGTCCATATCTACCAGGACGGCTCGATCCACCTCAACCATGGCGGCACCGAAATGGGCCAGGGTCTCTACACGAAGGTGGCGCAGGTGCTGGCCGACAGCTTCCAGGTCGATATCGACCGGGTGAAGATCACCGCGACGACGACCGCCAAGGTCCCGAACACATCGGCCACCGCCGCCTCCTCAGGCTCGGACCTGAATGGCATGGCTGCCTATGACGCCGCCCGCCAGATCAAGGAACGGCTGGTGGCCTTTGCCGCCGAGAAATGGGATGTGCCACCCTCCGACGTCGCCTTCCTGCCGAACCGAGTGCGCGTCGGCGAGATCGAGATCCCCTTCCCTGATTTCATCAAACAGGCCTATTTTGCCCGCGTCCAGCTGTCCGCCGCCGGCTTCTACAAGACGCCGAAGATCCACTGGGACCGCAAGGCCGGCCGCGGCACGCCCTTCTATTATTTCGCCTATGGTGCCGCCTGCACCGAGGTCTCGATAGACACGCTGACCGGCGAATATCTGATCGACCGCACCGACATCCTCCACGATGTCGGCCGCTCGCTGAACCCGGCGATCGACATGGGCCAGGTCGAGGGCGCCTTCGTCCAGGGCTTGGGCTGGCTGACGACGGAAGAACTCTGGTGGGACGACAAGGGCCGGTTGCGCACCCATGCGCCATCGACCTACAAGATCCCGCTCGCTTCTGACCGGCCGAAGATCTTCAATGTGCGGCTTGCCGAATGGTCCGAGAATATAGAAGCGACCATCGGCCGCTCCAAGGCCGTCGGCGAACCGCCGTTCATGCTGGCGATCTCGGTGTTGGAAGCCCTGTCGATGGCGGTGGCGAGCGTCGCCGATTACAAAGTCTGCCCGAGACTCGACGCACCGGCGACACCGGAGCGGGTGTTGATGGCAGTGGAGCGGATGAAGCGGGTGTAGGATGCGTCCGGCTGATTTCATGTTTGAGCAGGACGGGCGGAGAGGCTGGAGCAAATTGCACCCCCCTCAGTCCGGCAGGACAGAGGGGGTGACACACCCCCACACCCATCAGCTTACCCATGACCACCCTCCCCGCTTTCCTCACCGCCCACCCCGACAGCATCCTCGTCGACATCACCGGCACCCAAGGCTCCACCCCGCGTGAAGCTGGCGCCTTCATGCTCGTGTCGCCAACCGCATTATGGGGCACCATCGGCGGCGGGCAGTTCGAGTTTATGGCGATCGCAAATGCACGGGAGATGTTAGCGGGAACCGGCGGGGCACTTACTATGGACATTCCGCTCGGCCCCGAGATCGGCCAGTGCTGCGGTGGGCGCACGCAGTTGCGGTTTCGGCGGCTGACGCAGGCGCTGAAAGATGAGCTCGACGAGAGGCTTGCCGGCGAGATCGAGCGCCTGCCAGACGTCTATCTGTTCGGCGCCGGTCATGTCGGCCGGGCGCTAGCCTCGGCTCTAGCGCCGCTGCCCTTATCGGTAACGGTGGTCGAGACCCGACAGGAAGAACTCGCCAACCTGCCGTCTCAAACCAAGACCCGGCTGGTGCCGATGCCCGAAGCATTGGTGAAGGATATCGCGGCCGGCGGCGCGGTCGTCATCCTGACGCATGATCACGCGCTTGATTTTCTCATCGCCCGCGAAGCGCTTGAGAGAACCGACCTCGCCTACACCGGCATGATCGGTTCGGCGACCAAGCGCGCCACCTTCGCACGCTGGCTTTTGCGCGAAGCAGGCGGAGAACGCGGCTCCATCGAGCGATTGACGCTGCCGATCGGCGGCTACGCGGTCAGAGACAAGCGCCCTGAAGTCATCGCCGCCATGACCGCCGCCGAAATCCTGATGGCACTTTCAAACTATCGCATGCGCTCGTCTTCGTAATAGGGATCGCGCCCGTCGAGGAAACCGAGATCGCGCTTGACGCGGTCCGGCGTGGCGGAAAGATCGAGCCGCGGCAGGCGGCAGAAGCGCCCAGCGCTTCCCGCCAGCCAGCCGGCAAGGCGTCGGAAAGTGCCGGTGCTCCGCTGCGACCGGCTCTCTTCGATAGCATAGCAATCCATGACATCACCTCGTCAGATTGATGGTATGAGTTGCAGTTTGCCGCTGAAAATGCTGCAATTCCAATCGAACGACCGTCTGCCTGCATCAAGAGAACTTATCCATGAAACTTTCAAAACAGTTTCCACTGAATGCGCTGCGCGTCTTTGAGGCCGCCGCCCGCCTCGGCAGTTTCACCAAGGCCGGAGACGAGCTCGGCATGACGCAGACGGCCGTCAGCTATCAGATCAAGCTGCTGGAGGAGAATGTCGGCGAGCCGCTCTTCCTGCGTCGTCCCCGTCAGATTGCCCTGACGGGGACCGGCGAGCGGCTGGCGCCGAAGGTGACCGAAGCCTTCGCGATGCTGCATGACGCGATGGCGACGGCGCGCGACAGCGTCGAAGGAACGCTGGCCATCAGCTCGACCCATACTTTCGCGTCGAAATGGCTGGCGCCGCGCCTCGGCTCTTTCCACCTGAAGCATCCGGCGATCGCAGTGCGCCTTCAGGCAAGCTCCGACATCATCGATTTCACGCGCGAGCAGATCGATGTCGGCATCCGCTGGGGTGACGGCAACTGGCCGGGGCTGACGCTGCACCGGTTGATGGGCCTTGAGTTCACCCCGATGCTGAGCCCGAAGCTGGCGGAATCGGCGGGCGGCATCAGAGAGCCGCGTGATCTCCTGAAATTCGATCTCTTCGACGCTGGCGACATCTGGTGGAAACAATGGTTCGAGGCAGCCGGCGTCACGGAGACAGATCTCGACCGGCGCCCGCGCAATCAGCTTGGCTCCCAGGCGGTGGAAGCCGACGCGGCCATCGCCGGCCACGGCGTCGCCATCCTCCATCCGGCCTTCTATGCGGCTGAGATCGCCCTCGGCCGGCTCTATCAGCCTTTCGAACTGACCCGCAGCGATGGCAAGGCCTACTGGCTCGCCTACCCCGAAAATCGCCGCAACGTTCCCAAAATCAAGGCTTTTCGCAACTGGATCCTCGAAGAGATGAAAGTAGCCGAAAACTAAAGCCACATGTATCGGACCCGATCTGCTGGGTCCGATGCATATAGCCGAGCATCAATATCCCATCTCAGGCGCATAGAAACAGCGCGGCGTGTCCTCGTTCGGGAACAGGCAGAGATGATAGTCGTTGTCGCCGGATTGCATCGCCTTCGTCATCGGCAGCAGGAAGACGTGCGCATGCGTGACCAGCCGATGATCTCCCGGCAGTAGTGTCACACGATATCCGCCCGGCGTCACGGCCACGCTTTTCGAAGGGATCATCTGGCAATCGCCATTGTGGCTATCGCCATTGCAACAATAGGGGTCATAACTCCACCCCGTGGGTGCGTCGTGAGCCGTCGCCAGCGACGCATACGCAATCATCATACACGTCAGAATACTGCGCATGGGCATCTTCTCCGTCGATGAATGCGCCGCCGCTGATCTACTGTTCTTGTTTCATTCCGGCGGCCTTAAACATAACTGTCATCGGATCGTAACAGTTTCAAGATCTGCTGCATCAGCAAACCGACTATAAGTCGGAGATAATGCACAGCCTTCTCGGCAGCTTTTAGGCACGGGACAGCAGATCGGCGATCCGGCAACGATCGACAGCCTCTACAAAACCGTCGGAAATCATCAGAGGAGCGCGCCGAAGATTTCGACGAGCCCGCTGGCGAGGATCAGACCTTCGCCGTCCCGACATGCGAGAATGGGGTTGGCCGTCATCTCGCGGTAGCGCAGCAACGCGGGGAGATTGCCGGGATCGCCGTTCAAATGCGGAAAGAACTCGAAGGCACCAGACCGGGGGCAGCGCCATCCCGCACCGTATCGGGCGAACCGCCGGAAAAGGGCGCGTCGGCCGCGATCGTCGGCGTCATCAAAATCGCCCCGAGAGAACAAGCTCGGCAACCCGCCGGTCCATCGGCGCGTTTTCGGCGACAAGTTGGTCGCTGTAGAGCGCGGTGATCACTCCGTTGCTCCTTCGGCCTCGTCACCGTTTGCGGTAACAGGCGACCTCCAGTCCTTCAATCTCCTCTTCCCTCCCCGGCAAAATTTCCGCAATGTCGCGAGTCGGAGGAAGATAGGGGAACTCGATGTATGAATATGCCATAGCATGGGAATGGCTCGCCTTCGCGGCGCGCTGGTTCCATGTCGTCACCGCGATCGCCTGGATCGGATCGTCCTTCTATTTCATCGCGCTCGATCTCGGACTGGTGAAACGCCCGCATCTGCCGCCCGGCGCCTATGGCGAGGAATGGCAGGTCCATGGCGGCGGCTTCTATCACATCCAGAAATATCTCGTGGCGCCGGCGCAGATGCCGGAACACCTGACCTGGTTCAAATATGAAAGCTATTTCACCTGGATCTCCGGCTTCCTGATGCTCTGCATCGTCTATTACGGCGGCGCCGACCTCTTCCTCATCGATCGCCACGTCCTCGACATCAGTCCGCCCGTCGCGATCCTGATCTCGTTGGCCTCGCTCGCCTTCGGCTGGCTCGTCTACGATCTGCTGTGCAAGTCGCCGCTTGGCCGCAACACCTGGGGGCTGATGGCGGTGCTTTATGTCGTGCTCGTCTTCATGGCCTGGGGTTATACGCAGCTCTTCACCGGCCGTGCCGCCTTCCTGCATCTCGGCGCCTTTACCGCGACAATCATGTCGGCCAACGTCTTCATGATCATCATCCCGAACCAGAAGATCGTTGTCGCCGATCTCATTGCCGGGCGCACGCCCGATCCGAAATATGGGCAGGTCGCCAAGCAGCGTTCGCTGCACAACAACTACCTGACGCTGCCTGTCATTTTCTTCATGCTGTCGAACCACTATCCGCTCGCCTTCGGCACGGCCTTCAACTGGGTGATCGCGGCGCTCGTCTTCCTGATGGGCGTGACGATCCGCCATTGGTTCAATACCACCCACGCCCGGAAGGGCCGCCCCACCTGGACCTGGATCGTCACCGTCATCCTCTTCATCGTGATCATGTGGCTTTCAACCGCGCCGAAGCTGCTGACCGGCGAGACGGATGCTGCCGCAGTGGCGCCCGCCTTCCAGCAATTCGCCGGCGATCCGCATTTTCCCGCCGTCAAGCAACTGGTCTCGACACGCTGTTCCATGTGCCACGCCGCCGAGCCCGCCTATGAGGGTGTCGTGCGGCCGCCGAAGGGTGTGGCACTTGAAAGCGACGCGGAAATTGCCGCCCACGCCCGGGAAATCTATATACAGGCGGGCCGCAGCCATGCCATGCCGCCCGGTAACGTGACCGATATTACGCCGGACGAACGCAGGCTGCTCGTCGCCTGGTTCGAAAGCGCAGTCGAAGGCAAGAAACAATGACGACGACACTTCTCCGCGGCCGCCTGCTTTCCTTCCATCGCGCGCCGCTGAGCCTGACCGACAGCCAGAGCTATCTCTACGAGGAGGACGGCGGCCTGCTGACCGAGGATGGGCGTATCTCCGCGGTCGGCCCCTATGCCGAAGTCAAGGCGAAGGTGGCCGAGGGCACGGCCGAGATCGACCATCGGCCGCATCTCATCATGCCCGGCTTCATCGACATGCATCTGCATTTTCCGCAGATGCAGGTGATCGCCTCCTATGCCGCCAACCTGCTCGAATGGCTGAACACCTACACTTTTCCGGAGGAATGCCGCTTCGTCGAAAGCGCTCATGCTGAAAGGATCGCCGGGCATTTCTACGACGAACTGATCCGCCACGGCACGACGACGGCCGTCGCCTACTGCTCCGTACACAAGACCTCCGCCGACGCCTTCTTCGCCGAGGCGATGAAGCGCAACATGCGCATGGTCGGTGGCAAGGTGATGATGGACCGGAACGCCCCCCAGGGCCTGCTCGACACGCCCGAGATGGGTTACGACGAGACGCGCCAGGTGATCGCGGACTGGCACGGCAAGGGCCGCAACCACGTCGCCATCACCCCGCGCTTCGCCATCACCTCGACGCCGGCGCAGATGGAGGCGACCTCAGCGCTTGCCCGCGAATTTCCCGACCTGCACATCCAGACGCATCTTTCGGAAAACCACGACGAGATCAAATTCACGTGCGAGCTCTATCCCGAGGCGATCGATTATACCGACATCTACGCCCGCTACGGCCTGCTCGGACCGAAAAGCCTCTTCGGCCATGCCATCCATCTCTCCGAACGCGAAGCCGACGTCATGAGCGAGACGGGTGCGGTCGCCGTCCACTGCCCGACATCGAACCTCTTCCTCGGCTCCGGCCTGTTTCCGCTTAAGGCGCTCTCGCGCCGCGAAAAGCCGGTCCGCATCGGCGTCGCCACAGATATCGGCGGCGGCTCCAGCTATTCGATGCTGAAAACGATGGACGAGGCCTACAAGATCCAGCAGCTGCTCGGCGAACGGCTGAACCCGCTGGAAAGCTATTACCTGATGACACGCGGCAATGCCGAGGCGCTGTCGCTGGCCGACCGGATCGGCACGCTGGAACCCGGCACCGAAGCAGACCTTGTCGTTCTCGATGCATCAGCGACCCCGGCCATGGCGCTGAAGATGGAGACGGTGAAGACACTGCCCGAGGAACTCTTCCTCCTGCAGACGATGGGCGACGACCGCGCGGTCGCAGAAACCTACGTGGCAGGGATTGCCTCCAAAGCGGGGCTTTGAGGATATTGGCACCCCTAAAGATGTAAGGCGAAAACCGCCTGGGGCCGATTGTTTCTCATAACGCTTCTTCGAGGATTCGTGTTATGGGCGAGGCTGGCATTCAGATGTGAAGAAAGTCGATTCATGTCCACTCCGCTCACCATCGCCGACCTGAAGAAGCTCGCACGGCGCCGTGTTCCGAAGATGTTTTTCGACTATGCGGATTCAGGCGCCTGGACAGAGTCGACCTATGCGGCGAATGAGAGCGATTTCAGCCAGATCAAGCTGCGCCAGCGGGTGCTGGTCGACATGACCAACCGCACGCTTGAGACGACGATGATTGGCCAGAAAGTGTCCATGCCGGTGGCTCTTGCGCCGACCGGCATGACCGGCATGCAGCATGCCGACGGCGAGATGCTGGCGGCGCGCGCGGCCGAAGAATTCGGCGTTCCCTTCACGCTGTCGACAATGAGCATCTGCTCGATCGAGGACGTCGCATCGGTGACGACGCGGCCCTTCTGGTTCCAGCTCTACGTGATGCGGGACAAGGATTTCGTCCTCGACCTCATCCGTCGCGCCAAGGCCGCAAAATGCTCCGCATTGGTGCTGACGGCCGACCTGCAGATCCTCGGCCAGCGCCACAAGGACCTGCGCAACGGTCTCTCGGCCCCACCGAAACTGACCCCAAAACATATCTGGCAGATGGCGACCCGGCCCCTCTGGTGCCTGGAGATGCTGCAAACGAAGCGCCGATACTTCGGCAATATCGTCGGCCATGCGAAGAACGTCGCCAATGTCGCCTCCGTGCCCAAATTTGCGCACGAGCAATTCGACCCGCGGCTATCCTGGGCTGATGTTGCATGGATCAAGGAGCAATGGGGCGGACCGCTGATCATCAAGGGCGTGCTCGACCCGGAAGACGCCAGGGCCGCCGCCGACACCGGCGCCGATGCGATCATCGTCTCGAACCATGGCGGCCGCCAGCTTGACGGCGCCCCATCCTCGATCAGCATGCTGCCTTCCATCGTCGAGGCCGTCGGCGACCGAATCGAGGTCCATCTCGACGGCGGCATCCGCTCCGGCCAGGACGTCTTGAAGGCCGTGGCGCTCGGCGCGAAAGGCACCTATATCGGCCGCCCCTTCCTCTATGGGCTCGGCGCCATGGGCAAGGAAGGCGTGACGCTGGCGCTCGACATCATCCGCAGGGAGATGGACATCACCATGGCCCTCTGCGGCAAGCGCGATATCAAGGACGTGAACGCATCGATCATATCGAGGCAAGACTCAAGCAAATGAGTAAGTAGTTCAGAAACGTCACGGTTTGAAGCTATGCAACTACAGTCTCATAGCGACTAACGGTGCCGTTCATTCGAAAACCCAGCCTTCGAAGAATGCTAAACAGTGAAAATGAAAAAGGGGAGGAGCGCAGCACCCCTCCCGCTTTATCTCTCAGGCGGCCTTGTCCCAGACGGGTGCGAGGCCGTCTGGAGAGACGATGCGGCCGTCGGTCTTTGCAAGACCGTGAATTGCGGCGATTTCATCGGTGGACAGCGCGAAGTCGAAGATCGCGAAGTTTTCGGCGGCACGGGCCTCGCCGACGGTCTTGGACAGCGCGATGACGCCGTCCTGCTGCACGAGCCAGCGCAGCACGACCTGCGCCACCGACTTGCCGTGCCTGGCAGCGATGTCCTTTAGAACAGGGTCGGTGAAAACCTTGCCGTCGGCCATGCTGTAATAGCCGGTGATCGCCATGCCGGCCTTCCTGGCAGCCCCGATGACGATATCTTGGTTCAGATAGGGGTGGTACTCGATCTGATTGGTGACGATCGGCGCCTTGGAGAGCTTGACTGACTCGGCCATCAGGTCGGTGTTGAAGTTGGATACACCGATGTGTCGGACCTTGCCGGCCTCCTTGACCGCGTTCAGCGCACCGATCTGTTCGGCGAACGACACCGCCTCGTTCGGCCAGTGCAGCAGAAGCAGGTCGACATAGTCGGTCTTCAGCTTCTTCAGGCTTTCGTCGACCGATGCAAGGAAGGCGTCGTGCCTGTAGTTCTCGACCCAGACCTTCGTGGTCAGGAAGATATCGCCCCGCGCCACGCCGGAATTGACGATCGCTTCTCCAACCTCGGCCTCATTGCCGTAGATTTGGGCGGTATCCACGTGCCGGAAGCCGACCTTCAGCGCATGCGGCACGATCCTGAGGACATCCGGGCCGGGCATGCGGAAAGTGCCGAAGCCGAGCGCGGGAATGGTGGCTCCATTGGCGGTCACGTTATGCATGGTTAGCTCCTTGGGTTACTCCGCAGCGCTCTTCGCTGGAGAGGATTGGTTTTTGAGAACGGGAAGGACATCGCGCGCCAGTTGATCGATGACCTCGTCGAGCGGCCGTCGCGACGGCCGCAGAAGAAGCGACAGATGATCAATGCCGGCGTCTTCTAAAGCTTGCAGATGGTCGATGAAGGCGTTGCGCCCGATGCGCGCGCCAAAGCGGCGAGGCGCCGCCGGCTCCGCTGGATCTTCGGCGAGATCAAGTTGGGAAGCGCTGACGAAGACACCGCGCGGCAGGCCGAGGGCCTTGCGAGCAGCACTCCGAGGTTGGCGAAGGGATCGTAGATGGACCCGGCGTCGCCGAAATTGTTGGCATCGAACACCGGCACGTCGCGCATCCAGACGGCTGCGAAACCGGAACGGTCGACCTGGCGGAGGAGGTCGGGATAGTTTGTGAGATCCGGAACGCCGAAGCGGTGTCCCTTTCTCACGCGCTGCTCTTCCCGTTCCGGCGACCAGTCGTTGTCAAGTGGAAGCTCGATGCCGAGCGTCATGCCGCCTTGCGGCCTGCGGATGCAGTCGAGCGCAAAGAATTGGCCTGCGTTGAACGTAGACATGGGAATTCTCCTAAGTGAGATCGAATCTGGCCCGGCGCTGAAGACGCCGGGTCAAAAGCACTCAGGCTGCCGTCAGGACTGGGGCTGTCCGGCGATCAAGGGCGCCGCTCCAGATGGTAAGGAACAGGGCGACGACGACGAGGATCGCGCCGACCCAGGGGGTCGCACCCAGACCGAGGGGTGATTCGACGACCAGACCGCCGAGCCATGCACCGATGGCGATGCCAAGATTGAAGGCTGCGATGTTGAGAGCCGAGGCGACATCGACAGCTCCGGGACGGTGTTCCTTGGCGAGCTTCACGACATAGATCTGCAGACCCGGCACGTTGCCGAACTGGAGGAAGCCGAGCGCCGCAAGGGTAGCAATCGCCAAGACCGGCGATACAGCGGTGAAGGTCAGGATGACCAGCACGATTGCCTGCAGGATGAACAGGCCGATCAGCGCCTTGACTGGATTGTGGTTTGCGATCCTGCCGCCAGCGATGTTGCCGATAGCGATTGCGATGCCATAGAGCACCAGGATTAGGCTGACGCTCTGCTGGGAGAAGCCGGTGATTTCCTGCAGGATCGGGGCCAGGAAAGTGAAGGCGACAAAGGTGCCGCCGTAGCCGAGCGCGGTCATGGCGAAGACGATCAGCAGACGGCCGGAACCGAGGACGCGGACCTGGTCGAGCAGACTTGCCGGAGGCGCTTTCTTCAGGTTGTTCGGCAAAAGCGCCGCGATGGCAAGCGATGCGATGACGCCAAGTCCGGCAACGGCCCAGAAGGTCGCACGCCAGCCGAGGATCTGGCCGATATAGGTGCCGAGCGGTACACCGGTGACGATGGCGACCGTCAGGCCCATGAACATCATGGCGATGGCGGAGGCGCGCCGGTTTTCCGGCACCAGATCGGCCGCGATGGTTGAGCCGACCGAGAAGAAGACGCCGTGGGCGAAGGCCGCCAGCACGCGGGCGACGAGCAGAAGGTCGTAGCTCGGCGACAGCGCCGCGACCGTGTTGCCGATGATGAACAGGGCCATCAGGCCGAGCAGCAGCGGCTTGCGTTCGACCTTGCCTGTCAAGGCCGTCAGGATCGGCGCGCCGAAGGTGACGCCGAGCGCATAAACGCTGACGATCAGGCCGGCAAGTGGCAGGCTGATGTGGAGGTCGTTTGCGACCGTCGGCAAAAGACCGACGATCACGAATTCGGTGGTGCCGATCGCGTAAGCAGCGATCGTTAGGGCAAAGATGGCTAAGGGCATGACAAATTCCTCTCCGCCTCACCGTGTGAGGGGGGCTGAGACAGCAATGCTGTCGGTTGATTGACTGCTGCGGTGCAATGTGTCTGAAAAGGACTTGCACGATAATCCAGAGGATTGAGAAAATACCTTTGAACTCAATTCATAGGTAAACTTGCATGAATAATCGGGCAGGAGAAATGGAAGTTTTTGTAGCGACTGCGGAATTGCAGAGCTTTTCGGCTGCGGGACGGCGGCTGGAACTCTCGCCGTCCGCGGTCAGCAAGCTCATCACCCGGATCGAGGATCGGCTCGGTACCCGCCTTATGGTCCGTTCCACCCGGGCGATAAAGCTCACCCCAGAAGGTGAGATCTATCTTGCAAGGGCGCAGCGCATTCTCGCGGAGATTGCCGAAACCGAGCAGATCGTCGCGGGCGGCGGCAGGATGGTTCCGCGCGGGCTTCTTCGGGTCAACGCGTCTGTGGGCTTTGGTGAGCGATACCTGCTGCCACTCATTCCAGCGTTTCTGGAGCTCTATCCCGAAGTCCAGCTCGATGTCTCGCTAACAGACGGTGTCATCGGGCTGATCGAGGAGCGTACCGATATCGCCATACGTTCGGGCCCCATGAGCGACTCGGCACTGAAGGCGAGGAAATTGCTGGAGAGCCGGCGCGTGATCGTCGCCTCTCCTGCCTACCTCAAAATGCATGGCGTACCGAAAACGCCACAGGATCTTGCGGATCATAACTGCTTCAGCTTCAATTTCCGACGCAGCCTCAATGAGTGGCCGTTCCGCAACCCAGGATCATCCGAGGTCTACCGTCTGCCTATTTCGGGCAATACATCGGTCAACAGCGGCATGATCATTCGCAGGCTCTGTCTTGCCGGCAGCGGGCTCGGACGAGTTGGGCTGTTCCATGTCCAACCAGACATCGACTCTGGTTTGCTGATCCCCGTGCTTGAAGACTACAATCCCGAAGACATCGAATTGATTCACGCAGTTTTTGCCGGACACGACCATCTTGCGGCTCGTATTCGCGCGTTCATCGACTTTTTGGTGGAACACGTCGGCGGAGAAAGAAGCGAGGAAACGATCTCGTGACACGATGATCGTCCTCGTCGGGTTTACAGTCTCGAACCTTGAGCAATCCGGCGCTCGATCATGATCGAACTGCGGGCGTGGCAGCGTCACGAGGGCCGGACCACGATCAGGCGCTGGCTGATGGCATCGCTTCAGCCGCGATCATACCCCGGTGACGCAGGTGGCGGCGTCGCAGTCATTGCGCCGCGCGAAGGCGATCGGTCCGTTCTCGGCGCCTTGAAGCATAGAAATGGTTTGATCCATCGCAATGTTCGAAACCGGCATGTCGGCAGCAACGAAGAGACGGTGGCCGTTCCTTAGATCGTGACGAGCGCGCGGGCATGCTCCTTCATGAGAATTGCGATTAGTTGGCCGACATCCGTCACCGGGGAAGCTTCCGTGTTGCACGGATAATTCGCATTGATCCTCGGCAACTAGAATCTCGGCTACGGAACGATGACAGCGGCGCCAGTAAACCGGCCTGAGCGCAGGTCGTCGAGGGCGTCGTTCGCATGCTCGAGAGCGTAGGTGCTGGTGACGCATCCTACTTTGGCCGCCTTGGCGATCGAGAAGAATTCGGCTCCGTCCTTCCGGGTCAGGTTCGCCACCGAGACCACCCGCCGCTCGCCCCAGAGCAGGCGGTAGGGCATCCTCGGAATGTCTGACATGTGGATGCCGCCGCAGACCACGGTTCCGCCCTTCCGCACTACGTTGAGCGCCATCGGCACGAGCTCGCCGGCCGGTGCGAAGATGATGGCCGAGTCGAGTTGGACCGGAGGAGTATCGCCGGAATATCCTGCCCAGACGGCGCCAAGATCACGCGCAAACTTGCGTCCGGCCTCATCTCCCGGGCGCACGAATGCGTAGACGCTCTTGCCTTGATGTTTGCACACCTGCACCAGGATGTGGGCGGCTGCGCCGAATCCATAGATGCCGATCGTCCTCCCCTCGCCCGCCATTTTCAGTGATCGCCACCCGATGAGGCCCGCGCAGAGGAGAGGCGCGGTCGCCACCGGGTCCGCATCGTCAGGAAGCTCGAACGCGTAGCCCGCCTCGACGATCGCATGCGTCGCGAAGCCGCCGTCGATCGTGTAGCCCGTGAAGCCGGGTTCGTCGCAAAGGTTCTCGCGACCTTCACAGCAATATGCGCAGTGGCCGCAGGTGTGGCCCAGCCATGGAACCCCGACTTTTCGACCGACGAGTCGAATGGGAACGCCTTCCCCAGTTGCGATTACGGAGCCAACAATCTCATGCCCTGGAACGAGGGGAAGCTTTGGCTTGGAGAGATCTCCGTCGCAGACATGAAGGTCCGTGCGGCAGACGCCGCAGGCTTCGACCTTGACGACGATCTGACCGTGCGGCGTTGGCGGATCCGGCAGCTCCATGAGACGGAGCGGCCGCCCCACCCTTTCGAGTACCATCGCCCTCACGTCGCCCTCCATCGGCATGTACCACCGCGCTAGTCGTATCACCACATTCACTACCTCGACTTGATCCCGGTCAAGCATCCAGATTGATGCTCGTCAAAGAACGAATGCCGCGGATCCGATAGGCTCCTGACAGAGCGCCACGACCTCATCCAAAGGAGACGGACATGCGCGGACAAGAAGCAACTTGTAAGGCACCAACGGGCGCCGGGACACCGATCGGGCAGGTCGAACGGACGTCCGCAGACCTTGTTCTCGATCGTCGGGACGAGGATCGCTGGGAGGTGACGGCGATGACGCCACGAGGCCTGGCCTGGACGAGGGACCATTTCTGCTGCGCGCTCCGGCAATCCTTCAACGGCAGCATGTGTCTCGACATCATGAGCGCTGATCGTCTTCTCAAGGAAGCGCACGCCGAAGGATTGACGACAGAGTTCGTCAGCCTGTCAGGTAAGGATATTTACTGACCCGTTCACCACCGTCGTCTGCGCCATCAGTCGGAGACCCCGCAACGCATACTCGAGCTCGTCGAAGCGGTCGCGCCTACACACCGCTGCCGATAACGGCCTCGAGGCGGAAAGCCAGCGACCTATCATCGGGATTTCAACGCGCGGGACAGCG
This sequence comes from Rhizobium lentis, assembly GCF_017352135.1. Classification (NCBI taxonomy): domain Bacteria; kingdom Pseudomonadati; phylum Pseudomonadota; class Alphaproteobacteria; order Hyphomicrobiales; family Rhizobiaceae; genus Rhizobium; species Rhizobium lentis. The sequence continues at coordinate 643,366 of NZ_CP071454.1, forward strand.
GATCAGTCCGCCCTCACCGCCCTCCGTCCCGTCACGGCGGTTACGAGAATGCCGTAGAAGACGTGAGGCGAGCCATCGAGCATGGGGACCTCGTGGGGCTTCATGGAGCCGATCTCCCACCAGTCCGAATACTTTTGGAGAAGCGACCACGCATGGAGCCTTTCGCTTCCACGCGCGTCGCTGTCCGGAAACTCCTCGAACCTGCCTTCGACGACGACGCTCGTCCACCCGCCACCGCTCGAACGCTGCTCCACGTGAAGGCAGACCTTGTGGTTCCCCCGCATCCAGTCGAGCTTCTTGCCTGGCATCGTGAAGCTATAGGCGATGCCGCTGGAAAAGGCGAAGTAGATTGCCGCCACATAAGGCTGGCCATCCTTGCAGCATGCGAGATGACCGAAGCGCTCGTTCTCAAGGATCCGGTAGCATTCGCCTGGGTTGATCTCCGTCAGCTCGATCGTCATGGCCGTGTTCTCCAGCTTTAGTGAGGGCACGATGATAAGAGCTTCGTTGCGCCGGCGCCTTGACGAAGCGCAATGCAAACTCTCTCTGCGGCACGCATCATGACGGCTGGTTTAACCTCAGGAGGCCATCGTGAAGCCGCAGTTCCATCTCCCATTGTCGACCTATCCCGACGCGAGTTCCTTCACCATTATCGACAATGCCGTCGATCTGGCTCGGCAGAATGACGCCCATCTCGTCGCCAGCATCCCGCAAGTCCGAATCCCCCAGGTCCATCAGCCCTTTCCCACAGTGATCGATGTCGACACGTGGCGGGGGCAAGCAGAGCGATATAGCCGGGACAGTGGGACTTCGCTGCGGGAACATATCTCCCGCGCTGTTTCCGAGACTGGCGTCCAAGTGCGCATCCATGGATTCGAGGCCACGGAGCCGTTCGTGTTTGAACGCTTTTCCGAAATCACCAGGTGCCACGACCTGTCCATCGTCGAGGCCTCGGAGCTCTCCCGCCAGCTTTCCGAGACGCTGCTGTTCGGAAGCGGCCGTCCCCTCGTGCTATTTCCCGCCACGAGCGTCTGCTCTCGTATAGACACGATCGCCGTTGCCTGGGACGGCAGCGCCACTGCCGCGCGCGCCCTATCCTGCGCTCGGATTTTCATTGAACGTTCGACCAAGGTGCAGGTCATCTCGATCACCGACGACAAGGAGATCAACAAGGAGAACCGCGCGCTCCTGATCTCGTCCTTGAAGCATTCGGGATTCGACGTAGAAGACGTGTCGATCCAGGCAGCCGGAGAGACCGCTGCCGCCGCCATCCAATCGGCCGCGCTGGAACGTAAAGCAGACCTTCTGGTAGCGGGCGGATTCGGCCATTCCCGGCTTCGTGAATTTATCCTCGGCGGCGTTACTCGCGAACTGCTCGCTAAGGCGGAGCTGCCGGTGCTTCTCGCCCACTAGAGAGCGCGAAGGGCATTCAGGATGACCGCCACGTCGATGGCCTCCTGCAGCAATGCGCCGCCGACGGGCGGAAGGTAGCCCGCTCCCGCGAAGCCCATTGCGAGGAGCGAGAGACCTATGCCCGCATAGATGCTCTGGAGCGCGATCTTGCGTGAACGACGCGCGATGGCGATCGCCTTGGTTATCCTGGTCAGGTCGTCCCGGACGAGAACGATATCCGCAGCCTCCGCGGCCGCGGCAAGTTTCTCGACGCCGACAGCGATTCCGACGTCTGCTGCTGCCAGCGCTGGCGCGTCGTTCACTCCGTCGCCGACCATCAGCACTCTCCCCTTGACTCGCTCCTTCTCAATGACTTCGACTTTGTCGGAGGGATCAAGCCTCGCCGCGACGTCGTCTAAGCCCAGCGAGCGAGCTATCGCTGTCGCGATGGGCAGTTCGTCACCGGAAGCGAGTACGACCCGAGAGATCCCTGATGCCCTGAGCTGGGTGACGAATTTGACAGCGTCCTTGCGAAGACGGTCCTCGAGCGTGATCGTGCCAGCGAGCGTACCATCAAAGAGAACCTTTACACGCATCGCGCTGCTTGAACCATTCGACCCTGACGGCGCAGCCTCTCCGAAATACGTGTCTCCTCCGACGCTAACCCGCACGCCATCAATTACGCCGGAGATTCCGGATCCGGCGGTCTCGGTCACCTCCGATGGACGACTTAGTACCAGTCCGCGTCTGCGCGCCTCGTCCACCAGCGCGCGTCCGACCACATGGCCCGAGGCCTGGTCCAGCGAGGCGGCCAGCCGCAGGATCCTGTCGGGATGCTCCGGGCCATCGATGTGACCGACTTCCGGCTGCCCCGCCGTGAGCGTCCCGGTCTTGTCGAAAACCGCTACGGTGGCTTGGGCGAGAGCCTCGAGAGGTCCCGCGCCCTTCACCAGAACGCCCTCCTTGGCGGCTTTTGAGGTGCCGGCGGCAAGCGCGACGGGTACGGCCAGGATCAACGGACAGGGCGTGGCGACGACCAGCACGGCCACGATCCGTGACATGTCTCCGGACATGTATGCCGAGACCCCGGCCACCGCGATCGTTGCGAACAGGAACCAGACCGAGAACCGGTCGGCCAGGCGCATCAGCTTCGCCTTGGAACGCCTCGACGCTTCCACGAGCCTGACTATTCCGGCATAGGTGCTATCTTCGGCGCGGCTTAGAACGCGGATTTCGATCGCGTCGCCCTCATTCGTGGCGCCGCTCGAAATGTTGCCACCCCTTGCGATGCGCACCGGGAAAGGTTCTCCGGTCAGTACCGCCTGGTCGATCCTCGCGAATTCGCCGACGAGCGTCCCGTCGGCCGGTACGACGTCGCCCTTGCGTATCAGAAGCACATCGCCGACCGCGATCTTCTCGATCGGAATTTCTTCGAAACCGCTCCCGGCCAGCCGCAGGGCCGTGCGCGGGACCTCCGCCAGCAATGCCGACATGCCCTCGTCGGCGCGACGATGTGCGTATGCCTCCAGAAACTGACCGCCGGAATACATGAGGCCGACAATCGCTCCTGCAAGATATTCGCCGAACCATAAAGAGGACCCCATAGCCAGGGCGGCGATCAGGTCCAGGCCGTATTCCTCATTTTGCAGCTTCTTTGCAATCTCGATACAAAGGGATAGCAGAATCAGGCCGGTGCAGCCTAGCAGGACTAACCGATATCCAGGGACGTGACCCACGAGATAGAAGACGAGTGCGGCCGCAAGCGCAAGGAGCGATGACACTACCAGAAGGCCCGACCGGGGGCCTGCCTTCCCCAGTTGCGATATCCCGCCCTGGGGCCACGTCCACCTACCAGCCCACCACGCCGCCGCCGTAGCCATCAATCACCTTCACAAATTCAGAAATCAGCGGAACGATTGTGCGCAGTCGATGCAGAACGGCGTATAGGGAACCGCAGTCAGCCGTTCCTTGCCGATCGGCTGATGGCATTTGGTGCATTGCCCATATTTGCCGTCATTCAGCCTGCCGATCGCCGCGTCGATGGCCGCGATCTGGTTGCGTCCCTCAGCTTGCATCTCCCGAAGAACTTCATCATTCTCAACCTGGGTCGCGCGCTCCTCGCTGTCCTTCTCGAGCGCCACGCAGAGATCCGCATCGATCGCTTCGAGGCGACGGACAAGGTCATCCTTCATCGACTGCAACGCCGTCTGTATTGAGCCTTTATTCATTTCATTGCCTTTCAATCTTGCCGTATCAGCGCTGGTCCAAACGCGCCGCCGCCGGAATACCGATGCAAGCACGGTGCCTTCGAAGCCCAGTGACCGCCGCGGCCGCAAATCATCTGAAGCATATCTCAGTCCGATCGGAGCTCCTTGATCCCGGTCAATGCGTCGTGCGCGGGTGCACATAGGCTGTCGCCCCACCATTCAAAGAATTCGTCGCGAAAAGCCCCGAGCCTATGATGAATCTCAAGGCGCATACACCAACTCCGACGACGCCTGCGTTGATCGGATTGACAAGCAGCGAGGCCGAAGAACGGCTCGCCGAGCTTGGACCTAACACGCTGCCCAACCCTGAACCCCCATCGCCGCTGAAGGTCTTCCTCGTTCAATTTCGCAACCCGATCATCTTCATCCTTTTGCTGGCATCGGCGCTCTCGTTTGCGACCGGGAGGATCGAAGACGCCCTGTTCATTCTCGTCGTGCTTCTGATCAATGCCTCCATAGGCACGTACCAGGAATATTCAGCGGATCGGGCGGCCGCCGCCCTTCGGAAGCTTGAGCAGCCGCTGGCCAACGTCATCCGGGACGGCGTGGCTTGCCGGATCGAGGCCAAGCGACTGGTCGTGGGCGATCTCGTTCTTCTGGAATCCGGTGACAGAATCCCTGCCGATCTGACGCTTGTCGATGCGAGCGACCTCCGGTGCGACGAGTCGCTTCTAACTGGAGAGTCGATGCCGGTCCCCAAAGGTGAAACAGTCGAGGGCTCGCCAGATGAAACAGGCAGTTCCTTGCTGCTGCTCGCGGGCGCTCTGGTGACGCGCGGGCGAGCCAAAGGCGTCGTGACCGCTACTGGTGCGGCGACAATGCTTGGCCGCATCGCCGTCGAGCTGGGAAGAGCCAGCTCGTCGCAGCCTCCCCTCGTCGCCCGTCTCGCGAAATTCACGAACGCGCTCGCGGTCTTCGTTGGACTGGCAGCATTGGTGCTGGTCCTCGCGGGCTTCATGCGGGGGCTCCTTCTGCACGATCTTGTCATGATGTCGGTGGGGTTGGCGGTGAGCGCTGTCCCCGAAGGGCTTCCGATCGCGATCTCCGTCGCGCTTGCCGTCAGCATGCGGCGGATGGCCGCCCGCAACGTCATCGTCCGAAGCATGCCGGCCGTCGAGGCCCTGGGTTCGACCACGCTGATCGCCACGGACAAGACCGGGACTTTGACCAGCAACGTTCAGACGGTGACCGAAATTCGCCTGCCGGACGGAACGGACATCGTTCTGGACGCCCATGCCGATCTTGACAGGTGCGAGATCAGGGCGAACGGCCTGGACGGCGATCTTGTCCGCGAGAGGGCGCGCAGGTTGCTGCGCGCTGCACTGCTCGCAAACGAAGGAAGCCTCGTTCGCCGGGACGATCTCTGGGTGGCCGCCGGAGACACAGTCGATGTGGCGCTTCTTGCAGCAGGACGAAAGGCGCGGATTGGGCTGGAAGAACTGAACGACCGATACCCGCTGGCGGCAAGGATCGCCTACGAGCCCGAGCGCAAATATGCTGCATCATTCCATCACGGCAACGATCGGATTCATGTCTTCGTCAAGGGGGCATCGGAGGTGCTCATCGAGATGGCGGATCGAATGGACGTCGCGGGCTGCGCCGTCGACATTGATCGCGCTTGGCTTTTGGCGCAGAAGGAACAGATGACCACTCGAGGGCTCAGGGTTCTTGCGTTCGCGGAAGGGGAGGTTGGCGCGACTCCCGCCGAAAGCCTTGGACACGGTCACCTTGTCGATCTCGTGTTCCTGGGGCTGGCCGGACTACAGGATCCGGTCCGGCCTGAAGTACCAAACGCCATGAAAGACTGCCGCGCAGCGGGCGTGGAGGTCGTAATGGTGACCGGGGATGATCCGCGGACTGCGGCCGCGATTGCCAGAGACGCCGGCTTGAACATTCACCCCAGCCAGGTCGTTTCGGGCCACGACATCGATGAAGCTGAACGAGCGGGCGACCGGCGGCTGGACGAAATCACGAGTAGGGCCCGCATCTACGCCCGCGTGCAGCCGGCGCAGAAATCGGCGATCGTCGAATCCCTGATCCGGAACGGCCATATCGTCGCCGTAACAGGAGACGGTGTGAACGACGGTCCAGCGTTGAAGAGGGCGCATGTCGGCGTCGCAATGGGGCTCAGGGGAACCGAGGTCGCGAAGGAGAGCGCCGATCTCGTCATCACTGACGATAACTTCGCATCCATCGTTGCGGGGATCGCAGAAGGCCGAGCGGCCTATCGCAACATCCGTAAGGTGGTGCTGATGTCAGTCGCAACGGGCGCCGCGGAGGTCCTGCTCTTCATGCTCGCGCTGCCATTCGGACTGCCCATGCCACTCCTCGCCGTTCAACTCCTGTGGCTCAATCTCGTGACAAACGGCATACAGGACCTCGCCCTTGCAGGCGGAAGCCCGGAAGGAGACGAGCTGGCGGCCCCGCCACGTTCTCCGCTCGAGCCTGTCCTCGACCGCGCGATGATCCGGCGCGTCGTCCAATCGACGGTCGTCATCGGCGGGGCAGCGTTCCTGGCTTTCCAGTGGATGCTTGCACACGGATATGGGGTTCCCGAAGCCCGCAATATAACGCTGCTTATCTTCGTGATGTTCGAGAACGTCCAGACCCTAGCAAGCTCCTCCGAAAGACGATCGATATTTTCGGCCGATATTCTTCGGAACCGGTTCCTGCTCCTCAGCGTGTTGACCGCCCAGACTATCCATATCTCGGCGATGTACGTGCCATGGCTCAGCACAACACTTGCTCTTTCGCCCATCACGCCTCTTGAATGGTGTCTCAGCATGCTGCTGGCGAGCTCACTCGTTCTCGTGACCGAGGTCGACAAGTTCTTCTCCCGGAGACGCCGCGATCGTTCGTTCCGTGTTGCTTGAGGAAGATCAAAGACCTCGCCGAAAGTGCCGTTATCCTCTCGATATTCAACAAGAGAGGTGATCGAAATGTCCATTCGCACGGTATTGAGCATCCTGACTTCCAAATATTTCGACGAAGACCTGAAGGCCGCCGTCGAGTTTTGCGGAGCCTCCGGAGCGCATCTCAGCGCGGTCGTGATCTGCATGGGCGCGTCGCCGATGATGGGAGGATACAACTCCCTGTCGACCGTCTGGGTGGAAGAACGCCAGCGCGAAATTGAGGAACTCGTCAAGAAAGCCGAAGAGATCAAGGCGTATCTCTCGCGCACTGGGCTGTCCTACGACGTGCAGGACATCTATACGGAATACGCCTTTGCGCGGGAGGACATTGCAGAACGGGCGCTCTATGCCGATGTCGTTCTCGTCGGCCGCCAAGCGTGCAAGGACGAGGAACTGCAGAAAAGGGTCATGGATGGCGCTCTGTTCCAGACGCCGACGCCGGTCATCATCAACCGCGGACGGCGGCCGCTCTCTTCCACTTCCAAATCAATCGTACTGGCATGGGATTCGAGCGACGAGGCGTCGCGTGCCGCAAGGCAGGCCCTGGACCTGTTGAAGACGGCGGACTGCGTCTACGTGACGATGGTCGATCCGGTCTCGCGAGAGCGGGTGAATGGAGAAGAACCAGGCGCCGACATCGCGAGCTTCCTCTCCCGTCACGGGGTCAAGGTTCAGGTGGATCGCGTGGCAAGCGGCGGAAACAGGGCCGACGAGATCCTGAGGCAACATGCGATGGATGTGAATGCCGATTTGATCGTCATGGGCGCATACAATCACCCTCGCTGGCAGCAAACGCTGTTCGGAGGTGTCACGCGCAACATGATAGAGCAAAGCAACATGCCTATCCTCATGGCTCACTGACGGCTGGAAGAACACGGCCGCGCTCTCTGCGCGGCCGGGCCGGAGTGGCAGCATGTGCTTTCGGACACGACGAGAGCCCTTCGCTTGTCAGCGCTGCGAACAGGCGGTTGTAGAAATCGGCACTGGTTGAACGCGCCGATGGCGCGGGCAAGACCTGCTTCGGCATTCAATTCAGCATAGCGGCTGGCCGTTGCTTGCAGCGAGCAGAAGGATCGCGAAAATCACGAGGTAGATGGCGAGCGCAAAACGCTGCCGCCAGATGATGCGGCGCGATCCGGCAATCCGCATATCGAGGCCACGCGATGTCCCGTCAGGCTTGCGAAGCTGCATCCGGGACAGTAGGTCGTCGACGGCGGCAAGACCGGCGGCCTCCGTCTCGTGGCTCGACGCGAGGCGAAACAACAGCGCATCGAAGAGGAGATGGATCGCCAGCCCCAGGACGACCAGGCAGAAAGCGAGCATCGATAGCCAGCCGAGCAGTGGAGCGAAGCCTCGAAATTCGACGGTGATCGGGCCGACAATCAGCGGCAACAAGGCTGTCAGCCCGCAGAAGATTGAATTGCGGCCGAGATTTTGCGCCGCCGCCGAAGCTGCAGAATTCCACTGCGTCATTGCAAGCCCTCCGCCACGGCATGGATACTTTCCGCGGGTAGATAAACACGCCACCCTGCCCGTTCGATCAGCCGCAATGCTTCGGCTGGATCTTCGCAACGTCGGCTGATGAGCAGCCAACGTACGATGACGCCAGCGCTCCGCTGGAAGCCGAGCGCACAGCAGACGAGCACCGGCCCCTGGTGGCGCGCAACGTCGATGAGGTTCGCCGCAGCGAGCGTTTGGGTCTTGTCGAGGCCCGTCAGGTCGAGGGTCGGAAAGCTGGACCAGCGCGCGAGTGTCCCACTCGGACGCTGAAATTCCCCAGTGATGTCGATCACGGCGGCAAAACGGTCGGCCTCATGGCGACGCGGAAAACGACCGAGATGGACACCATCGGCGATCACCACGGATGCCGGCATTCTGCGTGTCCAGAGCCAAACATTGATGGCAGCGCCGAGCCGGTAGGGCGCCAGTAGCCAGCGGCTGGCAAGCGCGGCCCGGCCATCGGCGCGTTTCAGGAATATCTGCGGGCCGGCGCCGAGATATCCGGCTGCGACGATCGCCAGGGCAACCGCCGGCCAGAGCAACAGAAGCGCTGCGGCCGACAGAGGAGTAAGGAGCGCTGCAAGGCCGAGAAATGCGAGAGCACCGCACAAATAATAGATGCCGAGACGGCGCGACTTCGGGTCGTCGCTCAACGCAAAATTGGCAAGAGGCGAACCGGCATCGGCTGGGAAAAGCCAGGCGGCAAACAGACCGAGCAGCACGCCGGTCGGTATGTCCATGACGTGATGCTGCCACGTCGTCAGCACGGAGGCACCGATGAGGAAGCACCAGCAGTGCCAGACAAGCCGGGCCCTGCGCGGCAGCCGGCTGCGCAGATGGTCCCAGATCACCACCAGCAGCGCGATATGCAGCGACGGCGCCTGGTTGAACGGCTTGTCGAAGCCACCGAGGACAGCAAACATGAAACCGGGCAGGCCGCTCGTGGCCGGCCGCAGGAAGATTGCTTCGAGCGGAAACGCGATAAAACAGGCGACTGCGATCAACTGGATCGTCAAATAGCGCCTCGCGAGCATATCCACCTCGCGCGGCGTCGTATTGATGAACAGGCAGAGCGCGTAGAACAGATTGATCGACCAATATGGAATGATGGTCCATGCAAGGAACGGAATGGCGCTTTCCCATGCAAAGGCGATGTTCGGCACATGGGCGCGCTGCGATGCCAGCCAATTGGCGCCGCCATAACTCAGATAGAAGAACGGCGCCAGCAAGACGAGCCAGAGTGCCGCCCGCTTCAGGACCGGCGCTGCCTGCGAAAGAGTCGAATGTGCCTGCCCCAACGCTTTGCCCTCAGACCCTCTCCGCCAGCGAGACGGTGAAAATGCCCCACTGGTCGATGCGCTGTTCGATCTTGCGGAACCCGGCAGCGGCGACCAGCTGGTCCATTTCTTCTTGCGTCCGCCGCCGCATCACCCACGCCTGCCCGCCCCGGTGCGAGGTCAGGGCGCGGGCGATCATCTCCAGTTGTGGATGCCATGGCTGGTTGGTATAGACGAGCAGACCGCCGGGTTGCACCGCGCGGGCGATCCCGTCGAGCGAAGCGGCGATCATCTGATTGTCGGAAAACAGCTCGTAGAGGCCGGAGACGATCGCGAGATCCGGAGCCGGCGTGATTGCGGCCAGCCCCTCGCCGTCAAACGCATCCTGCTGGCCGAAGCTCACGAAATCACCCAGTCCACGCGTGGCAATGCTGTTGCGGCCGGCCTCGACGTTGATGGGGGAATAATCCTGCAACCGCACACTATCGGGACGCACCGCAGCCGTCTCGATCGCATCAAGGACATAACGACCGTGCCCGGCCGCTATGTCGAGCATATGGGTACTGCGGCCGGCGGCTTTCAGGCGCTGCAGCCCAAGGTCGATCAGCTCCTGCAAGTGCAGCTTACGCTGCCTGATGCCGCGCCAGCCGATCGCCTCGAGGAACACCTTGTCGATCAACCGCCCGCCGGGGCCGAGCCCGCGCGGCTTGTTCTCGTAGACGTAATCGAGCGTCGAACCGGAATCAAAACCGGTCTTGACCCCGGTCTTTATGCCTTCGGACACCAGCGCGCCGAGCCTGATATTGAGACGGCTGAGCGCCCAGTAGATGCCGCGCGGGGATGTGGCGTCCAGAGGGCTCGCGAGCCGGTCGGCCTCGTCCTTGGTATAGCCCTGGATGTGAGCGGTGCGAAGGTCGGCAGGCGCCCGGGGCTCGGCGAAACGTGCATCGATAAAACGGCGAACCTCGGCGAGCGCAATCGCGCGGTCCTTTTCGCCAAGTGTGTCATGGTAGAAGCCGGCAAGCATGTGCCGTTCCTTGATGCGGCTGCCGAGGTTTTCGTAAAACCGGTGCTGCGGCGAGCGTCGCACCACCCAGTCGCTGCCGGAGATCAGCAGCTGGGTCGGAACGGTGATGGCGCGGGCGTCGTCGACGACGCGGGCTGCCGCCTCATAGAGCTGGACCAGAATGTTGGAGGCAATCGGCCTAGATATCAACGGGTCGGATTCGAACGAGGCGATGCGCTCGGGATCATGCGTGAGAAACCTCGCCTTGACATAGGAATTGACGAAGAATGTCCCCTTGAGCTTTTCCCAGAGCGCAATGCCTTCCTTGGCAAAAGGCACGTAGAGCTTGACGCTGAAGGCCGGCGAGGCCAGCACGAGCGCGCGGATCGGCGGTGCATAGTCGTGCACCCAGGTGGTGGCGAGCACAGCGCCGACGCTTTGCGCTATGACGGCAATGTTTTCGACTGAAGTACCGCTGGTCTCGTTGACATGGCGGACGAAGCAATCGAGATCATGCGCCGAGGCGGCAAAGGATGGCGAATAGCCGCGCTCTCCCGGCGAACGCCCGTGGCCGCGTGCGTCCCAGGCGTAGAAGGCAAAATCATCGAGGCCGAGTTCGGTCGCGAGATGCGCGACGCGGCCGCTATGCTCGTGGCCACGGTGGAGAAGAATGATTGCGCCCTTCGGTGAAGCGCCGATCGCAGGCCATGTCCGATAAAAGAGTCGAGTGCCGTCATGCGATAGAAATTCGGATTCACGCACTGGTCTGGCCGTCGAGGACGGTTGCAGGCTATCGGCAGTTTGCAGCACGGTCTTCTCCAATTCTGATGGGTGGATGGATTGCAACCATTGGCGGAACAGTGATTTGAATTTATTGCAGAAGTCTAGTCGCAAATGTAAGTCTTATGCGAGAACCGACAGGAAGTATGGGCTTCTTCACAAGCACTACGATCTGCACCGTCCGAGCAAGGATAGACTTTTCCAACGCCGCGAAATTCCACTGAGGTAGCATGTCCGTTTATCAATTGAAGTCCCGATTTCAGAATATTCTCCGCCCTCTGGTGCGATCCCTCGCGGCGCGAGGCGTCACGGCCAATCAGGTGACTTCAGTTGCCGCCGCCGTCTCTGTTCTACTTGGCCTTTTTCTGAGCGTCGCCCCCATTCCGCATTGGTTCCTGCTGGTGCCTGCATGGTTTCTCCTGCGCATGGCCCTCAATGCCATAGACGGCATGCTCGCGCGCGAACATGGGCAGAAGAGCATTTTGGGCGCGTATCTGAACGAGATCGGCGATGTCGTGTCGGATGTCGCCCTGTATTTGCCGTTTGCGCTCATCGATCCGAACGGCTTGATGCTGGCGATATCAGTCATATTCCTCTCGGCGCTGACGGAGTTTGCCGGCGTTTTGGGTCAAACGGTCGGGGCAAGCCGGCGTTACGACGGACCACTGGGCAAGAGCGACCGTGCGGTGCTTTTCGCCGCGCTCGGCATCTATGTCGCGGTTGGCGGTGAATTTGCAGGATGGACGTCGTGGCTTTGGGCAGTGGTGGCTCTCCTTCTCGTATGGACGATCATCAACCGTATCCGCGCCGGTATTCGCGAGGCGAACACGGTCGCCCCATAGGAATCGGCCGATCTACTGCCGGTTCTCTCAATGGGCGTGATCCCGAAACTGTGTCGAACGCTGCTTGTTCTTTCAACCGTACGTTAAGTCAGGTTGTAATTTTTTAGCGCGGGTCTCTTGAAAGCACAAAAGCGGTGCTTTATGTATTCACTCATGGCTACGACGAGCAAAACACTGCATCCATCGCTTCTGCGCTACATCCTGGCTCCTGACGACCAGGCCCGGCAGGCGCTTGACGACACCATTGCTGCTTATCGCAGGATGATCGACATCCTTGCCGAGCGCATCGACGACAAGGCGGGCGCCAATCTGGTCGTCCTGCATGAGCTTGCCTATGAAACCGTCCGCGAACAGACGGGCCTGCCGGCAAGACTGGTGACGCTCGGCCTTCGCGATTTCGCCGCCAATCGCGGTGTCATTGCCGATCCGCCGCAGTTGCCGCTTGACGACAAGCTCTTCGCCATCAAGGGACCCGCCGACCTGACGATCGCCACGGTGCATGGACGTGTCGCCGTACCCTTCGACGTCGCGGGTTACTCGAAGGGATGGGAGAGCATTTTTCCGGCCTATCTCGTTGCCGGTCCGGATCACTACGAGATTCACATCGGCGTCACGCCGAATTCCGCTCGGATGGAGGAAAACATGACGAATGAAGGCATTCTTTCACGCATGGGTCGCCTGATCGCGGGCATCGCCAATGCGGCAATCGACAAGGCGGAAGGCGTCAACAAGATCGCCGTCATCGAACAGGCGATCCGCGAGATCGATGCGGCGGCCGACGAGGCGCGCACCGATCTCGGCAAGGCACGTGCCGAGGAATATCGCATCCAGAGCCGCCGGGACGAAATTGTCGAAGACATGAACGCGCTCGATGAAAAGATCCGGCTCGCCGTCTCCTCCGGGCGCGACGATCTCGCAAAGGCCGGCGTCGCCCGGCAGATCGATCTCGAATCCCAGATCGCCGCGCTCGACAAGGCGCTGGCCGATGCCAGAGAGCAGGTGGACGAGGGCCAGAAAGCCTTGCAGGCCGTGCTCGCCACACGCCGCGAGGCGGACGCCCGCCTTGCCGATTTCAAGCGCAGCATCGCCCAGCATCCCGAACAGGCCGCGGCCGGCCACGGAAGGCCCGCGCCAGGCGCGGGTGCGGCCCGCGCTGCCGCGGCGGTCTCGCGGCTCACCGGCGTTCCGTCAGCCGAACATGCCCATAGTTCCGAACTGGACGAACTCGACCGATTGCACCGCGAGCAGGCGATCGAGGCCCGCCTCGCGCGCTTCAAGGCGGATAACCGGTAACGCCCATGGGACTTCTTCTCGCCCCCGAATGCCTTCCCTTTGCGATCGCCGCCGTCGTCCTTGCCGGCCTGACCGTGATCGAGATGCTGGCGACCGTCATGGGATTTTCGATAACGGAGCTTGTCGGAAAACCGGATCTCAACGGCCATGACGGCCTCGCCGGCTATCTCTCCTGGCTCAATGTCGGCGGTGTTCCCCTGCTCATTCTCCTGATGATGGCGCTCGGCTTCTTCGCCATTGCCGGCTTTGCCATCCAGGCGGTCGCCGGCGCTTTCTGGGCGCCGCTGCCCGCCGCCGTCGCCGCCATTCCCGCCGTCCTCGTCACCTTCCCAATGGTCAGGGCATCCAGCCGGACGGTGGCGCGGATCGTGCCGCACGACGAGACCTATGCCGTCGATCTCGACGCGCTCATCGGCCGAACCGCCGAAGTGTCGCTCGGCCCGCTCGACCAGGGACTGCCGGGGCGCGTCCGCGTCAAGGACCAGCATGGCAACTGGCATGTGCTGAGAGCCAAGGCGGCCAAAGGCCAGAACCCAATGAAGATCGGCACCGAGGTTCTCCTCGTCGATCGCAAGGCAGATGTATTTATCGCCATTCCCGCGCTGGCCGATCCGGCCGGAGCGGACAATCAATCTTTCAGGGAGCAGCCATGATGTATGACATTATTCTACCGGCCGTCATTGCCATCGTCCTCATTTTCGGCATCGGTTTTGTTCTCGCCTCTCTCTACACGCGCTCCAGCCGCGACGAGGCCTATGTACGTACCGGCCTCGGCGGCCAGAAGGTCGTGCTCGACGGCGGCTCCGTCGTGCTGCCGATCTTCCACTCGATCGCCCGGGTGAATCTGAAGACGCTGCGGCTCGAAGTCCGCCGCGGCGAAGGCGATGCGCTGATCACCAAGGACCGCATGCGCGTCGATATCGGCGCCGAATTTTACGTCCGCGTCAAACCCGACGGCTCGTCGATCGCGCTGGCCGCCCAGACGCTCGGCGATCGCACAAACGACGCCGAGGCGCTTCGCATCCTGATCGAGGCGAAATTCGTCGACGGCCTTCGCTCGGTGGCGGCGACCATGAACCTCGACGCACTGCAGGAACAGCGCATGGATTTCGTCAAGGCCGTGCAGGAAGCCGTCGGCGCCGACCTCCAGTCGAACGGTCTCGAGCTTGAATCCGTGTCGCTTACACGCCTCGACCAGACCGACATCAAGCATTTCAACGCCAACAACTTCTTCGATGCCCAGGGTCTTGCGGCGCTGACCCGCATCACCGAAGGCCGCAAGAAGGAGCGAAACGAAATCGTCCGCGACACTGAAGTCGCCATAGCCCAGAAGGATCTGGAAGCCCGCCAGCAGTCGCTGGCCATCGAGCGGACCAAGCGGGAAGCCGAACTCAACCAGGAACGCGACATCGCCAACAAATCCGCCGCGACCCGCGCCGAAACCGCCCAGCAGGAGCAGGCGGCCAAACGCGCCGAGGAGGAAGCCCGTATTGCCTCCGAACAGGCGATCGCCGAGCGCGAGGCAGCCGCCAAGCAGGCGCGCGAAAGCGCCAACATCGATGCCGCCCGCGCCGTCCAACAGCGCGATACCGAAGCCAAGCGCGACCTTCAGATCGTCGCCCAGGAAAGCGCCATCGCCGTTGCCAACAAGAGCCGCGAAGAATCCGAGGCGAAGGCGACTGCCGAAATGGCCCGCGCCCGGGCAATCGCGGCAGAGGAGAAGGTCGGCACCGCCAAGGCGATCGAAATCGCAGAACGCGAAAAGCAGATCGCCGTGATCGACGCGCGCAAGAAGGCCGAAACCGAAGCGACCGCCGTTACCGTCGGCGCGGAGGCCGAAAAACAGGCGGCGAGCGACCAGGCGGAAGCCATCAAGACGCTTGCGACCGCAGAAGCGGATGCCGCAATCATCAAGGCCAAGGGCATTCTGGAAACCGGTCGGGCTCAGGCTGAAAGCGAAGCGCTTCTCAACGACGCCCGCAATAAGCTGAGCGCTGCCATCATCGAGTTCGAAATCACCCGCGAGCGCATCCGCATCATTCCCGAAGCGCTCGCCGAGGCGGTGAAGCCGATCGAGAAGATCTCCGATATCAGGATCTTCGACACCGGCGGCATGCTCGGCCGCGGAAACGGCGCGGCTGGTGGAAACGGCATCGGCCTCGGCGAAGGGCTGGCTGGCCAGCTCCTCTCCTATCAGGCCAACAAGCCGATCCTGGACAAACTATTGAAGGAGGCCGGCTTCGACGGCGACGACGCCATCGCATCCCTCCTTGGAAATCTCGATAGCCCACTACCGGCAAAGCAGGCCGCCGCGCCAAAGCCGGCAATGCCGGCCGCCGCCCCGGTGAAGCCTGCTGCACCGGCCGCAGGTCCGGCAAAGACGATCGCCCCTCAGGCGCCGAAGAAGGAATAACGACAACGTCGGCGGGCTGGCTATCTCACCCAGCCCGTCGCCAGTGCGCTCGCCCAGTCGGCACGGCCCCTCTCGGCGGCCAGTGCCGACATCGCCATATGGTCATAGGCGACGGTTCGGAATTGCCATATCCATCCGGCAGCCGTTTTTTCCAGAATGGCGTAGCTCGCCAGCGGATGGCCGACTTCCACCTTATGGTAATAGGGCAGCTCGTCGTCATAGGCCGCGCAGCCGACGCTGCCGGGATTGACGATGAGGCGGCCGTCGGACAGCCGGACGGCGCGCGGGAGGTGGCTGTGGCCGCAAAGGATGAGCGGCAGGTCGATGCCTTCGGCGAGCGCCTCGATCGTTTCGATCGGCTTCAGGAAGACGTGCCCCTCCGGCGAGACGGACTCCAGCCAGTAGAGATTGTCGTCCTTGGGCGTGGCATGGCAGAGATAGACCTCGCCGCGATAGACGGTATCGAAGGGCAGGCTGCGCAGCCAGTCGAGATGGGTTGGCGTCAGTTTCCGATGGGCGGCGGCATCCGAGGCATGCATCGCGGCCGGGTCCTGCTCGATCAGATAGCGGTCATGATTGCCCCGAACCGAGGTCAGGCCGAGCGGCATCAGCATATCAGCCGTCCGGCCGGCCTCCAGCGGGCCACTGAAGAAATCGCCGAGATTGACGATCTCCTCGATGCCCTGTGCCTGAATATCCGCAAGCACCGCCGCAAGCGCCAGATGGTTGCCATGGATATCGGCGATCGCGGCGAACCTCATTCAACTGCCTCGATAGGTGGAATAGCCGTAGGGCGAGATCAGCAGCGGCACATGGTAGTGCGCGTTGACATCGGCAATGCCGAAGCGGATCGGCACGAGATCGAGGAACGCCGGATGCGGCAGCGGCGTGCCGCAGGCTCTGAGATAATCGCCGGCGTGGAAGACCAATTCGTAGGTGCCGACGTGGAAGTTCTCGCCGACGAGAATCGGGCCGCCGTCGACCCTTCCATCGGCATTGGTCATAACAGTCGTCAGATGCCTTCGCATCTCGCCGTCGATCCGGAAGAGATCGATCCTCAAGCCTTCGGCCGGTTTGCCCAAGGCGGTATCGAGAACATGGGTTGTCAGTCCGGTCATAGGGCTGGCTCTTTGATGATGAAGGGGGTCTCGAAGAAGAACTCCTCCAGATTGTTGCCTGGTCCGTTGCGGTCGACGACCAGGAATTCCGAGGGTTCGCCGAGCGCCATCAGCGGATGATGCCATACGTTGCGGCGGTAGTTCACCCCCTGATCCCCGCGCGCAAGAAACACCTCAGGCCTGGCGGGACGCCCGTTCTCGTCCTCGGAGACGACGACGAGGAAGGGACGGCCGGAAACCGGCGAGAAACTCTGGCTGCCGAAGGGATGGCGCTCCATCATGTCAACCGCATAGGGAAAGCTGCGCGGCTGACCGCGGAAGAGATTGATGATGACACGCGCGCCCTCGCCTGCCGCTTCCGCTACGGCCAAGGCATGGAAGCGCTCCGTCGTGCCGCCATTGATGAGCCGCATCGAGGCCGGATCGGCCTCGATCACCTCGCCGAAGCGGGCGAAGGCGGATTGAGTGAGCGGGCGGATGTCGAGAAATTCGGACATGGCTTCACTCGCCTTGGGCATGCCAGTTACGGATGGCATCGATCGCTGAAAGAAGCTCCGGCAGCGTGCGATAAGTCGCCTCCCAGAGCTCGACCGGATCGAGATCGAAGACGTCCTCGAGGATACGGTTGCCCGTGCCGCAGATTTTCGTCCAGGGCAGATCGGGATGCTCGGTCGCAAATTCCGGATGCGACACCAGCAGGCGGGACGCCGCAGCACCAATGGTGAAGTGGCAAAAGGCAACCGCCTTGAAGGTAAGCTTGTCTCCGGCGAAGGCTGCCCCATCCATTCCGCCGGCGAAAGACAGCGCTTCCGACGCCGCCTCATACATCTCATTGAGATAGTCGATCGCACGCCACTCTTTCATTCAGCCTCCGGCAGCATTGATGTCAGGCGCAGTAGCGCAATCCGCTCGACCTGCGCGGCCGCCGTCGCAAATTCCTCGTCTCGACCATTGCCGATCCGTTTCTCGAAGGCCGACAGGACGTCGTCCTTGCCGAGTCCCTTGACGGCGATGATGAAGGGAAAGCCGAATTTTTCGACATAGGCCGAATTAAGTTCCGTGAAGCGGGCATGTTCAGCCACACTCAGGCGATCAAGGCCGGCGCCGGCCTGCTCCTTCCGGCTGTCCTCGGTCAGTTCGCCCGATATCGCAAGACGACCGGCAAGATCCGGATGGGCACGCAGCACGCCGAGGCGCTCCTCATGGCTTGCCGCGCGGAAGGCGGCGACGAGCGCCGCGTGCACGCCGGCCGCCGTCAGCGGCTCCGTCACGCGGCCTGCGTCATGGGCGCGCTCTGCGATAAAAGGCGAATGTTCGAAGACACCGCCGAAGCGGGAAACGAAATCCTGGCGCGACAACATCAGAGTGCATCCGGCTGATGGTGCTTGTGCCAATGCTCGGCGATCTCGATGCGGCGCGGTATCCAGACCTTGTCGTGCTTCAGCACATATTCGATGAATCGCTTCAGCGCCGCCGCCCGGCCCGGGCGTCCGACGAGACGGCAATGCAGCCCGACCGACATCATCTTCGGCTTGCCGGCCTTGCCTTCTTCATAAAGCGTGTCGAAAGCATCCTTCAGATAGGTGAAGAACTGATCACCGGCGTTGAAACCCTGCGGCGTGGCAAAACGCATGTCGTTGGTTTCGAGCGTATAGGGAATGATCAGGAAGGGTTTCCCGTCGACGCCCTTCACCCAGTAAGGCAGGTCGTCGGCATAGGAATCGGAGGAATAGAGGAAACCGCCCTCTTCCTGCACCAGTCGCAGCGTGTTGTCGGAAGGCTTGCCCTGATACATGCCGTAGGGCCGCTCGCCGGTCAGTTCGGTGTGCAGGCGCACGGCCTCTAGAATATGCTTGCGCTCGAGATCCTCGGGGAAATCCTTGTATTCCAGCCAACGGTAGCCATGGCTGGCGATCTCCCAGCCGGCCTCCTTCATGGCGGCGACGGCTTCCGGGTTGCGCGCCATCGCCAGCGTCACGCCGTAAACGGTCGCCTGCACCTTGAAATCGGTGAACATCCGCCAGAGCCGCCAGAAACCGGCGCGCGATCCATATTCATAGATCGATTCCATGTTGAGGTTGCGCTGCCCGGGCCAGGCTGCCGCGCCGACGATCTCCGACAGCAGGTTTTCGGACGCCGGATCGCCGTCGAGGATCGAGCTTTCGCCGCCCTCCTCGTAATTGATGACGAACTGCACGGCAACGCATGCCTCGCCCGGCCATTTCGGATCGGGCGTCTGGCGCCCGTAGCCGACGAGATTGCGCGGATAGGTCTCAGATACCATTAAATCACCTTCTGAAAAGACGGCGAACGGTATCATCCGCAGCTGGAATGTCGAGACGGAAACTGAGCAGAAGAATTTACCCTTGCTGCACAATTACTTAGCTTGAGGCCTGTTCAGGCGATCCTGCGTGCGCTGACCTTGCCCATCGGATGCAGCGAGTGAACGCGGAACGGACCGCCGGCACCCTCTTCGATCATCAGCGCCACATTGGCGACCATGACCAGCTCGCCGATCACAGGCCCGAAGATCGTCCGCAGCGCCGGCTCGATGCGGGGTATGTCGACCGCGTTGACCGGACCCGTTACCGGCATGTGGAAGCGGAACTCCTCCATCACGTAAGGATTGCCCCAGCGATGGAGATTGGCGAACTGCGCGGCCGACAGCCCGTCCGGGTCGCTCCGCTCGATCTCGGCTTCGCTGAGCGGCGCACGGAAACGGTCGAATTCCTGCACGATCGCCGAGGCGAGATACTGGATCTGTTCGCAGGGAGCGCTCGGCTGCAGGCTATAGAAATTGCCGAGCCGGGCGATTTCGAGGCGCGGCAGCCGGAAGGGAGGGACAGTCCCGGAAAAACGCATCAGGTCGCGCAGAAGTTGCGCTTCCGACATGTCGGGGGACAGGTGAAAAGGCGCTTTCAGGACGCCGTGAAAACCATAGCGCCGCGGCACGGCCGTATGAAAGGCGAACTCGTGAATGCCGAGGCCGCGGACGGCCGGAGGCTCGACCATCTCGCCCGAAAACACGTTTCGGCCAAGCCAGTTAGCAGCCACGAGCGAAAGGGGGTCACTCGCCGGAGGCGTGAAGCAAATGGCATAGCGCATGCAATTTCCTCCATCAAGGAAGTGAGCGCCGGTAACTTCAGGCGCTGCCGATGCGCAAGCTGATAGGTGATTTGCATGACAGAATAACGAAACGCAGCTGTATCTAATTCACGTTTAACGTGAAGCGACAGCAATATGGCTTGAAATTGCGAAGCTTTCCGGCAGCAAAAATTCACACGCTGTATCGGCCGCGATACAGACCGCCGCCTCCGCCAGCCGGTGGGCCAGCCCGAAACTGACCTTGAAGCCACCGGTCAATGCGACAAGTCGGGGATGGTCGGGATGGCGGCCGATCATCGGATCGCGGTCGATCGCCTTCGGGCGAAGCCCTGCCCAGCGTTCGACGACGGGCGCGTTGCGGAGCGCCGGCACGATGGCCCGCGCCGCCTCGATCAGCGCATCGAGCTGGGCATCTGTCGAAAAGGGATCGTCGAAGCGGTTCTCGCTGGTGCTGCCGATCGCCGCATGCCCAGCCTCATGCGCGACGACATAGAGCCCGTCGAGGAAGATCGTCGGCAGCGCCGGGTCAACACCCGCTTTCAACAGCGCCGCCTGCCCTTTGACCGGCTGGCCGAGCGGCTGCGTCAAGCCGGGCGTCAGCCCCTGCAGCAGAGGAAAGGACTGATAGCCCGCGGCCAGAATGCAGCGGCCGAACGCAACGGTTTCGCTGCCTATCTCAGCCGTGCCTCGATCCGGATCGAGATCGGCGACCGGAGCATTTTTCATGATGCGCACATATTTTGTCCGCTGCAGAAAGGCGATCAGCGCCGAAATCAACGAGCGGGGGGCGACGCGGGCGGCAAGCGTGTCATGCACGAACCCGCTCTCGCCGGCGGACGCCTCGATCCAACCATCGACATTAGGCCTGTCGAGCACGTGCCAGTGGAAGCGCCGCTCGCCTGCCCGCCAGTGGCGTTCGGCATCCTCAAAATGGCCATGGGCGATGCGGTTGAGATGCGGTTTCGGCAGCGGGATCAGCCGTCCGGACCTGTTGTAACCGGCTGAAAGCCCGGTCGCGGCTTCGAGCGCTGCGATCTCGGTTTCGAGCGATACCAGGGCGTCGAACTGGAATTGCTTCTTCTCCGACCACCGGTCCGGCATATGCGGCATCAGCGCGCCGAGCAGGCCGCCACTTGCCCCGCTGCCCAGGCTGCCGGCGTCGGCGAGAATGGTGTTTATGCCGCGACGCTCGGCGTGGACGGCCGCCCAGAGACCCATGATGCCGCCGCCGACGATCAGCAAGTCGCAAGAAGATTGACCGGACGCCGGCGCAGGACTATCGGCTTGTTCCATGGCAGAGATGAATCCAGATCAGATTGGCGCGGGCGCGCCGCAGCCGCTCGAATGGCGCGACGGCGATATGCCCTATTCCACCGCCTTTGGCGATCATTTTTATTGTCAGACCGATGGACGGCTGGAATGCGGCCATGTCTTCCTCGCCGGCAACGGCCTGCCCGAGCGCTGGAGTGGGCGGCAGGAATTCGTGATCGGCGAACTCGGCTTCGGCACCGGCCTGAACTTTGCCGAAACCTGGCGGCAATGGAAGCTGCACCGTGAGAGTGGCCAGCATCTGCATTTCATCTCCTTCGAACTCCATCCGATGCGCAGCGAAGAAATCGGCAGGGCACTCTCGCACTGGTCGGAGATCGATGCCGAGCGCGAGGCCCTGACCGCGGCCTGGCCGCAGATGCCTGATGGTACCGTCTCACTCGATGTCGATGCCCAGACGCAGCTCAGCGTCGTCTGCGGGCCAGCGCTGGACGGCGTTGCCGCAGCAAAGCCCAGCTTCGACGCCTGGTATCTCGACGGCTTCGCGCCCTCGCGCAACGGCGACATGTGGTCGGAAGAACTGATGCGTGAGGTCAACGAAAAGACCGTTGCCGAAGGCACCTTCGCAACTTATGCCGCGGCCGGCTTCGTGCGCCGCAACCTCATCGCGGCCGGTTTTACAGTCGAACGCCGCAAAGGCTTCGCCGGCAAGCGCGAAATGCTCTGCGGTATCAAGACTTCCTGCGCATAAAAGATTAGTAGCTGGTGCGCTCCGGCTGGAACTCGTCCTTGCCGAGCCATTGCCGGATCTTCTCTTCCAGCAGTTCCGGGCTGATCGGCTTCGACATATAGTCGTCCATACCGGCATCGAGGCAGAGTTCGCGATCGCTTTCAAGCGCATGGGCGGTGACGCCGATGATCGGCACCCGGTGGCCCTGTCCCTGTTCCCGTTCCCGGATCGTCCGCGTCGCCTCATGGCCGTTCATGACGGGCATCGAGACGTCCATCATGATGATGCGCGGCGTGTGCCGCTCCCAGGCGGCGACCGCCTGCTTGCCATTGGCAACGACCAGGAAGGAAAGGCCCGTCGACTGCAGGATTTGGGTAAAGACGATCTGGTTGACCTCATTGTCCTCGGCGACGAGCACGTCGACGAATTCGGCCGACCGCTTCTGCGGCTCGGGCGCAGGTGCGGGCGCCGGCACGGCCGATTCCGCCTGCAGCCGGGCGATCTCGGCTTCCGAAGCCTGTTTCACACGTCGGGCGCGCACCACTTCAACGACGGTGTTGCGCAGCACGTTGGCGCGTGCCGGCTTCATCAGATGCGCGTGGCCGTTCAGCGCTGCAAATTCCTTTTCCGTGCCGGAAATATCCATCGACGTCAGGAAGATGATCGGCAGCTCGACGAAGCGGGGATCGGCGCGCAGCCGACGCGCGACATCGGCGCCGTTCATGTCGGGCATGTGATAGTCGAGCACGACGGCATCGACGGTGACGCCGAGATCGGCCGCCGCTTCCAGGATCGCAAGACCGGTGCCGCCGCCCTCGGCGGCCACACCGTCGAAGCCCCAGAGTGAAAGCTGCTCGGTGAGGATGCGCCGGTTCACCTCATTGTCGTCGACGACGAGAATGCGCGCGCCCTGCACATTGATCGGCAGCGGCTTCGGCTCGAGGCGGGCGGCCGCCACCGCAAAGGGGAGGTTGATGGTGAAGATCGAACCCTTGCCCCATTCGCTCTCGACATTGATATAGCCGCCGAAGAGATCGACGAGGCCAGCGGTTATCGCAAGGCCGAGCCCCGTTCCCTCATGCCGCCGGGTCGAGGAGGCGTCGACCTGCGAGAACTTGTCGAAGACGGATGCGAGCTTTTCGCTTGGAATGCCGATGCCCGTATCTTCGATGCGGATGCTCGCCATGATCTCGCCGCCGGCGATCGTCTCGAAGCCGACATCGACGAAGACATGGCCGCGTTCGGTGAATTTGACGGCATTGCCGACCAGATTGGTCACGATCTGGCGGAACCGCCCGGCGTCTCCGATCACGGCGGCAGGCAGATCCGGAGCTGCCCGCACCAGGAGCTCGATATTCTTCTCGGCAGCATGCGAGGACAGGAGCGTCGCCACGTCCTCCACCGCTTCGGTGATATCGAAGGCGGCTTTCCGCAGTTTCATCTGCCCGGCATCGATCTTCGAGAAGTCGAGGATGTCGTTGATAATGGTCAGCAGCGCATTGCCCGATTTGACGATGATATCGATGAAGGTCTTCTGGCGCGTATCGAGATTGGTCTTGGCAAGCAATTCCGCCATGCCCAGCACGCCGTTCATCGGCGTCCGGATTTCGTGGCTCATATTGGCAAGGAACTCGGATTTGGCGCGGTCGGCGGCTTCTGCGCGCGACAGGAGCTCGCGCAATTCCGCCTCGCGGCTCTTGAGCTCGGTGACATCGGTGAAAAGCGCGACCCAATGCTGTCCCCGGCTGACCGTCGCATCCATGTTCACCCAGCGCTCGCCGCCGACATGGAAAACGGTGGAAATCGGCTGCCCGGTCGCGATATTGGCGCGCCACTCCTGCAGGATTTCGTCTGCAGCATCGTGGAAATCACCGCGCGCCGCGCAGAATTCGAACATGCCGAGCCAGCCCTGACCAGCCTCAATATAATGGGGCGGGATCTGCAGGATGTCGGCCATCGCCTCGTTGGACATCTTGATGATGCTGTCCTGGACGATGGCAAGGCCTTGGGACATGGCATGCGTCGCATCGCGCATCATTTCGCCGAGCCGCTCGAGCGCGGCCCGCGTCTCGTGGATCTCCTTTTCCCGTTCGCGCACCGCCGAAATATCGGAATAGGTGAGCAGGATGCGGTCGTTGGAGATGCGGCGGCTGTCGAAGATGACGGATTTGCCGCCCGCCCAGCCGAGTTCGATCGGTTCCGGCACTTCGGCTTCGAACAGGTGCTTGCGGAAGGCGTAGATTTCCTCCGGCGCCTGCGTTCCGTCGTAGCGGCCGAGCTCGTTGTTGCGGCGGATGACGTCGAGGAAAGGGCGACCGTCGAAGCGATCGTCGAGCGGCAGTTCCCAGATGCTGTAGAACTCGTCGTTGACGTAGAGAATCCGATGGTCGTTATCGAGGATCAGCACGCCGACCGGCAGCGAACGCAGAATGCTCTCGATGTCCCGATGCAGTATTTCTTCCTGCTTGCGTGACTCAATCAACGCCTTCTCGCGTTCCTTGAGCGGCGAGATATCGGAAAAGGAGCCGACAACATAAGTTCGCCCATCCGCCGTCACGACGCGGTTGACGCGCGAGATGACTGGATAGACATGGCCGCTCTGGCTCGGCATCTCGCTCTCGAGCTCCACCGAAATGCCGTCCCTGAGCGCCAGCAGGTTTTCCTGGTAGATCGCCTCAGCGCCTTCCGGCCCGAACATTTCGTGTTCGGTCATTCCCAGATACTCGGAGCGGGAGCGGCCGCTGAAGGTCTCATAATACTTATTGGCATAGACCAGGTGGTGCTTGTCGTCGCGGACGAAGACGGCAACCGGCAAGTCCTCCAGGACGGTGCGCAGAACGTCGAGTTCGTTGACGCTCTCCCCCCAGGCCGATTCGCCGGCGGCCGCAGGCTTCGCGCCCTTGTGATAGGCGGCGTTGACGACCAGCGGACGGCCGTCTGCCGCAAAGATGCCGATCGGATGCTCGAGCTTTTCCAGCGCTTCGCGCACCTCAGCGAAATCGGCGGCAATTCCGGAATCGTTTACAGTCTTAGAGTTGCCGGTAACCCCCCTGTCGGCAATGGCGCTGCGCTCGCGGGCTTCAAAAATGCCGAGCACATAGATCCGCTCCGACGACGGCGAGAAACTTTCGATCTGGACGCGCTCGTGACGGCGGCTATCCGCGTCGAAGCAGATGGCGCTTTCCTCAGTGCCGAACACCAGCGCCCGACGTTCCCTGTCTTCGCGATCCTCTTCCTCGGGGCGGTCAAACAGTTCGCGGCTGCGCCTGCCGATGAAATCGGAAATCTCGCGGCCGAAGAAGTCGGCATAGGCCTTGTTGACGGCGACATAGCGCAACTCGCTGTTCTTGACATAGGCCGGGGTATCCAGATCGGCGATCCGGCGGCAGGCCAATTCCAGTATGTCCCCGGCTGATTTCAAGAAGTTATCGCTCCCGCAATGAGTGAAATATCAACTACAAAGACTATAACGCCAAGGCTTTTAACAAGGTTTTAACCATAAATTTCGAGGGCGGAATTTTACAAGCCGGCTTACCAGCTGGAGCGGCCCCCGTTTTCGGCACGAGACCCAAAGCATGCCGTCATCGGCAGCAAATCCGATCGGCGGCGATGCGCTTTTATTCTTGGTTGGCCATTGAAATCATGACGAAAATTTAATGCGGTAACCGCTTGCGCGGTCATCGCACTGCCGCGATCGGGGCGGAGTCTGGCCGTGGCTTTATGGAAGCCAGTCTAGATAAGGATGATACTATGTCCGTTTTTCATAAGACCATGGCAACGGGCCTGATGGCGCTGACCTTTGCCGGCGCCTCGCTCGCCACTGCCACCACCGCCGATGCCCATCCGCGCGATGCCTTCTGGGGCGGCCTTGCCGCCGGCGTCGTCGGCGGCGCTCTGCTCTCGGAAGCCGCCCGCCCCGCCTACCCTGTTTATCCAGCCTACCCCGTCTATCGCCCCTATCCCGTCTACCGGACCTATTACCGGCCGTCCTATTGCCATATCGAATGGCGGCACGATCGCTGGGGCGAGCCCTACCGCGTGAAAGTCTGCCCGGAATAGAAAACCGCATCCGGCGCCGCTTGACCTCCCGGCGGCGCCGGTCCAATCCTCCGATAGGAGGATCAGTATGCCGGAACCGCTCAAGAACCTGTTGCATGAAGGGCTGGCCCGCGACATGTCCGATCGCATCGCCGCCCACGCGCCCGCCTTCGACCGGGACCGTTTTGTGGCACTGGCGACCGATGGCCTCGCAGCTCTGGAACTGATGGAACGCTCGGCGCTGATCCGCGACGCATTGTTTGCGACAATGCCCCGCGATTTTCCTGAAGCCGCCGCCATCCTGAAGGCGAGTCTGCCTGTAGCTGGCAGATCCGGACTCTCAGGCTGGATGCTGCTGCCGGTCAACCAGTTCATCGCCGCGCGCGGCCCTGATCATTTCGATCTCGGGCTCGATCTCTTGAAGGCGCTCACGCGGCATTTCACAGCCGAGTATGGCATCCGCCCCTTTATCCATCGTGACCAGCAGCGCGCGCTCGCCATCATCTCCGGCTGGGTCGGCGATCCCGATCAGCATGTGCGCCGTCTCGCAAGCGAGGGAACGCGGCCGCGCCTACCGTGGGCGATGCGGCTGCCGCAGCTCGTCAAGGAACCGGCGCCGATCCTGCCCATCCTGACCGCGCTGATGGACGATCCGGAGGATTACGTGCGCCGCTCCGTCGCCAACAGTTTGAACGATATCGCAAAGGATCATCCGGATATGGTCGCCGCCTTCATCGCCGGCCATATCGAGGGCGCCTCGGCCGAGCGCCGCTGGCTGCTGAAACATGCCTCGCGCACGCTGCTCAAGAAGGGCCACGCGCAGGCGCTCGCCAATTTCGGCTTCGGCGCGGCGGCCTCCCTCGACTGCGAATTGCGGCTCGCAAGCAACGAGGTCATCTTCGGCGACGGGCTGGATTTCGAAATCCGCGTGACGAATTCAGGCGAAACCACGCACGCGCTGATGATCGATTATGCCATCCACCACGTGAAGGCCGACGGGTCACTCTCGCCGAAGGTTTTCAAATGCAAGACCGTCACACTCGCGCCCGGCCAAAGCCACGCGATTGAGCGCCGCCACGCCATGCGGCCGATCACGACGCGGCGCTATTATCCCGGCGAACACCGAATCGCCATCCTCGTCAACGGCGTAGAAAGCGCCTCGCAAAGCTTCGTCCTCAGGATGCCGTCGCCCGCCCCGCGCTGAGGCTTTTTGTGCGCTGCACTTGACTTTCCCTGAGAACTAGCCCAAATGCGGCTCAGCTTTCACCCTTCCGGCCGCCGCGTGAGCGTGCCCCTGCTCGAAAATACGAAACGCAGGAAGAAGGGACAAAAGCGCATTTCGATAGAGCGCCGCACTCCTAAGAGCGGCCAGAAGCGCTGGAAAGCTTTTTTCCAACTTGCAAGTTCCCACTTCACGCGGGGTTCTTGACGCCAGAATGAAACCGGATCGCATGGTGCGTTCCGGCGATATTCGTTGTGGCGCCCCGAAAGGTTATGACTTGACCAATTTTGAATCGCTTGGTGTCTCCAAGCCGATCGTCGCCACCTTGTTCCAGCTCGGCATCGAAACGCCGACGCCGATCCAGGAACAGGCCATTCCCCTCCTTATTTCAGGCCGCGATCTGATCGGCCTCGCCCAGACCGGAACCGGCAAGACCGCCGCCTTCGGCCTGCCGCTCATCGAGAGGCTGCTTGCCGACGAGCGCCGCCCCGATAACCGCACGACGCGGACGCTGATCCTTGCCCCGACGCGCGAACTGGTGAACCAGATCGCCGAGAACCTGAAGAAGTTCATCCGCAAGTCACCGCTGCGCATCAACGTCGTTGTCGGCGGTGTTTCGATCAACAAGCAGCAGCTTCAGCTCGAAAAGGGCACCGACATCCTGGTCGCCACTCCGGGCCGCCTGCTCGATCTCGTCAACCGCCGTGCCATTACGCTGACGACGGTGCGCTATCTCGTGCTCGACGAGGCCGACCAGATGCTCGATCTCGGCTTCGTCCACGATCTGCGCAAGATCGCCAAGCTGGTGCCGAAGAAGCGTCAGACGATGCTGTTTTCGGCCACCATGCCGAAGGCTATCGCCGATCTCGCCGGCGAATATCTCGTCGATCCCGTCAAGGTCGAAGTCACGCCTCCCGGCAAGGCTGCTGACAAGGTCGAGCAATATGTCCATTTCGTCGGCGGCAAGAACGACAAGACCGAACTGCTGCGCAAATCGCTGACAGAAAACCCTGACGGCCGCGCCATCGTCTTCCTGCGCACCAAGCACGGTGCGGAGAAGCTGATGAAGCATCTCGACAATATCGGTTACTCCGTCGCCTCGATCCACGGCAACAAGAGCCAGGGTCAGCGCGAGCGGGCGCTGAAGGCCTTCCGCGACGGCAGCATCAAGACGCTGATTGCCACCGACGTCGCCGCCCGCGGCATCGACATCCCGGCCGTCAGCCATGTCTACAACTACGACCTGCCGGAAGTGCCCGACGCCTATGTCCATCGCATCGGCCGCACGGCGCGCGCCGGCCGCGATGGCATTGCCATCGCTTTCTGCGCCCCCGATGAAGCCAAGCTGCTGCGTGATATCGAGCGCCTGATGGGCATCGACATTGCGGTAGCCAGCGGTGAACCGCCGGCCCATATCAGCGCCGGTGGCCCGCGTCGCGGCAATGGCAACAACCGCAACCGCGGCGGCGGTCAAGGTCGCGAAAACAATGGTCGCGGCGAAGGCCGTGGCGACCAGAACCGCTCGGAACATCGCGGCAGCCGTCAGGAACGCCGCCCACGCCCTGAGCGCACCGGCCGCAACGAGGATTTCCGCGGTCAGCACCGCAGCGAAGCGGCTCCGGATCTCGGCGCCGACAATGATCTAGTCTCGACCTCCGATTTCCGCCCGGCGAAGCAGCGCCCCGCGCATGGCGGCCCCAATGGCCATCATGCCAATGGCGAGCCGAGCGGTCATCACCGCGGTAACGGCCGTCATGCCCACGGCCGCCCGGCTCGCAAGCACGGCGAAGACCGCGGCCAGCACCAGGCCCAGGGCGGCGAACAGCGGCGCGACGGCAACGGCGGCAACCGCCGCGGCGGCTCGGGCTCTCGCAATGGCGGCGGCCAGCGCCGCGAACGCGCCTGAACGCCGATTGATTTAAAGGAGAAAAGGCCGGACCTTTGGCCTTGAATATTGGGAGGCCGGAGCATCTGTTGGGATGCCCGGCCTTTTTCTCGTTTTGTCATGGCATCACCGCATCAGCCGTACACGGTCACAGTTCCCGGTTTCTGTACGCATCCTTGAGAAAATCGAAGCCTCCTTCGCAGCGGCGACGGAAGTCTGGCCAAATCAGCGCGATGTGAAGGCGCCGCCGACGGGCATCGCGACGCCGATGATGAAGCTCGCCGCTGGGCTGCATAGCCAGAGCACAGCAGCGGCGAACTCTGCGACGGCAGCCATATTCGTCGACCGCGCGGTCGGCGACGGCGCGACCGGCACCTCATCAGCGACATCGCAAGCCATGCCGATCGCGTTGCGCCTGCCCATCGATCTTATTTGGTTGAACAGACCGCTACGCACCCGGAGGAGTCGCGAAGCCAACCCGCTTGAATGCCGGACCCTTAAGACCTAAATTGGCTCCATGCTTGACCATCCGTCCCGACCGTTGCCGCCTTCAACCATCCCAATGGATGCCCTCAGTGAAGTCCTGCAGGACTTTCGCTTGAGTGGAGTCAATTATGGACGCTGCGAACTCAGGCATCCATGGAGCATTGCCTTTCCGCAACAACAACTGCTTCGTTTTCACTTCGTCAGCCAAGGTCCGTGCTGGATCCATAGCGAAGCCCAAGGGTGGCAGGAGTTGAACGATGGCGATCTGGTGCTGCTGCCGCAAGGCATTGCACACCGATTGGCGAGCGCGCCTGATGTTGAGGGCGACTCGCTTAAGAGCTGTCAGATAAAGAGGTTGGGGAGCAACGTCTGCGAAGTCTTGCGTGAGGGAACGGGCGCCACCAGCACCCTGTTCTGTGGCTCCATGACCTTGGGCGCCCATGCACTTAACCCCTTGATCGCCCTGATGCCGCCAATCATCAAGGGCTGCGACGTGGCCGGTAACGACCCGATTGTCGGACCCCTGCTGGCCGCTATGTCAGCGGAGGCGACACAGCCCCGGATGGGAAGCGCGACGATCTTGTCGCGCATGGCGGACTTGCTCGCTGCGCGGCTTATCCGCTGCTGGGTCAACTGCAGCGGAGGCTCGACCACCGGCTGGCTCGCGGCCATCCGCGATCCCCACATCGGTCGTGTATTGGCGGCCATGCATCGGGATCCCGGCCTTAACTGGACCCTCGAAAGCCTTGCTGGAGTGGCAGGCCAGTCGCGTTCAATCTTCGCCGAGCGCTTCAGCGCCATCTTGGGAGAAGGCGCGGCACATTATCTCGCCCGTCTGCGTATGCAGCTTGCCCGCGATTTGCTGGCGCAAGGCGGCATGTCGGTCGCCGAGGTTGCTTCCCGGCTGGGCTATGAGTCCGAGGCGTCTTTCTCGCGGGCGTTCAAGCGCGTTACCAGCGTCTCCCCCGGAATTGTGCGCCGCACAAGTTCCGGACGAACGGACATGGATTTCGGATTTTAGGACACATATCATCCTGCGAACTTCGTCTATGAAATCTCCGAACATAGGAGATCCTTCAATGACGGACACGACATCACAGTTCGACGAAGCCGCAATTGGTCTGGAGACGGTTGAACCATCCGCGTGGAGCGGGGCGACTTGGTTTGCCGTGGTTTCGATGGCGGCCACCAGCTTCGCACTCGTATCTGCTGAGTTCCTACCGGCAGGCTTGTTGACGCCAATGGCGAGCGATCTCGGCATTTCAGAGGGAACGGCGGGACAAGTCGTCACCGCCACCGCTTCCGTCGGCGCTGTCACGGCCCTTCTGAGCAATGTTCTCATCGGCAGGCTGAACCGCAAGGCGGTGCTGGTCGGTCTCAGTGCTTTGGCGGTCGGCTCCAATATTCTCGCATCGTTGGCCACCGATTTCTGGCTGTTGTTGTTGGGCAGGGCCGGGTTGGGCATCGCGCTCAGCGGCTTTTGGGCGCTTTCAGTGGCCGTCGTGGCGAGGCTGGTCGGCGCCAACGCGACAGGTCGCGGCATGGCTATCGTCACCCTCGGCGTTTCGCTCGCCACGATAGCGGCACCATCAATGGGTGCTTTGATCAGCGATTGGCTGGGATGGCGCATCGCCATGGCAATGACAGCCGGGCTTGCCGCGCTTGCCATGCTGCTGCAGTTTCTCAGCCTGCCGACGCTTCCCGCAAGCACAAGCAATAGTCTCGCTGATGTTTTCCGGCTGACACGACGGGGCGGCGTTCAACTGGGAATGCTTGCCATCCTTTTGCTGATGACCGGTCATTTTGCCGGGTCGGTTTATGTGCGCCCGTTCCTCGAACAAGTGACACTCCTTGAAACCAGATCGATTGCCCTGGCGCTGCTCGGCTTTGGCATCGCCTCCGTGATCGGCAATGTAGCCGGCGGCCGGATGGCCGATGCGAGCATCCGCATCGCGCTGGCTGTCACGGCGGTATTGATGGCGTTTGCCGCACTTGCTCTGGTGCTTTGGGGCGCTCATATCGGCGCCGCGTTTGCGCTCGTCGCGCTTTGGGGCCTTGCCTTCGGCATGGCGCCCGTAGTGCTGCCGACCAATCTCTCCCGCGCGGCGCCGGATGCTTTGGAGGCGGCGGGCAGCCTGATGGTCGTCTCTTTTCAGGTGGCCATCAGTATCGGCGCGGTTCTTGGCGGCTATATCGTCGACCACCACGGCGCTGTGGGACCATTGACGCTTACCGCTCTCCTGGCGGCGTCGACGGTTGCCTTGGCGCTGCTGCAGCCCCGCGGCTGATCGTTGGTTCCAGCAGCCGGATTGAAGAATGCGCAGTGCCTGTGGGAATCTCTAAGCGCCAGCAAATGAGGCCGCCGACAATCGTCGGCGACCTTACATCGGTCTGCAAATCCCCACTGCGAGGTGACGGCACCCCTTTCGTCCTTCGCAGCGCTGCCCGATCGGCTGTCAGGACGTAGCGGATGTTCCCGCCAAAATGGGTTCAGCAACCTCGGTCGTTCAGCAGGTCCAGGCTTCAGCCTAGACGCTTGCCTGGGCCTGCTGAACGACCCTTCGGTTTGTCAAATATACGCCCACGACAACAATTACCGTGCCGATGACTAACGGCAGCGTCAGCGGTTCCCCGAAGGCGACGAAGGCCTCGAACGCCACCGTCGGCGGCATCAAGTAGATGAGCGAAGCTGCGCGCGAGACTTGCCCGCGGCGAATGAGATGAAGCAGCAGCCCGACGCCGCCCATCGACAGGCCGAAGACCGACCAGATGAGAGCGCCATAGGCCTGCGCGGAGCCGTCAAAATGCTGGCGCTCAAAAATGAGCGAAAGCGGCAGGGTGAGGATCAGCGCGCCGATATATTGCAGCGTCGCAATGGTTCTGAGATCGCCCGACTGCAGGTGTTTCTTCTGATAAAGCGTCCCGTAGGTGACGGATCCCATGGCAATGAGGTTGATCGCCAGCGGCAGGGCGGCATGCGCGAGATCGGCCGTCGCCGGATCGAGCAGCTTTGGCGAAATGGCGACGGCAATGCCCGTGAAGCCAAGAGCGAGACCGAGTTGCTGTGCCTTCTGCAACCGCTCGCCGACGAAAAATGGAGCCGCCATTGCCGTCAGCAGCGGCTGCAGCGCCGCGATGATGCCCGATATGCCGGCCGGCACGCCATTGGCGATCGCCCACCACAGACCAGCGAGATAGAAGCCATGCAGGAAGAAGCCGGAATAGACGGCCCGGAGCCACGTCGCCCGGCTCTTCGGCCATTGCGCCCGCATCACCACACAGAGTGCCAGGAAGGCGACCGCCGACAGGGCGTAGCGGATCGACAGAAAGGTGAATGGTTCGGAATGCAGCGCTGCATATTTCGCCACCACCCAGCCCGTGGACCAAAGGAAAACGAAGACGGCGGGGGCAAAACGATCGATGGACATGGAGCTGCTCGGCGGAAAGAGTTCGCCGTGCTGATAGCGGCATCCGGCGGTCACAGTCAAAGGCGAAGCACTGATGCTTATTTGAAATTTCGCTGATGGTCGGGTGGCGAGAGGGAGGAAGCGTATGCACCCTCAAACCGCTTGACCGCGTAAAAAGCAATCATCTGCTCACATTTTGCGCAGCCTCTGCGGAGCGACCATCCTCCCCGCCGCTCCACCTAGCTTCGAATGCCCGGATTTTCATCCCTTTCCCGCACCGCAAAATCTTTTCCTCGAACTGCGCATGGTTCTTGCATTGCAATTTGCGTTGTATTCAAATGAACAAAAAAGGGGAGCCGCACCTTTGGCATTTGATGAAATGATTACCGGGGATGAAGGTCCTCGTCCGCCTTATGAGAAATATTTCGAGTGGTACAACAGCCAAGACCGGGCGCATCTGATTGCCAAGTCCCGCGATGCGGAAAATATCTTCCGGAAGACCGGCATCACCTTCGCGGTTTACGGCCATGCCGACAGTTCCGAAAAGCTCATCCCCTTCGACATCATTCCCCGCATCATCTCTGCCCGTGAATGGCGCAAGCTCGCCCAGGGCATCGAACAGCGGGTGATCGCCCTCAACGCTTTTCTGGACGATATCTATCACAAGCAGGAGATCATCCGCGCCGGCCGCGTGCCGCGCGAACTGATCGAAAACAATGTCGCCTTCCTGTCGGAGATGATCGGCTTCCGCCCGCCCGGCGGCGTCTACACCCATATCGTCGGCACCGACATCGTGCGAACCGGCGAAGACCAGTTCTACGTGCTCGAGGATAATGCCCGCACGCCTTCCGGTGTCAGCTACATGCTGGAAAACCGGGAAACCATGATGCAGATGTTTCCGGAACTCTTCCACGAGAACAAGGTGCAGCGCGTCGAGGACTATCCCTACCTGCTGCGCCAGAGCCTTGCCTCGCTCGCCCCTCCCGGCTGCACGGGCAAGCCGCGCGTCGCCGTGCTGACGCCGGGCATTTACAATTCGGCCTATTATGAACATTCCTTCCTTGCCGACATGATGGGCGTCGAATTGGTCGAGGGCTCGGATCTGCGCGTCATCGACGGTAAGGTGAAGATGCGCACGACCCGCGGCTACGAAGCGATCGACGTGCTCTATCGCCGCGTCGACGACGATTTCCTCGATCCGCTGACCTTCCGGGCCGATTCCGCCCTCGGCATTCCCGGCATCATGGATGTCTACCGCGCCGGCAATATCACCATCGCCAATGCGCCGGGCACCGGCATATCGGACGACAAGGCGATCTATTCCTATATGCCTGAGATCGTCGAGTTCTATACCGGCCGCAAGGCGCTGCTCGAAAACGTCCCGACCTGGCGCTGCTCGGAAGCATCAAGCCTGAAATACGTGCTCGAGCACCTGGAAGAGCTGGTGGTCAAAGAGGTGCATGGCTCCGGCGGCTACGGCATGCTGGTCGGCCCGACCGCATCGAAGAAGGAGCGCGCCGATTTCGCCGAGAAGCTGAAGGCCAAGCCGAACAATTACATCGCCCAGCCGACACTGTCGCTTTCCACCGTACCGATCCTCGTCAACAAAGGGATTGCGCCGCGCCATGTCGATCTGCGTCCCTATGTGCTCGTCTCCGACAAGGTTCAGATCATTCCGGGCGGTCTCACCCGCGTGGCGCTGAAGCAGGGCTCGCTGGTGGTCAATTCCAGCCAGGGCGGCGGCACCAAAGACACCTGGGTACTGGAGGACTGATGCTCGGAAGAACTGCAAACGGCCTCTACTGGATGTTCCGTTACATCGAGCGCGCCGAAAATATCGCCCGCCTGGTCGATGCCGGACTGCGCATGTCGCTCACCCGCAGCAGCGCCGGCGACGACAACTGGGACGGCGTGCTGCAAAGCGCCGGCGTGCGCGAGGCCTATGACGAGGGCCACGCGAAGCTGACGAACGCCGACGCGATCGACTATCTCCTGCGCGATCGCGCCAATCCCTCGAGCGTTATGTCCTGCATCGACTTCGGCCGCAACAACGCCCGCATGGTGCGCACCGCCCTGACGCGGGAGACCTGGGAAGCGACCAACGAATGCTGGATCGAGCTGAAGACGCTGCTCGAAAAGCGCGTCAAGGCGGCTGACCTGCCCGAAGTGATCGATGTCATCAAGCGCCGCGCCGGCCTCATCCGCGGCGCCTTCCACGGCTCGACGCTGCGCAACGAGCTCTATAATTTCGCCCGCATCGGCACCTTCATCGAGCGGGCCGACAATACGAGCCGCATTCTCGACGTGAAATATTACGTGCTGCTGCCTTCGGTCTCGGCCGTCGGCTCTTCACTCGACAATGTGCAGTGGGAATCGATCCTGCGCTCGGTTTCCGCCCACCGCGCCTATAGCTGGGCTTATGACGGCGAATACCGGGCGATGAACATTGCCGACTTCCTGACTCTGAACGTCCAGATGCCGCGCTCGCTCGCCTATTGCTACGAGAAGATCGTCAGCAACCTCGGCTATCTCGCCCAGGATTACGAGGAGCGGCTGCCTGCCCACGATACGGCGGACGCGATCCGCACGACGCTGCAGACACGGGCGATCCGCGACATCATGGATCAGGGCCTGCACGAATTCCTCGAGGATTTCGTCTCGCGCAACAACCAGCTCGGCATGGAAATTTCCGACGGCTACCGGTTCTACGTTTAAGCGGATCAGAATATGAGACTGAAGATCAGCCACCTCACCGAATACCGCTACGACGAACCGGCGCACTTCTCTCTGCAGCGGCTGAGACTGACACCGCCGACATCATCAGGCCAGACGGTGCTCAACTGGTCGCTGAATGTCGAGGGCGCCACCCCCGAGGTGGAATATGACGACCAGTACGGCAATCACGTCAATCTGGTCTCGCTGGAAGGCGCGCAGCACGTGACGCGCATCTTGGCCGAGGGCGAGGTCGAGACACAGGACAATAACGGCGTCGCCGGCCCGCATACCGGCTTCTGTCCGCTTTGGCTCTTCCTGCGGGAAACGCCGCTGACCAAGGGCGGCAAGCTGATCAAGGAATTCATCAAGAGCGTCGGCGGCGATAACGAGCTTGCCCGCATGCACGCGCTGATGGCGGCCATCCACGAAACGGTCGACTATCGGCCCGGGACCAGCAATAGCGGGACGACGGCCGAACAGGCACTGGAGAAGAAGAGCGGCGTCTGTCAGGACCATGCGCATATCTTCGTTGCCGCCGCACGCGCCCTGCAGGTGCCGGCACGTTATGTCTCTGGCTATCTGATGATGGAGGAAAAGGTCGAACAGGCGGCGACCCATGCCTGGGCCGAGGCCCATATTCCCGGTCTTGGCTGGGTCGGCTTCGATCCCGCCAACGAGATTTGTCCGGATGAACGGTATGTCCGCGTCGCCTCGGGCCTCTGCTACCGTGACGCCGCCCCGATTTCAGGCATGCGTATCGGCACTCCGGGGGAAACGCTGTCGGTCACCGTGAAGGTGGAGGACAGCGGACAGATGCAAAGCCAGAGCCAGAGCTGACAGGTGCCGGCACCCCTAGCCTGCGGCAAGAACCTGCAGGTGGCCGTGTGCGCCGTAGCTGAGGATCTTCTGATCGGCCGTAAGCAGGGGGACACGGTGGAAACGGGCCGTGGCCACGATGATGCGGTCGGCGGGGTCGGCATGAAATTCGCCGGGTAGCCGAACGCTGTCTACCGCGATGGAGGGCTCGATCGGCGCAAGCTGGAGTCCGGGCTGCGACAATGCGCTGTCGATCCATCGCCCGACATCGTCGCCAAGCGCCAGGCGCCCTTTCTGCACCAGCATCGCGATTTCCCAGGGTGTGATCGCCGACACCAGGATCCCGCTTTTCGCGGTCGTCTCGTCGATGATGCGCCGGGCTTGCGCGCCGAGACGGGTATCGTCCTGCATTGCCCAGACGAGAACATGCGTATCGATTACGATCAACGGAGGGCGTCCCAATCCTCCGGCTCAACGACCGGAGACAGCGGATCGTCATAGCGCAATACGCTTCCCCTCATCGCGCCGATGATGCTCTTGCGGCGGCTGGTGTCAGGTGCCGGCGACAGCACCGCCACTGGCTTGCCCCGCTTGGTGATGACGATCGATTCATCGTCGTTCCGCATCTGATCGATCAGGTTCAGGCACTTCGCCTTGAATTCAGCCGCACCGACCACTTTGGTCATGACCATATCTCCCGTACACATGTGCAAGATATAACACCATATCCATAGCGAACAAGTGCAATGGAGAAGGCGTCTCCCACCCGCCTCCAGCTTTTCGCTCGACGTCATCCTCGGCCTTGTGCAGCCTTGTGCCGAGGAGCTGCTGCCCTATCGAACGGAGGCAGATGCTCGGGACAAAAAAAGCGGGGCTTTCACCCCGCCTTTTAAAACCATCCCGATCTCGGACACGCCCCGCTCAGTGGCTGTCCTTGCCGACAGCGTTTCCGCGACATCCTTTGAGGAAGTCGAGATCGGCGCCCGTATCGGCCCCTTCGACATGCTGCTGATGCAGGAAGGCATAGCCCGACTTCGGCAGGTCATGGTTCGGCTGCCATTCGGCGAGACGCCGCGCCAGTTCCTCGTCGGATATGTCGAGGTGCAGGCGGCGGTTCGGCACGTCGAGCTCGATCATGTCGCCGTTCTTGACGACCGCCAGCGGTCCGCCGACGGCAGCTTCCGGAGAGGTGTGCAGCACGACGGTGCCATAGGCCGTTCCGGACATGCGGGCATCGGAGATGCGCACCATGTCGAGGATGCCCTTCTTCAGCACCTTGGGCGGCAGACCCATGTTGCCGACTTCGGCCATGCCGGGATAGCCCTTCGGTCCGCAGTTCTTCATGACCATGACGCAGGTCTCGTCGATGTCGAGATTGTCGTCAATGATCTTGGCCTTGTAGTCGTCGATGTCCTCGAACACCACAGCCCTGCCCCGATGCACCAGGAGATGCGGCGAAGCGGCCGAAGGCTTCAGCACCGCGCCCTTCGGCGCGAGATTGCCGCGCAGCACAACGATTCCGCCGGAAGAGGTCAGCGCCTTTTCGGCGGGCAGGATGACGTCCTCGTTCCAGTTGATGACCTCCTTGACCTCGTCCCAGACGGTTTCGCCGGAGACCGTCAGCGCATCCTTGTGCAGAAGCCCCGCCTCGCCGAGGCGTTTCAGCACGACCGGCAGGCCACCGGCATAGAAGAACTCTTCCATCAGGTATTTGCCCGACGGCATCAGGTTGACGATCGTCGGCACGTCGCGGCCACAGCGGTCCCAATCGTCGAGCGTAAGGTCGATGCCGACGCGGCCGGCGATGGCGAGCAGGTGGATGACGGCATTGGTCGATCCGCCAATCGCCGCATTGGTGCGGATGGCGTTCTCGAAGGCCTGCTTCGTCATGATGTCGGAGGGCTTCAGGTCGTCCTTGACCATCTGGACGATGCGGCGGCCGGTCAGTTGCGCCATAACCTTGCGGCGGGAATCGACGCCGGGGATCGCCGCATTGCCTGACAGCGCCATGCCAAGCGCTTCGGCCATCGATGCCATCGTCGAAGCTGTGCCCATGGTGTTGCAGGTGCCCGACGAGCGGCTCATCGACGCTTCCGCCTCGAGGAACTCGGCCTGCGTCATCTCGCCGGCTTTCACCATCTCGGAGAACTTCCACAGATGCGTGCCGGAGCCGACGCGTTCGCCGCGGAAATAGCCGTTCAACATCGGACCGCCGGTAACAACGATCGACGGCAGATCGCAAGAGGCAGCGCCCATCAGCAGCGACGGCGTGGTCTTGTCGCAGCCGACGAGCAGGACGCAGCCATCCATCGGCTGGCCGCGGATCGCTTCCTCCACCGCGAGCGCCGCAAGGTTGCGGTACATCATTGCGGTCGGGCGGAAGGTGTTTTCCGAAGCCGAGAACACCGGCACCTCGAGCGGGAAGCCGCCGGCTTCCCACACACCCGCCTTCACCTTCTCGGCAAGCTCTCTCAGATGGCCGTTGCACGGGGTCATATCCGACCAGGTGTTGAGGATGCCGATGACAGGCCGTCCGTCGAACAGGTCGTGCGGATAGCCCTGGTTTTTAAGCCAGCCGCGATGATAAATCACGTCGCGGCTCGTGCCGCCATACCATTCCTGCGACCTCAGCCTGCGCGGCCATTCCGCTTTCTTCTTCATTGTCTCTGTCCTTCAGGATAGTCCCGGACCGCCTCGCACGGTCCGGGTCATCGGATATGTCTCAAGCCAGCGTGTAGGCCGTCTTGACCACGGTAAAGAATTCGCTTGCATATTTGCCCTGCTCGCGCGGGCCGTAGGACGAGCCCTTGCGGCCGCCGAAGGGAACATGGAAATCGACGCCCGCCGTCGGCAGGTTGACCATCACCATGCCGGCTTCCGAATTGCGCTTGAAGTGCGTTGCATGTTTCAGGCTGGTTGTGGCGATGCCGGCCGAAAGGCCAAACGGGGTGTCGTTGGCGATGGCAAGCGCCTCATCGTAATCCTTCGCCCGGATCACCGAGACCACGGGTCCGAAGATCTCCTCGCGTGAAATGCGCATCTGGTTGGTCGCTTCGGTAAACAGCGTCGGCTGCAGGTAGAAGCCGGGCGTTTCGCGCGAGATGACCTCGCCGCCGAAGGCGAGCTTGGCGCCTTCCTTCTTGCCGATCTCGATATAGTCCGTGTCGGTCTTCAACTGCCGCTCGTCGACGACGGGGCCGATATGGGTGCCGGCCTTCAGCGCGTTGTCGACGACGAGCGTCTTCAGCTTGTCAGTGAGCGCCGCGACGAACTTGTCGTGGATGCCTTCGGTGACGATCAGGCGCGAGGAAGCGGTGCAGCGCTGGCCGGTGGAAAAGAAGCCGGAATTAGCGGCGGCCTCGACGGCGACGGAAAGATCGGCATCGTCGAGCACGACCATCGGGTTCTTGCCGCCCATCTCAAGCTGGAACTTGCGGTTATGCTCGATGGAGGCAGCGGCGACGCGCCGGCCGGTACCGGTGGAACCGGTGAAGGTAATGCCGTGAACGTCGGGGCTCTCCAGCATGGCCTGGCCGACGACCGAGCCCTTGCCCATGACGAGGTTCAGAACGCCCTTCGGCAGCCCTGCCCTGTTGAGGATGTCGACGATCGCCCAGGAGCAGGCGGGCACCAGCTCGGCCGGCTTGAAGACGACTGTATTGCCGTAGCAAAGCGCCGGGGCGATCTTCCAGGCGGGAATAGCGATCGGGAAGTTCCACGGCGTGATGATGCCGATGACGCCGAGCGCCTCGCGGGTGATCTCGACGCCGATATTCGGGCGAACCGACGGTATGACCTCGCCGGCGAGCCGCAAGGCTTCGCCTGCGAAGAATTCGAAGATCTGCGATGCGCGGATGACTTCGCCGGTCGCTTCCGGCAGGGTTTTGCCCTCTTCTCGGGCGAGCAGCGCGCCGAGCTCGTCCTTGCGGGCCATGATCTCATCGCCGGTCTTCTTCAGGATGACGTGGCGTTCCCAGATGCCCGAGCGCGACCAGGCCGGAAAGGCGGCCTTGGCGGCGGCGATAGCGTTTCTGGTGTCCTCGGCGCTGCCATCGGCATAGAGGCCGACGACTTCGTTCGTATCCGACGGGTTGATGTTCTTCGTCGCGTTCGTGCCGACCCATTCGCCGGCGATCAGGTTTTGATAAATGGTCATGGGCTGAGCAAGCCTCCTTTACCGTTTACAAACACGGCCGGCCGCGGACGCAGCCAGGCCTCGAAAATCAGAGCTGCCTGACGGCAATTTCTTCTTCGGCGGCCACCTTCAGCGGATTGCGCAGCGGCAGGCCGAATTCGGCGACTTCAATCTCGAAGAGGTCGCCCTCTTCCGTCTTGATGCCGTCGGCAAAGGAAAGGGTCGCCGTGCCGAACATATGGACATGGACGTCTCCCGGAACACGGAAGAGGCCATACTTGAAATGGTGATATTCGAGGTTCGCGAAGGTGTGCGACATGTTCGCCTCGCCCGACAGGAACGGCTTTTCGAAGATCACCTTGTCGCCGCGCTTGATGCGCGAAGTGCCGCGAATATCGTCCGGCGCTGCACCGACGCGGATTTCCGGACCGAAGCTTGCCGGGCGCAGCTTCGAATGAGCGAGGAAGAGATAATTGATCCGCTCGGTGACGTGATCGGAAAACTCGTTCGACAGGGCAAAACCGATGCGGAACGGTGTGCCGTCCTTGGCGATGACATAAATGCCGGCCATTTCGGGCTCTTCGCCGCCGTCGAGCGCGAAGGAAGGGGAAACCAGCGGCGCGCCGGGAGATGCGGCGCCATAGCCGTTCCCCTTGTAGAACCACTCGGGCTGCACGCCTTTCTCGCCGGGCTTCGGCTTGCCGTTCTCAAGCCCCATCTTGAACATCTTCATCGAGTCGGTCAGCGTTTCCTCGGCCGCCTCGGTGGTCTTCTTGTGCATGGAATCGCGGGTGGCGGCCGAGCCGAGATGGGTGAGGCCGGTGCCGGTCAGGTGCAGATGGGCTGCGTCCGGGTGGGTGATCGGCGGCAGGAAACGGCCTTCCGCATAGGCCTTCTCAAGATCGACGGCCTCGCCGTAGCCATGGCCCTCGATGACTGACGCCAGCGACTTGCCGCCATCGGCGGCCTCCATCGCCAAGGCATAGACGCTGCCGGCATTCTTGACCGACCTGGCGGCGCCGCCCTGCTCGCGCACGGCGACGACGATCTCTCCGTTGGCACCCTTGATCTGGGAAATAAGCACGACTTCGATCCTTCTCGTTCCGGCGAAGGCAGGAAAAGCTCCGCCTGTCCGGCTCCATCAGGAGCCGGAATCCATCTTTCATATGACTGCGAATGCCGGGCTGCGCTTCGACGCTCAGCCCTTGTTCTTGTTGTAAACGTCGAAGAACACGGCCGCGAGAAGCACCGCACCCTTCACCATCTGCTGGAAGTCGATGCCGAGGCCGACGATCGACATGCCGTTGTTCATGACGCCCATGATGAATGCGCCGATGACCGCGCCGGTGATCTTGCCGACGCCGCCCGATGCCGAGGCACCGCCGATGAAGCAGGCCGCGATCACGTCAAGCTCGAAGCCGACGCCGGCTTTCGGCGTTGCCGAGTTCAGGCGGAGTGCGACGATCATCCCGGCAAGGCCTGCAAGCACGCCCATGTTGACGAAGGTGTAGAAACTGAGGCGCTGCGTGTTGATGCCCGAAAGCTTGGTCGCCTTTTCGTTGCCGCCCATGGCGTAGATGCGGCGGCCGACCGTCGTGCGCTTGGTGACGAAGGCGTAGATCGCGATCAGCACCAGCATGACGACGAGAACGTTCGGCAGGCCCCTGTAGCTGGACAATTGATAGCCGAGCCACAGAATGGCGAGCGAAACGACCAGGTTCTGGCCAATGAAGAAGCCCAGCGGCTCGACATCGATGCCATGGCTTTCGTTCACCTTGCGGCGGCGCCAGGCGAGGTAGAAGAGGATGACCGGCAGGATCACCGTCAGGATCAGCGAGGTCGACTGCACGGGCGCGCCGAAGATGTTGATCATGTCGCCCGGCAGGAAGCCAGTGCTGATGACTTGGAATTCCTTCGGGAACGGGCCGATGTTCTTGCCGGCCAGCACCGTCAGCGTCAGCCCGCGGAAGATC
Source organism: Rhizobium lentis (assembly GCF_017352135.1). Lineage (NCBI taxonomy): Bacteria > Pseudomonadati > Pseudomonadota > Alphaproteobacteria > Hyphomicrobiales > Rhizobiaceae > Rhizobium > Rhizobium lentis. The sequence goes on from NZ_CP071454.1 coordinate 685,947, forward strand.
AGCATGCCGGCGAGCGTCACGATGAAGGACGGGATGCGGTGATAGGCGATGAAATAGCCCTGCGCAGCGCCGATAATGCCGCCGACGATCAGACAAATCAGGCCGGCGACCCAGAAATTCATGCCCCATGTCACGGTGAAGATTGCCGCGAGCGCGCCGACGAAGGCGACGATCGAACCGACCGACAGGTCGATATGCCCAGCTACGATGACTAGCAGCATGCCGAGCGCCATGATGACGATGAAGGAATTCTGCAGGACGAGGTTCGTCAGGTTGACCGGCTTGAAGAGAATGCCGCCGGTGTAGAACTGGAAGAATACCATGATCGCGACGAGCGCGATGAGCATGCCGTATTCACGAATGTTGCCGCGGATGTAGTCGGCAACGGAAACGACGTTGCTTTCCTCGGTTGTCGGGTTGACCGGAGTCATTGTTTCTTCTCCCCTGAGCGCATGATAGCGCGCATGATGGTTTCCTGGCTTGCTTCTCCCTTCGGCAGTTCGGCGACGATGCGTCCTTCGTTCATCACGTAGATGCGGTCACAAGTGCCGAGCAGTTCGGGCATTTCCGATGAGATCATCAGAACTCCTTTCCCATCGGCGGCAAGCTGGTTGATGATAGTATAAATCTCGTACTTTGCGCCAACGTCGATGCCGCGCGTGGGCTCGTCGAGGATCAAAATCTCGGGATCGGAGAACAGCCACTTCGACAGCACGACCTTTTGCTGGTTACCGCCGGAAAGATTGACCGTTTCCTGGAAGATGCCGTGCGAGCGAATGCGCAGCTTCGACCGGAAATCGGTCGCGACCTTCATCTCCTTGATGTCGTCGATGACGCTGTTGTTCGAAATACCTTCGAGGTTGGCGAGCGTCGTATTGTGCAGGATCGTGTCGTTGAGCACGAGGCCGAGTTGTTTGCGGTCTTCGGTGACGTAGGCAAGACCCGCATCGATCGCCTTGCGCACGGTGCTGACGTCGACCGGCTTGCCCTCGACGAAAACCTCGCCGCTGATCTTGTGCCCGTATGACTTGCCGAAGACGCTCATGGCGAATTCGGTGCGGCCCGCACCCATCAGACCGGCGATACCGACGACCTCGCCCTTGCGGACATTGACATTGATGTCATGCAGCACTTGGCGATCGCGGTGATGCTGGTGATAGGCATTCCAGTTCTTGACCTCAAAGATCGTCTCGCCAATCGGCACAGAGCGCGGCGGATAGCGATCGGCGAGGTCGCGGCCCACCATGTTCTTGATGATGATGTCTTCGCTGATCTCGTCCGCGTGACAGTCGAGCGTCTTGACGGTCATGCCATCGCGCAGGACCGTGATCTGGTCGGCGACCTTGCGGATCTCGTTCAGCTTGTGGGAAATGATGATCGAGGTGATGCCCTGATTGCGGAACTCGATCAGCAGATTGAGCAGCGCGTCCGAGTCCTTCTCGTTGAGCGAGGCTGTGGGCTCGTCGAGGATGAGCAGCTTCACACTCTTCGACAGCGCCTTGGCGATCTCTACGAGCTGCTGCTTGCCGACGCCGATGTCGGTCACCAAAGTGTTCGGGGATTCGCGCAGACCGACTTTCTGCAAAAGCTGCTTCGTGCGGTTATACGTCTCTTCCCAACTGATGACTCCGTTCTTGGCATTCTCGTTGCCGAGAAAGATGTTTTCGCCGATCGACAGCAATGGCACAAGCGCCAGTTCCTGGTGGATGATGACGATGCCGATTTCTTCGGAGTCCTTGAGGACCTTAAAATGGCGCGTCTCGCCTTCGTAGACGATTTCGCCTTCATAGCTTCCGGTAGGATAGACGCCTGATAGCACTTTCATCAGGGTCGATTTTCCGGCCCCGTTTTCGCCTACCAATGCGTGAATTTCACCCTTGCGAACCTTGAGGTTCACGTTCTCCAGCGCCTTAACGCCTGGGAACGTCTTGGTGATGCTCCGCATTTCGAGGATTGTGTTGTCCATAGTCAAAGTTCCAGCGCCGGCAGCTTGAAACAGCTGGGGCGATCATAAAATCGAAGGCCGGAACCCGCAAGCAAGGGCTCCGGCCTCCTGTTTAACTTACTTCAGCTGGTCTTCGGTATAGTAACCGCTGTCGATCAGGACCTGCTTGTAGTTGGTCTTGTCGACCGAAACCGGCTTCAGCAGATAGGACGGAACGACCTTGACGCCGTTGTCGTAGGTCTTGGTGTCATTGACCTCAGGCTCCTTGCCGGACATGACGGCATCGACCATGGAAACCGTGACCTTGGCGAGTTCGCGGGTGTCCTTGAAGATCGTCGAGTGCTGCTCGCCAGCGATGATCGACTTGACCGACGGGATTTCAGCGTCCTGGCCGGAAACGACCGGAAGCGGCTGGTCAGCGGAACCGTAGCCGACGCCCTTCAGCGAAGAGATGATGCCGATCGAGAGGCCGTCATAGGGAGACAGGACGGCGTCGACCTTGGCGTCGGTGTAGTTGGCCGAGAGCAGGTTGTCCATGCGGGCCTGGGCGGTTGCCGCATCCCAACGCAGCGTGCCGACCTTGTCCATGCCGGTCTGGCCGGACTTCACGACGAGCTTGCCCGAGTCGATGTAGGGCTGCAGGACGGACATGGCGCCATCATAGAAGAAGAAGGCGTTGTTGTCGTCAGGCGAACCGCCGAAGAGTTCGATATTGAACGGGCCCTTGCCATCCTTGAGGCCGAGGGCATCAACGATCGAGGTCGCCTGGAGAACGCCGACCTGGAAGTTGTCGAAGGTGGCGTAGTAGTCGACGTTGGCCGAATCGCGGATCAGGCGGTCATAAGCGATGACCTTGATGCCGGCATCATGTGCCTTCTGGAGAACGTCGGACAGCGTCGTGCCATCGATCGAAGCGATGACGAGAACCTTGGCACCCTTGGTGACCATGTTTTCGATCTGCGACAGCTGGTTCGGAATGTCGTCGTCAGCATACTGCAGGTCGGTCTTGTAGCCGGCGGCCTCGAGCTGCTTGACGATGTTGTTGCCGTCGTCGATCCAGCGAGCGGAGGACTTCGTCGGCATCGCGATGCCAACAAGCCCCTTGTCCTGCGCCATCGCAGGCATAACGAACGAAGCGACGCCGAAGGCGGCCGCAGCCATCAATGAGATAATGGATTTCATTTCTCTCTCCCTTGTTAATAGATAGCGGACGAAAAATCGCCCGCCCCGAAACTGTGGCAGGTTCCGTATTGGATAGTTACTTCAGATGGTGAGAAACGAAGTAGGTCTCCTCCACGATCTCACACGTGTTGAGTGCCAACCAGCACACGGCGGCAAACTGGTATGGATTCCTATAACTGTCAAATAGAATAACTGGTAATGTGCATAACAATTTTGGTATATCGTTAAAAAGTATTACTTTTGATGGAGCGCAGTGGGGAGGCTGCAACCATGACGATCGTTTCAGAGCCCATTTCGATGGATCACGTTGATATCCACAGCGACAGTTTCGGTGACGACAGCTTTCTGCGTTCGGGACTTAAGCTGAATCACCTGCGCATGATCGTCGCAATCGAAGATAGTGGACAGATTTCCGCTGCCGCGGAAGTACTCAACATCTCCCAGCCCGCCGCATCGCGTATGCTGTCGGAAATGGAGGCGATCACCAAGACGGCGCTCTATGAGCGCGTCGCCCGCGGCGTGGTGCTGACGACCTTCGGCGCGGCCCTTGCGAGACGCGCCCGGAAGATCCTTCTGGAGCTGCGCGAGGCGAGCCGCGAGATCGCCGAATTGAAGAGCGGCAAGGGCGGCTCGGTCTTCATCGGCGCTGTGACTGCGCCGGCCATGAGCCTGGTCGTGCCGGCGATCAACAAGGTGCGCAAGGCCTATCCCGGCATCGAGATCAACATCCAGGTGGAGACGAGCAATGTGCTCGCCCGCGAGTTGCTCGCCGCCCGCCACGACTTCATCATCGGCCGCATTCCCGACGATCTCAATCCGCGCCTGTTCGAGGTCAAGGAGATCGGCATCGAGCGGGCCTGCCTGATCGTGCGCAACCGCCATCCGCTCCTGAAAAGGAAGAAGACGAGCAGCCTTGCCGACGTCAGGGACTACGACTGGGTGTTCCAGCCGCCGGGCACGCTGCTGCGCCGTACGATCGAAGACATCTTCCTGTCTCAGGGCGTGGCGCTGCCGGAAAACATCGTCAACACGTCTTCGCTGCTGCTCACCTGCGCGATCGTCTGCGAAACCGATGCGATCGCCCCTGTCGCCGTCGACGTCGCCCATTTCCTGGCAAGCCAGGGCGCCAAGGCTTCCGACGTGCGCATGCTGCCGATCGATTTCGACATCAACGTCAAGCCCTACAGCCTGATCACGGCGAGAGAACGGGCGCTGCCACCGAGCGCGAGGCTGCTTTACGACATCATCTTGGAGGAGAGCCGGAAGCAGGAGGGCTAGGCGTGGCGCCGACATGCCCGCGATTTTTGGACGACACCATGCTCCAAATATTTGAGCGCAAGCCCGGCGCCACCTTGCGCTCCTTTAAATAGGCGCTTCGAGAGGAAGCACGGATGCTGTTCGGACAGTCGGTATTTCAATCAGTCCTCGAGCGACTGAAGGCGGAGGACGAGACGGAGGAAGAGGCGCGATCGCCGGCCTCTCATCGCGTCGCCGGCCTCGGCACCGGGCTCGCCTTCGATGTCCTGGAGGGCGTCTCAGTCGCTTCGCAGCGCGTCGGCCAGGCCTATTTCGACAATCTCGACGCCGCCGGCGTTGTGGAAAAACCTGCGCCTCCCGCTGCAGCCGAGCCGGTCATGCCGGCACATCTCAACCGCATGGCGCCGCACGAAGTGGCCGCCGAACTGGCGATCTCGGCTGCCGATACACCGCAAACGCTCGGTGAGAAGCGCCGCGCCTTCGCCCGCGCCAACCATCCCGATGGCGTTGCCCTGCCCTTCCGCGACAATGCGACGAAGCGGATGATGATCGCCAATCTCCTGATCGACGAGGCGTTGCAACGAATCGCTCGCTAAAGCATGTCCGCGATCTTTCAGCTTCGCTAGTTACGCTTCAGGCCTTTGTTTTTCCGCATGTCCTTATCGCCAACCGCGGCACATTTTGGAAGACGTGCCCGCATTACCCCGCCGGCCCGTCCTTCGACGGCTTTTCCGCGGATATCTCCGCGGGCTCGTCCTCTTCCTCGGCGTCAGGCCGGACGACCGGCTCTGCCACCTCAGGTTGAGACTTGAAGGTCCAGAACAGCATATAGAAGGCATAGGCGCCGGCCGCAGCGGAAATCACCGCCCAGAACGGATCGCCCCCGACGATCTCGACCGCGGCCCAGCCAAAGCAGACGGCAACGATGGCAATCCGCACCCAGAGGCGCCGATATGCGGGATGATTCGGATCGATGAGTTGCATCTTTGCTCCGCGGTCGCATTTTGTCGCACTGCCCTCGGCCCGTGCCGCGCATGTCTCTAAAGCCTTTCCTGGTGAGATTAAAGCATTCTGTTGGGCGAAAGGCCGGGCATTTGTGCCGGACGAGAGGCTATCGGCTCTGGCGACCATCAAAATCTCTGGTTCGAATCTTGCAAATGTGAAAGATCCGCGGGCTTGACGCCACGCACAGAAGATGGAATGAAAATTCTAGAATTTTAGCAATTCGGTTTATTTGTTCCGAATTCAAGGGAGGTTGCAATGACTGTAAGATTTGGTCTTCTCGGCGCCGGCCGCATCGGCAAGGTTCATGCGAAGGCCGTCAGCGGCGACGCCAATGCGACGCTGGTTGCGGTCGCGGACGCCTTTCCGCAGGCGGCTGATGCCATCGCTTCGGCCTATGGCTGCGAGGTCCGCACCATCGAGACGATCGAGGCGGCGAAGGATATCGACGCCGTCGTCATCTGCACGCCGACGGACACCCATGCCGACCTGATCGAGCGCTTTGCCCGCGCCGGCAAGGCGATCTTCTGCGAAAAGCCGATCGATCTCGACGTCGCCCGCGTCAAGGCCTGCATCAAGGTGGTGGAAGAGACCGGCGCCAAGCTGATGGTCGGCTTCAACCGCCGCTTCGACCCGCATTTCATGGCGGTGCGCAAGGTCATCGACGACGGCAAGATCGGCGATGTTGAAATGGTCACCATCACCTCGCGCGATCCCGGCGCCCCGCCGGTCGATTATATCAAGCGCTCGGGCGGCATCTTCCGCGACATGACCATCCACGATTTCGACATGGCCCGCTTCCTGCTCGGCGAAGAGCCGGTCTCGGTGCTGGCGACCGCCGCGGTGCTGGTCGACAAGGCGATCGGCGAAGCCGGCGATTACGACAGCGTCTCGGTGATCCTGCAGACTGCCTCCGGTAAGCAGGCCGTCATCTCCAACTCCCGCCGCGCCACCTATGGCTACGACCAGCGCATCGAAGTGCATGGCGCCAAGGGTATGGCAACCGCCGAAAACCAGCGCCCGGTATCGATCGAGGTCGCCAACGGCGACGGCTACACCCGCCCGCCGCTGCATGATTTCTTCATGACCCGCTACACCGAAGCCTATGCCAACGAGATCGCAGCCTTCATCGCCGCGATCGAAAAGGGCACCAAGATCTCGCCCTCCGGCGCCGACGGCTTGGCAGCCCTGGCGCTCGCCGACGCCGCGGTGCAATCGGTCAAGGAAGGCAAGCTGATCAAGATCGGCTAACGGTCCTCTCCCGACCGGAAGTCGTGCATGAGATGGCCGGGCATTGCCCGGCCGTTTTGCGCTTGAGCATGACGTATGGATGAGCGAGGGGACATGCCGCAGCCTTTCGATTCCCCTTCGCCCCAGCGGGGAGAAGGTGCCCGCAGGGCGGATGAGGGGGCCGGGGACGCCGGTCTTTCCCAATGTGCTTCGACTGTGCCGGCGCCGTTGCGAAGGGATAGTTATGTGAGGGGATGCCGTGTGGCCCCCTCATCCGACCCTTCGGGCCACCTTCTCCCCGCTGGGGCGAAGGGGATATGCCGCAACCTTTCCATACCTCGCAGCCTCTCGCATGGAGCGTCCCTCTCCCGTTTTTACGGGGGAGGCGGCACCCTCACTCCCCGCCCTGAACCCCCGACAGCACGATGTCCTGGTCGATCACCGAGAGCGCCCGGTTGAGGTGGCCTTCGAAGACGAGGATGGGTTCGTCGGGGACGACGCGGATTTCGGGCATGCCTTCCATGCGCACGACATGCGACTGGCCGAGGCCCTCTTCGATGCCCTGCCGCAGCAGGTCGTAATAGCGGGTGCCGGGGCCGGTGATGGCGATCGGCATGCGTTCGGTCAGGCTGAGCATGCGCGACAGACCGTTGCCGAGCGCGAGCCCCGCCTGGCGAAAGGCGAAGGCGGAGGTACGGTGGCCCTGGCGGGCGCGGACGGCGATCTTGTCCAGTTCGGCGACCGGCACGAATTTGGCCGGGATGGTATCAAGCGGCACTTCGAAAGCGCTGCGCAGGATGGCGTAGAAGCCGGCATAGGCCTCGATGCAGCCGCGGGTGCCGCAGCGACAGAGGCCGCCACCCGCCATATGCAGCATGTGGCCGAAATTCGGCGCCGAAACTTCCTGCCCCGTCGGCCCGCCACCCCGGACGATGCCGAGGCCGATGCTGTGCCCGAGCGACAGCGCCGCGAGCGAACGGAAATCGGCGCCTTTCGCGATCTCCTCACGCGCGCCGAGCGCGGCGGCGACGAGCAGCGTCTCATTGTCGAGGATGACCTTGGCCTGCCAGTCCGACCGCAACGCCGATTCGAAATCGATCTGATCGCTGCCGAAGATCGGCGACCACAGAAGGACCGGTTCTGAGGAATTGACAAGCCCCTTGGAACTGATCGAGATCAGCAGCACCTTTTCCTGCGCAATCCTGGAACGATCGAGAAGCCGTGAAAGCCCGGCGCGCACTCCTTCTACAAAGCGCGCCGCGCCCGAGGGATCCTGCGAACGCTCCTCGCTGAAGCGGTCGATCAGCTTGCCGGCATAATCCACCAGCGAATATTGCACCGCATCCGAGGAGATGACGACGACGATCAGATAGCCGCAATCGCGCCGCTGACGCAAAAGCACGCGCGGCCGGCCGCGGCCGCTGGCCGCCTGCTGCTCCGATTTCTCGATGATCTGGGCTCTTTCCAGATCGGCGGTGATTGCCGAGATGGTGGCCGAGGAAAGGCCGGTGAAATCGGATATTTCGGTATGGGCGAGCGCGCCGTGGCGGCGCAGCACGGACAGCACGAGCACGCTGTTTCTCTGCCGGACCAGCTCCGTGCTCGACTTGGTCAGCATGAATGCCGCCCTCTCCTCCTGCTTGTTCCGCCCGTGGTTTCCACTGCATCTCCGGCCGCCGCAGCGCAAGCGAATTAAGCCGGTAGTGCAGTGTTGACAGTTGAAAAAATCTCTGACAGTAAATTTCTCGACTGTCGAGAAAAAAATCGAAACCCTTTCTCGACAGCTTTCGCGGTGGCCGGAGGAGCATGGGCTGGGCCGGCCGCAACTCACTCGGGAGGACGTTATGAAGTCTATTTTGAAACTGATGGCCGGCGCTGCCATTCTCGTTTCCGTGCATACTGCCGCCATGGCTGCCGATCTCGTCGTCGGCGTTTCCTGGTCGAACTTCCAGGAAGAGCGCTGGAAGACCGACGAAGCCGCGATCAAGAAGGCTTTGGAAGCCAAGGGCGCCAAATATATTTCCGCTGACGCACAGTCCTCAGCCGCCAAGCAGCTGACCGACGTCGAATCGCTGATCTCGCAGGGCGCCAACGCGCTGATCATTCTCGCCCAGGACTCCGACGCAATCGGCCCGGCAATCGAAAAGGCCGCCGCCGAAGGCATTCCAGTCGTCGGTTACGACCGCCTGATCGAAAACCCGGCCGCCTTCTACATCACCTTCGACAACAAGGAAGTAGGCCGCCTGCAGGCCGAGGGCGTCTTCAAGGCCAAGCCGGAAGGCAACTACGTCTTCATCAAGGGCTCGTCCTCCGATCCGAACGCCGACTTCCTGTTCTCAGGCCAGCAGGAAGTGCTGAAGGCCGCAATCGACGCCGGCAAGATCAAGAATGTCGGCGAAGCCTATACCGACGGCTGGCTGCCGGAAAATGCTCAGCGCAACATGGAGCAGTTCCTGACCGCCAACAACAACAAGGTTGACGCCGTTGTTGCTTCGAACGACGGCACGGCCGGCGGCGCAATCGCAGCCCTCGACGCCCAGGGCCTCGCCGGTTCCGTTCCGGTTTCCGGCCAGGACGGCGACAAGGCAGCGCTGAACCGCATCGCGCTCGGCACCCAGACGGTTTCCGTCTGGAAGGACAGCCGCGAACTCGGCAAGCGCGCCGCAGAAATCGCTCTCGACCTCGCCGGCGGCAAGGACATGAGCAAGATCGACGGCGCCCAGGCCTTCAAGGGCGGGCCGAAGGGCGTGGAAATGCAGTCGGTCTTCCTGAAGCCGCTTGCCATCACCAAGGACAATCTGAACGTCGTCATCGACGCCGGCTGGATCTCCAAAGCTGAAGCCTGCCAGGGCGTGAAGGCCGACACGGTTGCCGCCTGCAAGTAAGCAGCTCCTGAACTGAACTGCCGGCGCCGCAGCGGAAATTCCGCTGCGGCGCCGGATGCGGACGGGAATTCCAACGACGAAGTTTTCTCCGCCTCGCCGCACCATCGCGGACTTGCATTCCCTGCCGGAAGGGTATCGCGACGCCACGCGACCGGCTTCCGGAAGCATCGCGATGGTCAGTTGAACACAGACGAATGACGCCATCGGCAGCCTCTCGCACGCCGGCGCACCCGTCCAAACACAAATGGGGGAACGGCAAACCCATGGCCGAAATGGTAAAATCAACGACTTCGAGCGGACCGCGAACGGCGGAAGCCAATCCGGTGGCCCGCTTCTTCCGCGCGACCGAGATCGACACGCGTCTGCTCGGCATGATCGGCGCGCTCGTCATCATCTGGATCGGTTTCCACATCATCACCGGCGGCCTGTTCCTGACCCCGCGCAATCTCTGGAACCTCTCGGTCCAGACGACCGACATCGCGATCATGACGACGGGCATGGTGCTGATCATCGTCACCCGCAATATCGACCTTTCGGTCGGCTCCGTGCTCGGCCTCTGCGGCATGATCATGGGTGTCACGCAGGCGAAGATCCTGCCTGAATATATCGGTTTCGACAGCCCCTTCACCTGGGTGATCACGCTGCTCATCGGCCTTATCGCAGGCGGCCTGATCGGCACTTTCCAGGGCATGATCATCGCCTTTCTGAACGTTCCCTCCTTCATCGTCACGCTCGGCGGCCTGCTCGTCTGGCGCGGCGCCACCTGGCTCGTCACCAGCGGCCAGACGGTTGCACCGATGGACCAGACCTTCCGCATCATGGGCGGAGGCGCGGAGGGCTCGATCGGCGCTACCTGGAGCTGGATCGTCGGCATCGCCGCCTGCCTTTTCGTCATCGCCAGCATCGTCGGCTCGCGACGGCAGCGCCGCCGCTTCGGCTTTCCGCGCCGGCCGATCTGGGCGGAATATTTCCTTGCGACCTTGAGCTGCGTGCTCATCCTCGGCGCCGTCTCAATCGCCAACAGCTATTACTGGCCGGTCAATATCGCCAAGAAATATGCCGAGACCAACAACATCCCCTGGCCGGAGACTGGTCTGGATATCCCCTACGGCATCGCCGTGCCGGTGCTGATCGCCATCGTCGTCGGCATCATCATGACCTTCATCGCCACACGCCTGCGCTTCGGCCGCTATGTCTTCGCGATCGGCGGCAACCCCGAGGCGGCTGAACTCGCCGGCATCAAGACCCGCTGGGTCACCGTGCGCATCTTCGCGCTGATGGGCGTTCTGGCCGCTATCGCAGCCGCGATTTCCACCGCCCGCCTCAACGCCGCGACGAACTCGCAGGGCACACTCGACGAGCTCTACACCATCGCCGCCGCCGTTATCGGCGGGACGTCGCTCGCAGGCGGCACCGGCACGATCGCCGGCGCCATGCTGGGCGCGCTCGTCATGCAATCGCTGCAATCAGGCATGGTGCTCGCGCATGTCGACACACCGCTGCAGAGCGTCGTCGTCGGCACCGTCCTTGTCGTGGCGGTCTGGCTCGACACCGTCTACCGTGCCCGTGCCAAGTGAGAGGAGCCCAGATATGGCTGATCAACGCACTCCCCTCGTGGAACTGAAAAACATCTCGATCTCCTTCGGCGGCATCCACGCCGTGGACAACGCCTCGGTCGATCTCTACCCCGGCGAAGTCGTGGCCCTGCTCGGCCACAACGGCGCAGGCAAATCGACGCTCATCAAGATCCTCTCCGGCGCCTATAAGCGTGACAGCGGCGACATCCTGATCAACGGCGAGCCGGCCGACATCCGCAATCCGCGCGATGCCAAGAAATACGGCATCGAGACGATCTACCAGACGCTCGCCGTCGCCGACAATGTCGACGCCGCCGCCAACCTCTATCTCGGCCGTGAGCTGAAGACCCGCTGGGGCACGCTCGACGACGTGGCGATGGAGGCCTCGGCGCGTGAGGTGATGGGGCGGCTCAACCCCAACTTCAAGCGCTTCAAGGAGCCGGTAAAGGCGCTTTCGGGCGGCCAGCGGCAATCCGTGGCGATCGCCCGCGCCATCCTCTTCAACGCCCGCATCCTGATCATGGACGAGCCGACGGCCGCGCTCGGGCCTCAGGAGACGGCTCAGGTGGGCGAGCTGATCAAGCAGCTGAAGAAGGAAGGCATCGGCATCTTCCTCATCAGCCACGACATCCACGACGTCTTCGACCTTGCCGACCGCGTCTCGGTGATGAAGAACGGCCAGGTGGTGGGCCACGCCCGCACCGAGGACGTGACCAAGGACGAAGTGCTCGGCATGATCATCCTCGGCAAGGTGCCGCCGAAAGCCATCCCCGGCCCCGGCGCCATGCAGATCTGACCCGCCGTCAGATCACCCGCCCACGAAATCCCGCTCCGCCGCCCGCAAGGCCGGCGGAGTTTTTTATGCGTCCTCGAAGACTGAGGGATAAAAATGCCCGCCAAATCGCAAGCATCGGTATTTCCGAGAATTTCGCGATTGAAGCCGACCGCAAGCTAGGCTAAGAACCACCCATCGGACAGGCGATTCAAACCGCCTCAGGCATGCACCCGTAGCTCAGCTGGATAGAGTGTTGGATTCCGATTCCAAAGGTCACAGGTTCGAATCCTGTCGGGTGCGCCAATTTCTGCCGGGTCCATTCTGGACACATAGGTTACGGTTTATTCCTGAGACATAGGTAACACTTTTGCGCCGAAAGGGTTCGGCAGTGGTTCGAGCCTGCATGTCTCGTCATCGAAGTATCCCAGATCGTAATCCATGAAGCTTGCGAGCCAGATATGGTCTTCGACCTGTTTGATTCCGACGGCCTGCCCGGCAAAGACCAGGCTGAGATTGATCTTCTTTCGTTTGTAGCAGATGCGGCCGCATGTCGTGACGGTAACGGTGTGGTCGTGGAACGGATAGTCGAGCTCCGGCAGGCCGCGATAGGGTCGTGATGAAGTGTGGTAGCGCTCTGCCGGGCAAGCCATGTCAAGCGCCTGGTGTGGCCGCTCTGTGTTGAATTCTTCGACGAAGTCGTCAAAGCGGGCCTGTTGCTGCAGGAAATTGGCGCCGGCCGGCTTGGTGGTTTCCAGCTTGAGTGTGAGATGCATGCGTTCGTGGCGGCCGTTCTGCTGCGGATTGCCTGGCTTGATGCGTTCGATTTCGATGCCGAGCCGGAGCCACCAGACCGCCAGTCGCGACAGATTGAACAAGCCGTTGGGACTGGCGAAGGGGACGCCATTGTCGGTTCTGATCGCCCTGGGCAGGCCGAACTCCTTGAAGACGCTCTCGAACACGGTGAAGGCGTAGACTTCCTTCGTCGTGTGCAGCGCTTCGCAAGCCAGGAGATAGCGGCTAGCGAAATCGGTGATCGTCAAGGGATAGCAGTAGCGCTTGTCGGCGAGCATGAACTCGCCCTTGTAATCGGCGCACCACAGGTCGTTGGCTTGGCGGGGTTGGGAGAGCGGTGTGCCCTCAGCCCTGTTGCGCCGTCGCTTGCGGTGCTGGACCAGCCCGTTGCGGTCGAGCACCGCGTGCACGGTCGAGATCGCCGGCGTTTGCACGTCCGGGTAAAGCCGCGCCAGTCGTTCTCTGATCTTCGGTGCGCCCCAGTTCGGCTTCTCCTGCTTGGCACGCACAATCAGCTTCTCGATTTGGAAAGGAAGCTGATTGGCGTGCCGGTAGGGACGCCGAGAGCGATCCGTCAGTCCTTCCAGCCCGCAGGCATTATAGCGGCTGATGATCTTGTGGCCGGTCTTGCGGGAGATGCCGAACTCGCGGCACAGCGCCGCGATCTTCTCGCCATCCAGAACCCCCGCAACGAATTTGAGACGCTCGTCCATACGGTTGCACTCCTGCCAAGGCACCTTCGCTCTCCTCGCAAAGGCCAAAAGTGTAACCCATGTCTCCGGTATGAACTGTCACCCTTCTCTCGGGAAGGACACAGATTGCCCTCTATTGCCGCCGAAACTACACTCAGGTAAAGAGTGGAGAATAGCAGCGGACGAAAAAGGCATAGAAACGTCGGCGTTTGGCGGTTGAAAAGTTCGAATCGCTGCCGGTCGATCGGTCGGGTTTCTTTACCCACCGCAGACATCGGTATGGTTGCTGGAACAGTGCGGGGGCCGAGCGTAGCGTTGTTCACTCGACACTTCGTCGCTTTGTCGACCTACCTGAGCCATGCCAATATTCGAAACACCATCTGTGCACGTCTCTAGCAAACAAGCTCGGATGGGACGAAGCTCGATGCTACAGAGGTTTAACCATCCTCATGGATTCCGCGACAAAGCCCTCGCGAACGTAGAAGTTGATGGCGCGCTTGTTATCGGCAAACACATCCAGGCTTAGAAGCCTGTAACCTTGCCGGCGTGCCCACTCTTGCGCCTCATTGATCAAGCGGCGAGCCGTGCCTGTGCCCTCGGCTTCCTCCACGACGCCAATAATGGCAACGTGGCCGCAAGCCTCATCCGTGACGCCGTCGCGACTTGGCTGCAGATGAACGTACCCGAGCGCTCTATCGTCCGGGGTTGCGGCAATCAGCGTCAGAGAGCCTGGAGCGGTTTCCTCCAAGGTCGACGTCAGGAACCGGGCCTGAAACTCTCTCATCGCATCGAGTGTATGCCATGACGGGCGGGGTACGCTGTAGAGGCGCGGCGCAAGTCCGAACAAAAATGCCTTGTCGGCTGCGTTCGCTTCTCTGATCGTGACGGCATCGGTCAATTCTAAATCCTCTCTATCTGGCAGGCGGAAAACGGTTCAACACTCGATTGACCATCTCATCGACATGTTCTCTGGCTGTCGCATCCGCAGTCGAATTTCAGCGTGTTGACACAGCCTTCAAGCCCGCAAGGAACTTGATGCATAGCGCATTGAACTGTTGTTGTTCGGCTATCGTCAGTCCTGCCAACGTGGTGCGCTCGTTTTCGACATGCTCCGCGAGGATGGCATCAATCAATGAAAGCCCTTTATGCGTGAGCGCCACCAGGGTGCCGCGTCGATCGGAGGGATGGCTTCGGCGCGCGACCAAGCTCTCTCGTTCAAGCCGGTCGATACGAGCCGTCATCCCTCCTGATGAGAGCATTGCGGCTTCATAAAGCTGGGTGGGCGTGAGTTCAAAAGGCGCGCCTGAGCGCCGCAAGGTTGCGAGGACATCGAATTCCCCGGTCTGCAAGCCATGCTCGGCAAAGAACGGGGTGAGGTGCTCGCGCATGATGATCTGCGTGATTTCTCCCAGGCGTCCGAGCAGTTCCATCGGAAACGGATCAATATCCGGGCGCTCCCGCCTCCATTGCGCAGCAGCAGCAGCAGCTCGATCAAACCGGTTGATAGGGTCGCTCATGTCATGTATCTCGATATCAAGAATCTTTCCAGCAAGAGAAAATCATATGTCCCTATCACACACGATGCAACGCGAAAGCGCTCGCCGAACATCTGCTTCCACCGTCTTGACGATCATTGCGATTCTCGCGGTCGCTTTGAATTTGCGCCCGGCTCTTGCAGCGATCGGCCCAGTCCTCGACCGCATCGAGGCAGCTACAGGCCTCACATCGACCGGTGCTGGCCTGCTTACCACCCTCCCAGTCTTCCTGATGGGGCTCGGGGCTTTGGCTGCGTCTTCCCTCCAGACACGGGCGGGCGAACGACGTGGTATTGTCCTCGGCATTGTCATCATCGCGCTATCGTGCCTAGCGCGCTACGTCTGGCCCTCCAACTACGGGCTTTTGGCCAGTGCTGCCGCGTGCGGTATCGGGATCGCCATCGTGCAAGCCTTGATGCCGGGTTTCGTCAAACGGGTCTTTGCGCTCGATGCTGGCCGTATCATGGGCCTGTATTCGACCGGCATCATGGGAGGTGCCACATTGGCAGCCGCGACTGCAGCTTGTTTGTCTCGCCACCTGGGTTGGGAAATGATGCTGGGATTGTGGGGGGTGCCAGCTCTCCTTGCGCTTGTCCTGTGGCAAGCGGCATCATCTTCGGATCCTTCGCGGCAAAGATCGGAAACCGATAAAATTAGCAGTCGATCCCCCTCGCGAAGTGGGAGAGCATGGCTCCTTCTTCTCTTCTTTGGCGTCGGCACGGGCGCGTATACGCTTGTTCTCGCGTGGCTGCCGCCCTTCTATATAGAATTGGGACGCACTGAAGATGCCGCCGGTTATTTGCTTGCGGGGCTCACTCTGATCGAGGTTCTTGCTGGTCTTATCGTATCGGCAGTGATCAACCGATTCCCCGATCGGCGAGGGCCGCTTGCTGCCGCTCTTCTTGCCATTCTCGGCGGCCTGGTTTGCCTGATAACGATGCCGTTGACGCTTGCACTCCCGGCAATGATCCTGCTTGGGCTCGGTATCGGCTCGCTGTTCCCGCTATCGCTGATCGTCACGCTCGATCACGCCGACGACCCTGCCCGCGCCGGTCGCCTCACGGCCTTCGTGCAGGGAGGCGGGTACATGATCGCAAGCATCATGCCTTTCGTCGCCGGGTGGATGCGAAGCCATTCGAATGGCTTATCCCAGGCCTGGGTCATGATGGCAGCCGGCATCGTGCTGCTCCTTGTGATTGCGCTCCGATTCTCGCCAGGAAGGCGCGTGATTTGATTGTATCCGTGGCGAGTGAGGTCGGAGAACCTCTCATTTCGCGCGTTGCCAAAGGTCGTGTTTCATCTAATGAGAGATCGGGTGGGCGAGGACGGTTATCGCTGCGATGACGGCGCTAGGTTCCAGACGGTGCAAATGACGAATAATAGACAACGACTGAACTATGTCCTGCTCCTCATCGCGGGCTCCGGATCCGTGACGATCGCGCGGGCCATGACGCTCTCGTTCCTTGCCATCAAGCTGCAGCAGTCCTTCGGCCTCGGCCCGGCCATGATTGGAGCTCTTCTGGGGATCGGTCCCCTGCTAGGCGCTATCGCAGCCCCCTTCGCAGGCACATTATCGGATCGGCTGGGGCGGAAAACCATGCTGACGGTCACCCTCCTTTCCATGGCGCTTGCATTGGTTGGAATGGGGGTCGCCGAAACGGTTGTCGCATTTTGCATTGCTCAGGTCGCCGCCGCCGTGGCGCTCGCGATCTATGAGCCGATTTCACGCGCGTTGATGAGTGACGTGTGCCCCGAACGCCTCCGGCTCAAGTATTTTTCCTGGCGGTACACGGCCACGAATGTGGGGTGGGCCGTTGGACCGTTGATGGGGATTGCTGCTGGTGCCGCATCCACCGCTCTTTTTGTCATTGCGGGCCTTGTCTACGCGATGTTCGCGCTGGTCTTGCACCTATTGAATGTGCCGATTCCCCAAAGCGATGATGGTTCCCGAGCATCTGCTAACGCGCCATTGCTTGAGAGCCTGAAGGCGGCGATCCGCGATCCACGGCTGGCCTTCTTTATCAGTGGCGGTACATTGCTGATCGCCGTCTATGGCCAATGGTCAGCGACACTGGCTCCGTACCTCACCGGAAATGTTGCCGGAGGCGTGGAAATCTATGCCCGTCTCGTTTCGATCAACGGTGCAGTCGTCCTGATCGGGAACCCCTTCGCCCGCCGGTTCATCGAACGCGCAGGCGCCCTCAACGGCCTCGTGATCGGATGCATCCTGTTTGCTTTAGGTGAGATCGGCTTCCTTGGCGCCGCTGGATTTTGGGGGCTGGCGTTTTCGATGATCGTGTTCACGATCGGCGAGATCCTCGTCGTGCCATCCGAATACATGCTGGTCGACGGCATTGCGCATGATCGGAACAGAGGCAGTTATTTCGGCGCGCACTCGTTTTCGACCATCGGCAATTTCATCGGGCCGACTCTTGGGGGCTTCATGCTGGGCGCTTTTGGCGGGCCCGGCATGTTTCTGCTGTTTGCAGGATTTGCGACCATCAGCGCAATTCTGTTCGCGATCGGTACGCGCATGCCGCCGCCGAAACCAGCGATACGGCAATTCGCAGCAGGCTCGCGGGAAGCTGCAACCGGGCCATACTTGCGTGGTGCCTATCCTGTTTCATGAAACGTGACATTCGCGGGAAAGATCTGCAATTCGACCATCGCGAAAATGCGCGCCTCACGAAAGTTGAATGGGGCATTTCAGAGAGGACTGGCCTACTCCGCCGGCTGCGCAAAACGATCACGGTAGATCGACGGGCTGACGCCATAATGCCGACCAAACTGAAGCCTCAGGTTTTCGGCACTTCCCAACCCAGTCACCCTTGCAATGTCATCGGGGGCGGCAGCACCAGTCTCCAGCAGGATGCGGGCTTGTTCAAGCCGCTCCCTCAGGATCCACTTGAGCGGGGACAAACCGGTCAGGGACCGAAAGCGACGCTGAAAGGTGCGTTCGCTCATGCCCGCGTGGCGAGCGAGAGCACTGATTGTGTGCGGATCGTCAAGGTTGGCCAGGATGTGATTGAGGATCGACGACAACCGATCGGCCTCTCGCCTCAATGGCACGGGACGCTCGATAAACTGGGATTGCCCTCCCTGGCGATGGCTATACATCACCAGACGACGCGCCACGGTATTGGCAAGATCAGCCCCGAAATCCGAACGGACGATATGCAGGCAAAGATCGATGCCCGCTGAGCTGCCTGCCGAGGTGAGTATGTCACCCTCATCGATATAGAGGCAATTCGCGTCAATCTCGATAGCGGGATAGCGCCGGGCCAAGCCCTCGGCAAAACGCCAATGCGTTGTGGCGCGACGGCCATTGAGCAAACCGGCGGCCGCCAGCACATAGGCGCCCCCACAGATGGAGACGACGCGGGCGCCGCCCTCATGAGCGCGGAGCAATGCCTTGCAGATCTGTTCTGGTACCGGTTCATCGGGTCCGCGCCAGCCGGGGACGATGATTGTTCCCGCCTGGTACAGATCGGTCTCGGTGCCTGTTGCCGCGATCGTCAGGCCACCACAGGCATGAAGAGGCCGATCCTCCAGTGAGACCGATTTGAACTGATACCAGTCGGGACCAGCCTCAGGGCGATCCAGCCCAAAAACTTCGGCAGTGATGCCAAATTCGAAGGTGCAGAGGCCGTCATAGACCAGGCTGACGACACGTCTGTTTGCAGGAAAGCGCGGGTTCTCGGTTTTTGGCATGAATGCCGTCTTATCTGGCAATCCCGCCACTGGCAACTCGAGCTGTCGGCGTGCAACACGGTCACTCGTCTACCAACATGGAGAAGTCAGATGAGCCGCGATACGGAATTGCTGAACGCGATACAAACCTATTTCGACGCCCTTTACGCCTGCGATCTCTCGCTCTTTGACCAGGTCTTTCATCCGGCTTCGAGCCTGTTCGACGCCGACGAGGGTGACATCGCGGTCGATCCGATTGCAGACTATCGCCAGGTGATCGCCAGGCGTGAGTCTCCTGCAAGCCGCTCACAGGAGCGCGAAGACGAGATCATCCTCATCGACTGGCTTTCGCCAACTGCCGCCACCGTGAAGGTCCGGCTGCGAATCCACGCGAACGTCTTCATCGATCATCTCTGCTTCGTAAAAGGTATTGATGGCTGGCGGATCGTCGCAAAGATCTGGCACCTCGAACGTGCAACGACAACGGCGTAGCAGCCAAGATCGAGATAGGAGGATAAGAACATGACTATATCCTACGAAGAACAGTCACCATCGGTTGATCCCGATGCCTGGGTTGCGCAAGATGCGACGGTCTGTGGTGATGTTGTCATCGGTGCGGGCAGCAGGATTATGCATGGTGCTCGCCTGGTGGCGGAGGCCGGCGGCTCCATCCGCATCGGACGGAACTGCATCGTGCTCGAAAACGCGGTGATCCGGGCCACGGGCCGCCACGATTGCAGAGTGGGCGACCACTGCATAGTCGGGCCCAACAGTCATGTGGTCGGTGCCCAGATTGGCGACGAGGTGTTCATCGCGACCGGAGCTGCCGTGTTCCACGGGGCGCACATCGGGCGCGGATCGGAAGTCCGCATCAACGCAACCGTGCATCTGCGAACGCGGCTGGAACCGGGCTCGACAGTGCCAATCGGATGGGTCGCAGTCGGCGATCCCGCAGAAATTCTGCCCCCGGACCAGCATGAGAAAATCTGGGACATTCAAAGGACGCTCGATTTTCCCGGATTTGTATATGGGGTGGATAGAAGCCAGCCCGACGTCATGAAAAACATCACGGTTTCCCTCTCAAAGGCTCTTGGAGCACCTCAAGCCGATGGCTGAGGCTAGGAAGCCAGTTTCACCCTCCAGCCAACGTTTGCTCTGAGCCGACAGCGGAAGACCGATACTGACAAGTGCGGAACCCCCGAAAACAAGAAGGACACTGTCGATCTGGCCCGTCATGCGATGGCCGACCAGAAGTGGCGCGATGTAGGTGTAGAGGAGGTTATGGGCCAGGACGAAGCAGAGCGTCACCGCCAGCACCGGGCGTACGCCCGGAACCACAAAGACCTGGGCCAAGGAAGGGCGTTGCGTTTCAGGCTCGCCGGCGAAATCCGGCACCTTCGCGATTGTCCAGCCAGCAGCAACGCGATCACGCTGAGCAATCCGAAGGTCAGTCGCCAACCGGCGAGGTTGCCGATAAATGTGCCGGCCGGGATGCCGATGGAGAGCGCCAACGGCGTCCCCGCCATCGCAATGGCCATGGCCCGGCCAGCGAGGCCGGGCGGTGCCATGCGAACAGTATAGCCGGCCAGCAACGCCCACAGCAGGCCGGCCGATACACCGCCGACGAAACGTGCCGTCATCGCGACGATAAAACTCGCTGTCAGGGCCGTAATCAGATTGGCGATAGCGAAACCGATGATGGCTCCGAGCAGGAGTGGTCGCCTGCGCCAGCTTCGCGTTGCTGCCGTCAGCGGGATCGCTGCGAGCAGCGATCCAAGCGCATAGATACTGATCCATTGTCCCGCCATGGCCTCGCTCACCCCCAGCGACACCCCGATCTGCCGAAGCAGACCGGCCGGGAGGGCCTCCGTCAGGATGGTGACGAAACCGGCAACCGCCAGTGCGCATAGCCCCGCTACCGGCATCCGTTCGACCTGCGTCGTCACGTTGAGGCCTTCGGCAGCACCAGGTCGCCAACGGTGTAGGTGTGAAACTCGCTCGACGAGACGGTGTCGAGCTTGCGGAACTTTTCGAGGAATACCGGATCGGAAAAGAAAATCTCGACGTCGCCTGGGTCTGAGATCGCCTCGATATTCACGACCGTCAGCCCATCCGTACTCTTGGCAAGGTTGCTCCACAGAAAACCTGGCTTCCGCTCGGCGACATAGTGGACAACATCCTGGATGAGCCGAAAGGCTTCCTCCTGCTTGCCAGGATGAACGTGGATCACGTTGATGATGAAAGTCGTCGGGGTGGGCTGGGTCGTGAAGGCGGGAATCATGTTCGTCTCCTTGGTTTAGTAAAGCCAAGAGATAGCGGTCGGCTTGTCGCGGAAAAATAGGCCATTGTTCCGATGACTACGGAATATGATTCCTGTAATGATCAAAGCATGGACAAACTCACGGCGTTCGACTCCTTCGTGCAATCGGCTGAAACCGGCAGCTTCGTGGCGGCTGGCCGCAAGCTCGGCCTTTCCGCCTCTGCGGTTGGTAAGGCGGTGGTCCGACTGGAACAACGGCTGGATGTGCGCCTGTTCCATCGCAACACGCGCAACATGACCCTGACCGAAGAGGGGCGGCTGTTCTTCGAACGCTGCCGCCGCATCTTCGATGAGGTCGAGGCAGCGGAAGCCGAGCTTGCCCGATCCAATCGGACGCCGAGAGGGCGGCTGCGGGTCAGTCTGCCGCTGGTCGGCATGCTGCTGACCCCGGTGATGGCAAAGTTCATGGCGCCTGGCCAGAGGTGCAACTCGACCTCGATTTCAGCGATCGGCTGGTGGACGTCGTGGAAGAAGGGTTCGATGCCGTCATTCGCACCGGGCAACCATCGGACAGCCGGTTGATGAGCCGGAATGTCGGCCGGTTCAAACTCAAGATCGTCGCCTCACCCCACTATCTGGCGCAATGCGGAGTGCCGGAAACCCCCGACGATCTGGCGCAGCATCAGTGTCTTCACCAACGGTCGCCCAGCACCTGCAAGATCCGACCCTGGCCGTTTGCTCGCGGGGAACGGCAGGCGAAGATTGTCCTGCCCGAACGGATGAGCGCGACGGCGGTCGATCCTCTGATCGAGTTGGCGATCGAGGGGCTGGGCATTGCCTGTCTGCCGCCCTTTGCGATCCGTGACGAGATCGCTGACGGCCGTCTCGTGTCGATTTTGGACGAGTGGGTGGAAGAGGCTGATCAGTTCAACGTGCTCTGGCCGGCCAGCCGCCAGATCACGCCCAAACTGAGGGCGTTCGTCGACTTCATGGCCGAGCATCTGCAGCCGCAATAGGCATCGCATATCGCGCCGGTTCGTCCCGTTTTCGCTGTCATGGTGGCGAGCGGAGCGGCGGCTTGACGCGAGGTGCGGAAATCGGCGGCGTTTGCGTAGCTATCGCGCAGGGTATCGCGGAACGGAGAGGATCCGAACCCAGCTTAAGGGAGGGCTATAGCGTAGACATAGTTCTCATCATCACCCGGTGCGGCGCGCCATCACCTTATCGAAATTGTTGTTTTATCGGCTTTTGCGCTCTTCCTCAAAACGGCAATATCGGCAGCGCAACGCTAACCGCTCCGGAAAACTCTTTGTTTTCATTCAATATCGGCGAATAGCGGCCGCAGCCGGCGTTAGCACGGTGTTAGCGTAAGTCACCTACCATAGCGACATTATTGGAAACCCGCTTTGTCCGTTGCAACGGGGCAAATGGACGGTGGCGATCCCGGAAACGCCACGGCTTACGGAGATTACATGAAACCGGTTCTAGCCAGCCTGATTTTGTCGTCTGCCATGCTGCTATCCAGCGCGTCGGGATTTGCCGCTTCTCGCGGATGGCAGTCGGATGGGCAAGGCACGAGATACTGGCACGTCACCCCGTCGCCTGGGCAATGCAATATAAGTCAGGCGAAAAACCGGGCGCTTCGGGCCGGCATCTATCGTAGCGAGATCATACAGCAGGATGAGAATATCATCGTGCTCAGAGGTCTGGATGAATCGGGCGACCGGCGAACGATCGGTTTCGGCAACATCAGGGGCTGCCCTGAGTTGGAAGGCTATGAGGAAAGCCCGAACTTCTGAGGGCATGGTTAAAGCCGACCATTGTCGTAACTGGCTCCGGCAACTGATCGCATAGCGCATCGGACGACGCGACCGGTCGGTCAGGACCTCCAGCCCGTCCTCCTTGTAGCGATTGGAGGTCTTGTAGCCAGTCTGCGCGAGATGCCGAACTCCCGGCACACATCGCTCATGCCTTCGCCCTCAAGCAGCCGGCGTCTCCGGCACAAAACGTCACCCTTCTCTCGGGAAGGACATTGGCACATCGTCAAACCAACCGCGCCGCCGGCGTCTGGACAGGAAAGCGGTTCCGTGTCATCAAAAAAGACATGAACACCGCGCGCACCAATTCAAAGCTCCTACTCGCCATCATTCCTATGGTGGGTTAGCACGCGCTTGCGTTTTTAAAGATGCAGCAACCCGCCGAAGAGGCGGGTTTTTTGTTGCCATTCCTCTTCGGTCGGAATTTCGAGACAGAAGGGAATTCGCAATGCCCTATGACCCCAAGACGATCGAGCCGCGGTGGCAGCGATACTGGGAGGAAAACCAGACGTTCAGAACCGGGGACGACCAAAGCCGTCCGAAGTATTATGTCCTGGACATGTTTCCCTATCCGTCCGGCGACGGCCTGCATGTCGGTCATCCGGAAGGCTATACCGCGACCGACGTCGTGGCCCGGTACAAGCGCATGATGGGCTTCAATGTCCTGCATCCGATGGGGTGGGACGCCTACGGGCTGCCTGCCGAGCGATATGCCGTGCGGACCGGTGTCCATCCGGCCGTCACCACGCGGAGCAACATCGCGAATTTCAGGAAGCAGGTCCGGCGTCTCGGCTTTTCCTACGATTGGAGCCGGGAGATTTCGACCACCGATCCCGAGTTCGTGCGATAGACGCAATGGATCTTCCTGCAAATGTATAAGGCCGGCTTGGCCTACCAGGCGGACGTTGCCGTCAACTGGTGCCCGGCACAAGGCACGGTGCTGGCCAACGAGGAGGTGAAAGACGGCCGCTACGTGGAAACCGGAGACCCGGTGGAACGTCGCACGATGCGTCAGTGGATGCTGAAAATCACCGCCTATGCCGACCGCCTGCTCGCGGATCTGGACGAGTTGGACTGGCCTGATGGTATCAAGGCGATGCAGCGCAACTGGATCGGCAGATCAGAAGGCGCTGAAGTAACTTTCGATGTCGAGGATAGCGAGAGTTCCCTGACGGTTTACACCACCCGTCCGGAAACGATCTTCGGCGCTACCTTCATCATCCTCTCCCCTGAGCACCCTGCCATCGATGCCATCGCTTCCGTCGGCCAACGCGCAGAGGTCGACGCCTACCGCGCCCGCGCGGCGGCAATGAGCGCAATAGAGAAGTCGCAAGCCCAATGGAAAAGCGGAGTCTTCACCGGAGCCTATGCGATCAACCCGGCGAATGGTGCGCGGATTCCGGTATGGGTCGCCGACTACGTGCTGAGCTACGGCACCGGAGCAATCATGGCCGTTCCCGCCCATGACGACCGCGACCGCGGTTTCGCTGAGGAGTTCGGGCTGCCGATCGTCGAAGTCGTGTCGGCGTCTGGCTCCCCCTCCGGCGACGTGCCGCCCGCTGCGCGGACTGGCGAAGGCGTCATGGTCAACTCCGGCTTCATGGATGGAATGCAGACGAAAACGGCGAGAACGGCGGCCATCGCATGGATGACCAAGCAGGGCGTTGGTGTCGGGCGCGTCGAGTACAAGCTGCGCGACTGGCTGTTCTCGCGGCAGAGATACTGGGGAGAGCCCTTTCCTATGCTGCATGCCGCCGACGGCAGTATCGTGCCCCTGCCGGAGGACGCCTTGCCGCTGCTGCCTCCCGAACTGGATGAGTACAGGCCAACGCCGGACGGGGAGCCGCCGCTGGCACGGGCGGGCGATTGGGTGCGAACGGTCGATCCGAAATCCGGCATGGAAGCTCTGCGGGAAACCAACACGATGCCGCAATGGGCGGGATCGTGCTGGTATTACCTGCGCTTTGCCGATCCTTCGAACGGAGCCGCACCGATCGATCCCGAGAAGGAGAAATACTGGCTGCCCGTCGATCTCTATGTGGGAGGAGCCGAGCATGCGGTGCTGCATCTGCTTTACGCGCGCTTCTGGCACAAAGTCCTGTTCGACATCGGCGTCGTGACATTCAAAGAGCCGTTCCGCAAGCTGTTCAACCAGGGAATGATCCTGGCCTTCAGCTACAAGGATGCGGCTGGGAGATACTATCGACCCGAAGACGCGGCCGAGCGGGACGGCCGCTGGTATGTCGGCGAAATCGAGGTCGAGCGCCAGATCGAGAAGATGTCGAAGTCGAGGTTCAACGTCGTCAATCCTGACGAGGTGGTCGAACGATACGGCGCCGACGCCTTGCGCCTGTATGAACTCTTCATGGGGCCGTTGGACGTCGCCAAGCGGTGGCAAATGGCGGGCGTCGCCGGGGTCAGCCGCTTCCTCCATCGCGTCTGGCGGATTGCCATTGGGGAGGACGGCATGGTGTCGAGCAAAATCATCGAGGCGAAGCCGTCCCCGGAGATCGCGCGCGTTCTTCACAAGACGATCAAGGCTGTCGGCAACGACATCGAGGCCCTGCGTTTCAACACGGCGATCTCAAAGCTGATGGAGCTGTCAAACGCATTGACGGGCCTAGACAGCAAGCCGCGCTCAGCAGTCCAATCCTTCGTTCTGCTGCTGGCACCCTTCGCTCCGCACATTGCCGAGGAACTCTGGAGAAGGCTGGGGCATCCGGAAAGTCTGGCCCATGAACCCTGGCCGACATACGACCCCACTCTCGCCGACGATGATGTGAGCGAATTTATCGTTCAGGTGAACGGCAAGCTGCGTGGCAGGATTCAGGCTCCCGCGACGCTCGCCGCGGATGAACTCGTCAGGCTGGCTGCGCAGGAGCCTGACGTTCGCTCGAGGTTGACGGGGATGACGGTGCTCAAGGAAATCGTCGTTCCTGGACGGCTGGTGAACTTCGTGCTTGCGCCATAGCACCGGGCCGCCGTGGAACGTGGTCGAGGCTATCGGCCACGCCTCCCTTCCAACTGGTCGCCCCAGTTTGGTCAGGCGAAGACAAGCGGACCGGGGCATCTCATGAATCGTCAGCCCAGTTTTCAAGATCACATGGTTCGGTGACGGCCGTAGCCGCCACCGTTAGAGCACTTCCGTTTTTCTTCGAATCAGGGAAATGCTCTATCTCTTTGTTTTCACGCACTTCCGGACGCAAACCGTTACACACTTTTGCTGGAATTGCTCTAGTTTGCCCGTCACGCTGCCCAAGGTCGATTGATCGTCAGGAAGTGACGGACAACGGGCTTATCGGTACCGACATGGTAGGCCAGCACCTTGCCCTGCAGGTCGGCGTCCGCGTTGGAAACCCGCTTGTGCTGGCGAAGATGTTCAGCCCAGGATTCAACCATGAACCACTCCACGATCTTCTCCGGGTCGGCCGAGTCCTCGGTGACGCCCCATCCGTAGGCACCGTCCCGGCGGCGCTCCTTGGAAAGATGGTCGAGGGCATGCAGGAATGCGCTCCGGTGCTGCTTCTCGATCTTGTACTCGATCAGGATCAGAACCGGGCCACGGTCATGGGCAACGGGTTCGGCGACAAGAGGCTCGGGCCAGTGGTTCGACGGCACCAGGTCGGCGTCGCCGGCCGGAAGCTTCACGCGGTGCATGATGAATCCGGCGGTGAGCAGGCCGATGGCCCCGACGATCAAGGTGGACTGGATGCCGACAGCCTCGCCGACCGCACCCCAACCAAGACTTCCGGCTGTCATCGCACCGTTGAAGACGGTCAGGTAGACGGCAAGACCACGACCTCGCACCCAGTTGGGAAGGACGGACTGCGCGGTGCCGTTGAGCGTTGTCAGCGCGGTAATCCAAGCACCACCGAGGAAGAGAAGGACGATGATGGCAACCCATTTCGGTGGAGCGAGAGCAAGGACTCCCATGACGGCTGAGGTGATCACCGCCGCGCCGAGAAGCAGGCCGTCGGAACTCAGGCGTTGGCGCAGCTTAGGCATCACCAGGGCTCCACCGATCGCGCCTGCACCGACTGCACCGAGCAGGATACCGTAGAAGCTGGCATCACCACCGAGCAGTTGGCGGGCAACGAGGGGGAGAAGAGCCCAGACCGCGCTGGCGAAGGCGAAGAAGATCGCGGCGCGCAGGAGGACGACGTGCAGTGGCGTGCTCGAGCGGGTGTAGCGAAGTCCGGCTCGAAAGGCGCCAAAAAAGTTCTCTTGGAGAGCGTCGTTGGCGTTCTGGGGGCGCGGCCACCAGACGAGAGCTGCGATCACCACGAGGTAGCTGGCAACGTCCGCGCCATAGGTGATCCCCGCGCCGAAGGCTGCGAGAAGCAGGCCGCCCGCAGCAGGGCCGATGGAGCGAGCGATGTTGATGCCCAGCGAGTTCAGCGCCACCGCGCTCTTTACGTCCTCGCGCTTCACCAATTCCGGAACGATCGCCTGCCAGGTCGGCCCCATCAGCGCGGCCCCAATCCCGCCGAGGAAGGTCAACCCGATCAGAGCGCTGACCGAGAGCATGCCCGTCTGCGAGAGGAGCATCAGCGAAATGCTGACGGAGGCCAGTAGCACCTGGACGGCGATCAGGAACTTGCGGCGATCGAGGATGTCGGTGAGAACGCCTGCCGGAATGGCAAGCAGGAAAATCGGCAGGGTTCCGGCCGCCTGGACCATGGCGACCGCGGCCGGCGATGCCGAAAGATCCGTCATCAGCCAGGAGCTTGCGACATCGCGCATGAAGCTTCCGGTATTGCCAATCACGGTGGCGATCCAAAGGACCGCGAAGACGGGCTGGGCAAGGGGCGCAAAGGTTCCCCCGGATGTTTTTGCGGCGCTCATTTGCCTGCTCCCTTCGTGAGGTCGAATGCGGCGACGAAGACGAATGCGCCAGCAAGGCCGAGATGCTCGAAGAAGGCGTTGATCGCCATCATGCGGTCCATGCCAGGCGCCATTTCCCAGAAGCGGAGGGCGATGAAGGTTGCGACAAGCGTGAAGCCGGACAGTGCGAGTGCGCCTGCCCACCGCAGGAAGCCGGAGATCACCATGGCGGAGGCCGTCAGTTCGAAGACGATGACGGCAACCGCGAAGAAAACGGCTGGGTGAAGACCGAAGTGATCCATCTCGGCCAGGGCACCATTGAAGTCATAGATTTTGCTGATCGGGCCTTGGATGTAGGCTGCGCAGAGAGCGACGAGAGACATCGTCCGGGTGACCGGAGAGCGGACAGCGCGTTCCATACTGCTTCGGACCGGGTTGGATATATGAGATTGGAAGGTCATTTCAGCTCCTGCATGTTCGCCGTCGAGCGGCCGCTTTTGATGGAGCGATATTGGCTGGTAACCACCGTGCCAACAATTGCAGCAATAGTTTCGATTTAATTGCAGATCTGGCAATGATGAAGTGACGCTCGGGCGGCGGTTTGGCCGCCCGAGCTGACGGCTGGTCAGACTGCCCAGCAGGAGCAGCCGAGAGCGCCGAAGAAACCTTTGAGGTCGGCAATCGGCAGCTTCGAGGTCCAAGCTCCCGCGTGGTCGTGGCCATGCACGCCACAATCGGTGGCACATCCGCATGTAGAGATCGCGGTGCGGCGCAGCGAACGAGCGCCTGCCCCTTCCGGTTCACCCCAGGCCGCGTAACCGCCGAACTTGCGGACAGGCGACCAGTCGGGCATCGCGGGCGGGATGTCGTTCTCGTCGAGCGCCTTGAAGTCGCCTGCACCATAGACGATCCTGCCGCCGACGATGGTCAGTTCCGAGGTGAGGAACGAAATCTCGTCCTCGGCGCAGGAGAAGAAGTCCTTGTCCGGCACCACGAGGTCGGCGAACTGCCCTTTCTCGATGCGGCCCTTCTTGCCTTCCTCGTTGGAGAACCAGGTGACCTTCTCGGTCCACATCCGCAGCGCCGTCTCGCGATCGAGGCAGTTGGCTCGGGGATAGAGTTGCATGCCGCCGACAGTCTTGCCGGTCACCATCCACGACAGCGAGACCCATGGATTATAGGAAGCAACGCGGGTGGCATCGGTGCCGGCCGATACGTTCACGCCCTTGTCGAGCATCCGACGGATCGGCGGCGTAGCCTCAGCCACGCCGTGACCGTACCGCTCAACGAAGTATTCGCCCTGGTAGGCCATGCGGTGCTGCGTGGCGATGCCACCGCCGAGTGCGGCGATGCGGTCGATAGAGCGGTCCGAGATGGTTTCGGCATGGTCGAAGAACCAGTTCAGTCCTTCGAGCGGAATGTCCTTGTTGACCTTCTCGAACACGTCGAGGGCGCGAGAGATCGTCTCGTCATAGGTGGCATGCAGACGCCATGGCCAGCGATTTTCAGCCAAGACGCGGACGACCTCTTCCAGCTCGCCTTCCATCTCCGGGGCCATCTCCGGACGGGGCTGCCGGAAATCTTCAAAGTCGGCCGCGGAGAAGACAAGCATCTCGCCGGCGCCGTTGTGGCGGAAGTAATCGTTGCCCTGCTTGTATTTGATCGACTGCGTCCACTTCAGGAAGTCCTGCTTCTCTTCCTTCGGCTTCTGGGTGAAGAGGTTGTAGGCCAGCCGGACTGTCATCTGGTGCTCGTCGGACAGTTTCTGAATGACCTCGTAGTCGTCGGGATAGTTCTGGAAACCACCGCCCGCGTCGATCACACCTGTCACTCCAAGGCGGTTCAGTTCGCGCATGAAGTGGCGGGTCGAGTTGACCTGATAATCCAAAGGAAGCTTCGGGCCTTTTGCAAGCGTCGAGTAGAGAATGCCCGCATTCGGCTTGGCCAGCAGCATGCCGGTCGGGTTGCCGTTGGCATCCCGGGTGATCTCACCGCCGGGCGGGTTCGGCGTGTCACGGGTGTAGCCGACTGCGCGCAGAGCGGCGCCGTTGAGCAGCGCACGGTCATAAAGGTGCAGAAGGAACACGGGTGTGTCGGGCGCGACGGCGTTGATCTCCTCAAGTGTCGGGAGGCGCTTTTCCGCAAACTGATGTTCGGTGAAGCCGCCGACGACGCGAACCCATTGTGGCGCGGGCGTGATCGCCACCTGGCGCTTCAGCATGTCCATCGCATCGGCGAGCGAGCGCACGCCGTCCCAGCGCAGCTCCATATTGTAGTTCAGGCCACCGCGGACGACGTGGGTATGGTTGTCGATCAGGCCGGGCAGAACACGCTTGCCATTGAGGTCGACGATCTTAGTGCCAGAACCAGCCAGCGCCATGATCTCGCTGTCGGATCCGACTTCGAGAAACAGCCCATCCTTGATGGCGATCGCCGTCGCATTCGGATTGGTCCGGTCAAGGGTCGTCACGCGGCCATTGCGGAGGATCAGGTCGGGATGCATGGTGTCTGCTCCGGTCGGGTTGGGATTGGCGGCTTTTGCCGGAGAGAAGAGGTTCGAGAACGCCAGGCTCGATGCGCCTCCAAGAAAGGATCGACGCGTCGTCATCAGCTCCGCTCCTCGGCCTTCGCCTGATGGGCAATGTCGATACTGCCCTTCGGCAGGTGACCGAACATGTGCGGCCTGATCTGATGGATCCAGGAAATGGCCACCGGCTCCTTTGTCCAAAGCGACTTCGCGAGCGGGAGGATCTGCTCGCCTACGAGAATACCGAGAAGGCCGACCAGTGCAATGACAGGTGGCGCGGGTGATCGGACATTGAGCAGACTGTAGACGATGCCGACAAGCAAGCCTGCGCCAAGTGATAGGAGGTAGACTTTCATGGAATGTTCTCCGGTTGCGGAAAAGCCGCTCCGACGGGGTCATCGGAGCGGCCTGATCAGGCCCTTATTTTGCGGGGTTGGGGCCGATGCGCTTGCCGTGCTTGACGCGTTCCTCTGCGCCGTGAACCATCGTGTAGGCGTAGTCGATGCCCATGCCGTATGCGCCGGAATGCTCCTTCACGAGGGTGGTGACCGCGTCATAGGTCTCCTTGCGTGCCCAGTCGCGCTGCCATTCGAGCAGAACCTGCTGCCAGGTGACCGGGATCACGCCGGCTTGCACCATGCGGTCCATCGCATATTTGTGGGCGTCGGAGGACGTGCCGCCGGAAGCGTCGGCGACCATGTAGATCTCGTAGTCCGGAACATCGTGGAGGGCCGAGAGCGCGAACGTCGTATTGCAGACTTCGGTCCACAGACCGGAGACGACGATCTTCCGGCGGCCGTCGGCGGCGTTCTTCGCTAGCGCGTCGCGGACGTTCTGATCGTCCCAGGAGTTCATCGAGGTGCGCTCGAGAATGTCGTTCTCCGGGAAGACGGCGAGCAG
Source organism: Rhizobium lentis (assembly GCF_017352135.1). Classification (NCBI taxonomy): domain Bacteria; kingdom Pseudomonadati; phylum Pseudomonadota; class Alphaproteobacteria; order Hyphomicrobiales; family Rhizobiaceae; genus Rhizobium; species Rhizobium lentis. The sequence goes on from NZ_CP071454.1 coordinate 716,837, forward strand.
CTCGGGATAGGTGTTGCCGGAGAAGGATTGCGTCTCGACCGTAGTGATCGTGGTCGGAATATTGAAGATCTTGGCGGCCTTGGCGAGGCCGACGACATTGTTCTTCAACGTCTGGCGATCAATCGACTGAACGCCGAACGCCATTTGCGGCTGCTGGTCGATGAAGATGAGCTGGCTGTTTGCCGGGGTCAGGACTTCGAGCTTGGACATAGTCATTCCTCTTCGGTTGGTTGGACCGCTTCTGCGGTGTCAGAAATGGGCAGCAGCAGTCGATCGGACGCCGCGGCACGACGCTCGTTCTGCAATCCTTGGAGTATTGCTGGCTCCATTTGGGCCGCTCACCCGTTTGTCTTGGCTGCTGAATAGAAATCTATCGCGATGCTCTGTAGCGCGGAATTGCAATATTAATCCGAGTGAATTGCATTCGTTGCAACAATTGATGTGAGGCACCGCGACGCATCAAGTTCTCGGCTATATGACGCCTTCAGGCAGCCAGCGGGACGAGGTTCGCCTGGATCTGATCGCGGAAAGCTTCATATCGGCCCGGTAGCTTGAGCGCTTCCCCGAGATGGGCTGTATCCTCGTCGCGGTTGAATCCGGGCTCGTTTGTGGCGACCTCGAAGAGGATACCGCCCGGCGTGCGGAAGTAGATGGCCCAGAAATAGTCGCGGTCGATGACGGGGGTGACCTGGTAGCTGGTGTCCATCAGCGCCTTGCGCACCTCGAGCTGCTTCTCGCGATTGTCGACGGAGAATGCGATATGATGCACCGAACCTGCACCCTGTCGCGCGAACGGAGTCTTTGGCAATGCCAGTAGATCGATCGTGTCCGCTCCGTTGCCGTTGGGGATGATGAAGCGGGTCACGTCGCCTTCCTTCTCAGCGCGCTGATAACCCATGAAGCCGAGCAGTTCCTCGGTCGCAGTGGTGTCATGAAGGCTGAAGCGGGCGCCGGCGAAACCGCGGATGGCCGCATCGTCGGGAATTCCATCTGCAACCCACGGAGCCCGCTTGTCGTCGGAGGATTCGATCAGGGCAAGGCCGTCGCCGTCCGGGCCCATGAAGCGAAGCCGGTTGGCACCGAAGACGGTATCGAGTTCCAGACCGTCCACACCTTGAGCCGTGAAGCGATCCTGCCAGAACTTCAGCGCGCCCTTCGGCACCGAGAACTGTGTTTCGCCGACTTCACCCACGCCGGGGCGGCCAAGCATCATGTTCGGGAACGGGAAGTAGGTCATCACTGTTCCAGCCGAGCCGGTCTTGTCACCGTAGTACAGGTGGTAGACGCTTGGGTCGTCGAAGTTGACCGTCTGCTTGACGCGGCGCAGGCCCAGGGTTTCGGTAAAGAAGCGGTTGTTCTGCCGCGCGTCCGATGCCATCGAAGTTACGTGATGCAAGCCCTTGATGTCCTTGATCATGTCGATGCCTTTCATTTAGCGTTGGTGTTCAAGTGTTGATATGAACGTAGCGCCGTTGAACATGGCGCAGAATTGCAATATTCCTTTTGATTGAATTGCAATTTTTGAAACAATATAATGAACGACTACAAAGCCCTCAGAACCTTTCTCCTCGCCGCCGAGAAACGCAACTTTGCCCAGGTTGCCCGCGAGCTGGATATGACCCCCGCGGCCGTCACGCGCGCCATCGCAGCGCTCGAGACGGAACTGGGCGTGCAACTCTTCGTGCGCACGACGAGGCAGGTATCACTGACGACCGACGGCGCAATCTTTGCTGCGCAGATCCAGCCAGCGTTCAAGACTCTGGAGGACGCGCGGCGCGAGGTGATGAACGCGCACAAGGCTGATGAGGGTCGGCTGCGTATCAGTGCGCCCACATGGTTCGGCAAGACGGTGCTGCCGCCGATCCTGTCGGGGTTCAAGGAACGGTATCCCAAGATGAGCTTCGAGATCTCGCTGTCGGATGGATTGGTAAATATCGTTGACGACGACTACGATCTGGCGATCCGCATCTCGTCGCAGCCGTCGGACAAGTTCACCATCTGGCGCAAGATCAGGGTGGTGCCGCGCATCCTGGTTGCCGCTCCCGGGAGCAGGTACGTCGACATGCAGCACCCGAACGAACTGACACCGGACGACTGCCTCGCCTACAGCGGCGAAAGCCGACGTGAGCACTGGGTGCTGTCGGACGGCGGATCGAGCATGACGATTTCGGCTGGCCGGGCATTCAGCGCCAACAGCGGTGAAGTGCTCGCCGATATGGCCGCGGATGGCGCGGGTGTCGCCTTGCTGCCAGGGTTCAACATTTCGGAGCACCTTCGGAGCGGACGGCTCGCACACGTCTTCAAGGGGTGGGCACCGCCGGACTTGTGGTTGACCCTTTACTATCCGCCCTACCAGGCCCTGCCGCCGCGGATCGCTTCCTTCTCCAAGTTTTTGGAAGAGCAGCTTCCGGCGCATATGGTCATGCTGGATTGAGTCCAATCCAGGCGAACCTATCAGCTCGTTTGCTGTGCTTTGATCCGTTCGGCAACGAGCGCCTGCAGGCGCCAGAGGTTGCGGTCGCGGATTCCTTCCGCCTCGAGATCGATGATCGTGTTGTGCAGGTATTGCGCGCACGAGCCACCCTGCCCGCAGGCACTGGCGATGAGGGCAGCGGTGGATTCCATGGGCAGCGGCTGCGTGAGACCGGATCGCCTCGTGCTGGCCCAAAACGTCAGGGCGCGCCGTGTGCCTGCAGGAGTCTGCACCTGGACCCACCGGACCATGTCCGCGACCTCGCGGTATCTGATCTCACGCGCGACGAGCACACGAAGATCCTTGCGGCGGCGCTCGTCGGATAATCGCAGTAAGACACCATCACATCGGCCGCCTCGCTCGAGAGCCATCATCAGGCCAGGTTGCTCGCTGGTTGCCCGCCAGCGTTCGATCTTCAATGAAAACGAGCGGTGCCAGCCGTAGGCAGTCGCACGCTCCCGGGCGGTCGCTTCGAACTCTGGATTCCAGATCAGAGATCCGTAGGCGAAGACCCAGATCGGCTCGCCGCCTGCCTCCTGCTCGAGCCTGTCGACGAGATCGTCGAGTTTTGCTTCGGAAAGCGGCGTCCAGCGCGGCTCCGGGCCATCGTCCTGGACGTCTCGCAGCGTCAGGGCAACAAGGTCAGGAGTTAGCAGCATCATTGTCGCTTCCGGAGTCAGGCACGTGGAGAGCAGGATCGGAGCCGCGACCGCTTCCGTGTCACGGCTCCGAGATTTGGGGTCAGGACTGGACGAACGCCAGAAGATCGGCGTTCAGCACGTCGGCGTTGACGGTCAGCATCCCGTGCGAGAAGCCCGGATAGGTCTTGAGCGAGCCATTCTTCAGGAGCTTGGAGGACTTCAGGGCCGAGTCCGCGATCGGCACGATCTGGTCGTCCTCGCCGTGCAGGACGAGAGTCGGGACAGTGATCGCCTTCAGATCTTCCGTCTGGTCGGTCTCGGAGAAGGCCTTGATGCCATCATAGTGGGCCTTCGCGCCGCCCATCATTCCCTGCCGCCACCAGTTCTGGATAACCCCTTCCTGAACCTTCGCGCCATCCCGATTGAACCCGTAGAACGGCCCAGCGGGAACATCACGGAAGAACTGGCTGCGGTTGGCGGCGAGTGCGGAACGGAAGCCGTCGAAGACTTCCATCGGCAGGCCTTCGGGATTGGCATCCGTCTTCAGCATCAGCGGAGGGACGGCGGAGACAAGAACCGCCTTGGCGACGCGGCCTGAGGGCTCACCGTGGTTGGCAACGTAGCGGGCGACTTCACCGCCGCCAGTGGAGTGGCCGATATGGACGGCATTCTTCAGGTCGAGTGCTTCGACAACAGCGAAAGCGTCTGCCGCATAGTGATCCATGTCGTGACCTTCCGAGACCTGTGCGGAGCGGCCGTGGCCACGACGGTCATGGGCAACGACACGATAGCCCTCGGAGAGGAAGAACAGCATCTGTGCGTCCCAGTCGTCCGAAGACAATGGCCAGCCGTGATGGAAGACGATCGGCTGAGCGTCCTTCGGACCCCAGTCCTTGTAGAAGATCTCGACGCCGTCCTTAGTGGTTACGTATGCCATTGTCTTGGTTCCTTCGCTGGTGTTGATGGCGGCAGCCGGATTGGCTGCGAAGCTGAGAGAGGGTGATATCGTCATGACCGCAGCAGCGGCACCAGCGGAGAGCAGCATGCTCCTGCGGGTCATGGAGGAAAGGGTTTCGGTCATTTCGCGTCCTGCGAACTTCGTTTTCGATAGCTTCAGGCGATGCGGAGTTCGTCTGACGGGTTGGATAGTGCCGTCAGAATGCGGCGGTCACAATTGCATCAATAGTTTCTACTTTATTGCTTATTGCGCAATTATTCCTGTCCTCGCTGGTAACGAGGCTGCGGCACCTCTGCGGAAGTTCCGGCTCTGCACCAGCATATCTATGTGCAAATCCGGAACGAAGATTTCCCGCACCTTATTCGGATCGGCCGGTCGCGAGCATCTCCTCCCGGGAACCGTGAGCGAATGAGGGTTCCGGAATGCTGATTTACAACAGGGCAGAAAATAAAGATTAAAATCGGCCCCGCCCCCAAAGCTTTATCATGCCACACTGTTCTCCGTCCGTGATCTCTGTGTTAGGCAGCCAAAAAAGCGCCAATCTTGCGCGCGACCAAAGTGACGCTCTCGATAGCGAAGGCAGGCGCTAGCATTGAAGGTTTACAGACCAGAGATTGATGGCTTACGGGCCATATCGGTGATCGCGGTCATTCTCTATCACGCCGAGTTCACGGTTGCCGGCCACACCTTACTTCCTGGCGGATACATCGGCGTCGACGTATTTTTTGTCATCAGCGGCTTTTTGATTTCCCAGATTCTGCTGACAGAAGTCGAAGCGACGGGGCGTATCGATTTCCTAAAATTCTACGCCCGGCGCGCGCGAAGAATTCTGCCTGCCTTGTTCGCAGTCATCTTCGCGACACTGCCCTTAGCCTATTATTTTTTATTACCATCGGAACTGATCGATTACGCGAACTCCATAGGTTCGACGCTCCTGTTTGGATCGAACATCTATTTCTATTTTACTGCGGCCCAGTACGGAGAGCCCAACACCCTTCTCAAGCCTTTTCTGCACACCTGGTCGTTGAGCGTCGAAGAGCAATTTTATATCGGGTTTCCGGTCTTATTGCTGATCGTGCGCCGATACCTGAAATCGAGGTTTTTGCCATGCGTGTTGCTCGCGGCGGCCTTAAGCTTTGTATGGTGCGTCGTCACGGTAAGGCATGATCCGCAACAGGCCTTCTACTCGCCGCTCACCCGGGCATGGGAACTGCTGGCCGGAACACTTCTCGCCTATCACGAGGTCAAGCGTGGACGAACCCGCCCTCAGCCGTTGCTCGCGGCGGTCGGGCTTGTGCTGGTCCTTGGTTCGCTCATCCTGTTTGGAAAGGATACGGTTCATCCTGGCCGGTTGACTTTGATCCCAGTGATTGGGACGTGTCTGGTGCTCGCATTCGCCGGTCAGCAGAACGCAGTCGGGCGCCTGTTGGCGTCACGGCCTGCGGCGCTCACCGGATTGGTATCCTACTCTTTATATTTGTGGCATTACCCGGTTTTCGCCTTCTGGCGGCTGACAAGCCTGGATTTCGACAATGGTGACAGGTTTCTCGCCATCGCAGTGACGGTCCTGGTGGCGGTCGTCAGCTTTGTCGTCATCGAAAAGCCCTTTCGCCACACCAGGAGACGCCGCGCTCTCTGGATCACCGTGACTTCATCCGTTGTCACCATCGCGGCTGCTGTCCTGTCAGCAATCACTATGGGGGGTTTTCCTCACAGGCTGGATGAAGTCTATCCACCTCTGGCGCAGGCGAACGAAGCACGGCTCGAAAGCACTTTTCTAAGCTTGAACGACAACATTCAAGCGGGGAAACCCGTTATCTTCATCATTGGGGACTCGCACGCCAGAAACTGGTCCATCGCGCTGAAAAATTACATCGATACCGACCGATATCAAATCGTGGCACTCAGCTACTTGAACTGCATGGTCGAGATCAACAACGATATCGTCAAGGCCCCCTCGCGCGCCAGCATTTACGACAAATACTGCATTCCCTTTGAAAAATATATCAACGACAAATCATTGCTGAGCCGAACGAAAGCGATCTTCCTCACGAGCCTTCGGCCTTTCGAGTACACCGTCAACCCCTTCCGGTTCGAGCTTCTTTCCTGGATGAAAAGCCATTCGGATAATGCGCGCATTTTCGTTTTCGGAAATTATTTCCAGCTCGACGAATCGCACTCGTGCCTGGGGATGATGTTTCAGAGAAAATCCGATGCCTCCATATGCCTGCGGGCGGCGAGCTATCCGCCGGCCAACCAGCCTTTTGCGCAACTGCCGTTTTTCCCATCCGATCTTGCGTTCACCTATGTCGACATCATCAAGCTGCACTGCGACTACGACAAGGAGAAATGCCTCACCAGTAGCAGGGGTGTTCCGTTCATCACGGACTGGAACCATATGACGGCAGAATTTCTGACGAGCTTGATTGGTGACATTCTGGAAAGGAGAACGGCCGACCTACGGGGCGACGGTCTCCTCGATTTCCTGGTGCCGCCGCACACCAGCCAATCCGAACGGACTGCAAGTTCTGAGCCGAACGCTGGCTCACCGTCTTCCGCTTCTCCATCAAATTGAGCGGCCGGACGCCGGGAACGACGGTGAACTTGGTGTTCAAGTCCGGATTATCGGCATATCCCATCATCTCGATGAGTTGGTTCTCATCCCCAAGCAGACGATGATCCCCACGTCTAATGCTCCGATGAATGTTTATTAGACATTCGTGAAATATGCCGCAAAGTCTTGTATAATGGCTGGGGAGAATTCATGTCGGGGGACTAAGACATGGAGCGCAGATTATCTGCAATTCTGGCCGCCGACGTGGTCGGATACTCAGCCCTTATGGAACAAGACGAAGCGGGCACCTTTGATCGTCTTCGAGCGCGACGCATTGAGCTTTTTGAACCCGAGATTGCGCGGCATCATGGGCGCATCTTCAAGCTTATGGGCGACGGCCTCCTCGCGGAGTTCGGCAGCGTGGTCGACGCCGTCGAATGTGCCGTGTCTCTGCAACGCGGAATGACCGAGCGCAACGCCTCTGTTCCCGAGGAGGACAGGTTCAACGTCCGCATCGGCATCAACATCGGCGAAGTGATCGTAGACGGTGACGACCGCTATGGCGAAGGCGTGAACGTCGCGGCGAGGTTGGAGCAACTCGCGCCACCGGGCGGGATCTGCGTTTCCGGCAAGGTGGCGAAGGAGGTCGAGAACAAGCTCGCGTTTACCTTCGACTCCGCTGGGCGTCAGAAGGTCAAGAACATTGAAGAGCTTGTCGATGTCTACCAAGTGCGCATCGACGCCCCGCCACGCCGGCGCATTCGGAAAAAGCGCGGGATAGGCAGACGATGGTGGGCCATTGGAGTCCCGTCAGCAATCGCAGCCGTAGTGGGCGCATGGATAACATTACAGAATCCGATGACACTGACCCCTCCGGCAGGCTCCGGTACGATCCCTTCTGTCGCCGTACTGCCCTTCTCGGATCTCAGTGCCGACAAGAGCCTGGGGTACATGGGAGAAGGGCTGGCGAATGACGTCATCGCCATCCTCTCGCGCTTTTCCGACATTGCGGTCGTCTCCCGAACCTCGTCATTCGCATACCAGGACAAGCAAGGCGACATCCGCCAGATCGGCAAGGAGCTGGGCGTCGGTTATGTCGTCGAGGGCAGCGTACGCAAGGAAGGCGATAGAGTGCGCATCGTTGCACAGCTCATCAACACCAAAACAGGGGACCATGTCTGGGCGGACCGCTTCGACAAGGCCGGAACCGACCCATGGGCACTTCAGGATGAGTTGACCGGCAAGATTGTGGGGGCGATGACCGGCGAATTCGGAGCCATTCGCAAAGCGGACTACAGTCAGGCCTGGGGTAAGGATAGCACCAACCTGGCCGAATACGACTACTACTTACGCGCGGAAAGCCAATTGAACCTCTACACCAAGGAAGGTCTCGAGCGATCCGGTGAGATCTCGCAACAGGGGCTGCAGGTATTCCCCGGCTCCCCCCTTCTGACTGTGGAGTTGGGGTGGTCTCACTGGTTGAAAGTGGCGCTGCTTCATAGCCCTGACCCGCAGGCTGATCTTCAGGAGGCAGACCGACTGGTCAAGCAGGTCCTCGCAAACAAGAACCTAAGCCCGCAAGTAGCACGACTGGCACACTGGCTCAACGCTTGGCTCCTCACGCTCAAGCGGGACCATGACGGGGCTGTTGCGGAAATGAACAAAGCCATCGCGGCGGCACCCTATAATGCTTTCACCCTCACGGATGGCGGAAGTATTTTCCTACAGGCAGGTCAACCCGAAAAGGCGCTGGAGCTGACGGACGCTGCAGCCGCGCGGGACCCGGCATTGGCTTGGTTCGTCAACTACACGCGAGGCTTTATTTTTATCGTGCTTGGTAAAAACGAAGATGCAGTTGAGGCGCTGAAGGCCACGGAATTCGCCGACGCGCCATTGCAACTCGCCGTCGCCTATATGCGGCTGGGACGCGAGGCAGACGCCCGCGCTGCCGTCGAGAAAATGCTCAAGTCAGCTCCGACCGCGACGATCCAGTCGTGGCGGCAGACCTGGAACTTCCGAGATCCTTCTATTCTGGATCAAGCCGCGGCAGACCTTGCGCGCGCCGGCCTTCCGCCGCGATAGCCTATCGACGGTGTTCAGGCCATCGAAACTCGCTGAATGTGATCGCCTCAAAAGGCGGATCCACGATGCGCTTCGTACTTTTTGCTTTATCGACCTAGCGCTGGGCAGGTTTGGCAGAGTCCGGGCGGAACTTTTGCGTGCCTTCCAATTTAGGGAGTACTTGTTCGGAGATATCCGCCATGAATGTGAGCGACGAAAGAACTGTATCCTTGTGGGCTCCGCTCAAGGTTATGCCCGACGCGCACCCACTCATGCGGAACGACGAGGCCGATGCCGTTGTCATCGGCTCTGGAATTGCCGGCTTATCGGTGGCCTACGAACTCGCCCTTGCAGGGCAGAGGGTGACGGTCATCGATCGCGGCCAGATAGGCAGCGGCATGACGGCCCGCACGACGGCGCATCTGTCATCCATATGCGACGACTATTTCTCCAAGTTGATTGATCTGCGAGGGCGGTATCTGGCTCGGCAGTTCCATGAGAGCCAATCTGCCGCGATCGACCGTATCGACGCGATCCAGGGGAGCGAAGGTATCGCCTGTGATTTCAGACGTGTCGACGGTTTCCTATTTCCATCCTCAGAAGCGCAGGAAACCGATCTCAAACGCGAACTCGACGCCGCAATGCAAATCGGCGTCGCGGTCGAAAAAGTCACGGGCCTGCCATTTGCGGGATTCGCCGCGACGCCCGCCCTTCGTTATGTCAGTCAGGCGACATTCCATCCGCTCAAATATCTCCGTGGACTGACCGCGGGCATTCGCGCTCGCGGCGGGACGCTGTTCTGCGATACAGTGGTCGAGGGGGTGGAGGAGACCGAAGACGGTGTCCGTGTGTCAACAAACTCCGGCTTCAGCGTCACCGGCAAATGGGCAGTGGTCGCCACCAATTCGCCGATCAACGACCGTGTCGCCATTCACACCAAGCAGGCGCCGTATCGGACCTATGCGATGTCCTTCGAGATCGAACGCGGAGGCCTCGCAGATGGGCTCTATTGGGACATGGAAGATCCCTACCATTACGTGCGTCTGCAACCCGGTGACGGCGCGACGGACTTTCTCATCGTCGGCGGTGAAGACCACAAAACAGGAGCCGTCGACGATGCTGGAGAGCGCTTCGCCGCTTTGACGGCCTGGACCAGGCGGCTGATGCCCGATATTGGCGTCGAGACCCATCGTTGGTCGGGCCAGGTCATGGAGACGATCGACTACGCCGCCTTCATCGGCCGCAATCCCGGCAACCAGCGCGTGTTCGTCGTTACCGGGGATTCCGGCGAAGGCATGACCCATGGCGTGGTCGCTTCACTGCTGATCCGCGATCTCGTTCTCAATGGCGACAGTTCGTGGCGGGACCTTTACGAGCCCTCGCGCAAGACGCCCCGGGCGATCGGCGATTACCTGATGGAGAATGCGACGGCGATCAAGAATTTCGCGGAGTATGTCGCGCCTGGCGAACTCGATTCCGTCGACAAGTTGCAGCCCGGAGAAGGTGCCATTGTCCGGGAAGGCCTCACCAAGATCGCCGCCTTCCGAACAGAGGATGGGATGCTCTACAAACAGTCCGCATCCTGCACACACATAGGCTGCCACGTGCACTGGAATTCCCTTGAGTGCTGCTGGGACTGCCCTTGCCATGGCTCACATTTCGCCGTCGACGGCACCGCTTTGAATGCCCCGGCTGTCTCGCCCTTGGGTGACGTTCGATAGCCTCTTCGCCCTCGCAGAGGTCCGACAGGCGTGTAAGACGATCGCGCCAGAAGCTGTTCTTCGCGCATCCGGCGAGAAGAGTGCGACGGAAGGTCCGGTTCTAAGGGTTTCTCCCACGTGAGAGGGTCACTTCTTCCCCGCTACCGACGGCTTTCGACAGGATGTCTCATGCCAAACCTCCACGACCGAAAGGTTGATGCCTCCCTGTGCATGCGCACCAAAGCTCAGAGTGGTGCGAACAGCAATAAGTTGGACGCCGCTGGCGGCCCATCTTCAATTCACAAGTCCACCTGTTAGCAATTTGTTGACCATAAGCTGGCTTTATTGAGCCTGATGGATGCGGAGTTTTCCCGCCCGTCGTCGAGTGTTTGGTGTAGGACGGGTTTGTTCGTGTATAAGTATTCACTGCAGGGTTTGTCGGCCGGAGCCTTGGGCGGAATTGCCGCGCTCCTCTCACACGCGGAACGCTTCGCAGCGCAGACCATTCTGCCGGCGCTGATCGCGCTGCCGGCGCTTGTCGCTTCTGCATCCTTGGCCTCGGCGGAAGATCGGGCGCTTAAGCTGTTCTTTACCCATACGGGCGAGAGAGCCACGATCACCTACAAGCGGGATGGAAAGTTCGATTCTCGGGGCCTTGCCCAGATCAACCGGTTTTTGCGCGACTGGCGCAGGAACGAGCCAACCCGCATGGATCCGCGGCTGCTCGACCTTGTCTGGGAGGTGTATAAGAAGAGCGGCGGCAAGGACTATATCCACGTCGTCTCCGCCTATCGTTCCCCCGCCACCAACAACATGCTCCGCAACCGTTCGCGCAGCACGGGTGTCGCCAAGAAGAGCCAGCACATGCTGGGCAAGGCGATGGACTTCTACGTTCCCGGCGTGAAGCTTTCGACACTGCGTGCCATTGCCATGCAGATGCAGGTCGGCGGCGTCGGATATTATCCGACCTCCGGATCGCCCTTCGTGCATCTCGACGTCGGCAACGTCAGAGCCTGGCCCCGCATGTCGCGGCAGGAACTCGCGCGCATCTTCCCGGACGGTAAGACCATGCATCTTCCGGCCGATGGCCGGCCGCTGCCGGGATATAATCAGGCGGTTGCGAACTACAGGAAGCGCGTCACTTCGACCTCAATAGAGATCGCCAGCACCGCCGGAGAGGACGAAGAGGTGATAACCTCGACGCCGCCTAGGCGCGACGCCGCAGATAGCAAGCTGGTGACGGCGCTTCTGCCGACGCCGAAAAGCCGGGCATTGAATGCGCTGGCACTACAGACAGGCGCCGGCGAGCCGGATGACAAGGACTCCGCTCCGGACCTTGCATCTTTCCAGATTCCGATACCGGCGATGCGCCCGGTAGCCCCCGCGCAGGATGCGGCCGCAGACGACCGGCTGGTAACTGCGTCGATCGGCCCGATTGATGCCCTTCCGGAGAGACGGCCGCCGGCATTGCCGGCCCACGCCCGCTTCCATCCCCTCGTTGCTGCACAGGCGACCTCCCGGCAGGGCGCCGATATGATCGCCTCCCTGCCGATGACCGCATCCTGGGAAGACACAGATTTCCTGGGATCGACGTCCGAAGCGGCGCTGATGAAATGGGCGCTGCATTCTCCCGGCGAGGCGATCGGATTGAGCGCGCCTCGCATCTCCCCGCGCACGATTCATCGGCAGACGAAGGGCGCAGGATCCGATGATGATGCCGTTTCGGTCGCCGCCACAGGCCCGTTCGATGCCAGCCGGTTTGTGTCGCCCCCGGAGGGCTGACCGCGATCGTTAGCCTTGATGCGCTGCGTCTGTGACAAAGAGCGCCGGTAAACCGTGATAGAACAGCCTCTGGCAACCGACGGCAAAGAGCCTGATACCCACATTGAATGACTGGCGTTCCTCCGGGCTTGGGCGTTTACTGTACCGGTCTGGCGGAGGGGCAAACCATGGCCATGTATCTCACACGCTTCAGCTACACGCCCGAAACCTGGGCACGCATGATCGAAAAACCTGAGGATCGCCGGGAGGCGGCCCGCAGCTACATCGAATCCGTGGGCGGCAAACTCCATGGGTTCTGGTATGCCTTCGGCGAGCATGACGGGTGGAATTTGTGGGAAGCGCCCGACAACGTGTCGATGGCGGCTGTCACGCTTGCGATCGGCGCAGGAGGCGCGCTCCGCTCTATCGAGACCACTGTCCTTCTCGACGTCGAAGATACGATCCAGGCCTTGGAAAAGGCGAGGTCGATCCGGTACCGCCCACCGGCGGCGTAGGCCCCGGCAACTTCAAAGCGCGTCGCGATCTTTCAGATCCGCTTGCCGACAAGCACAATTTTACCCAAATACCTCAGCAGGAGTTAATCGCCTGAAGCTAGATGTAGTGGCTTCATGGAGGATCCGATGATCGCTATCCGTTTCTGCGCTGCTGCTGCCGTCCTCACCTTCGCCGCATCCGGCGCGTTCGGCCAAACCACGCCTGCCCGGCCTGGGCCGGTGCCCGAGGGCTATGTCACCGTTCAGTCGAGTATTTCGCTATCGTTGCCGTTCGATCAGAACGCGCCGGTGGACGAGCAGGTCCAGAAGGCCCAGAAGGCACTCTATGACATTGCGTCGCGGAATTGCTCGGTTGTCGTGGAGACGATCGCCGATGATTGCAAGGTCACCGGCGTGACCAACAATGTCGATATGCAGCGCGGCAATAATCGCGACGGTTTCATTTCGGTTCGCGGCCAGATCAGCATGGCGATCAAGCTCAAAGCTTCGATGCAGGGGGCGAAATAGCCGGTCGCTAAGGCTGGCGAGCTCGAACGAACCGGCTAACCGGACAGCGGGCATACCCTGTGGCTTGAAGCGTGTAATGCTGCATGAGGCGCCATTGCTTTTGTACGCTTCAGCACTAATTAACTGATCATGGTGCCGCAGATTTTGGCCTAGGCACTCTGAGAGGCATTGTCTCCCGCCGCAACGGAGGAGACACGATGTTCCGATCCACCTCACCCCACAACCTGCTCCTGCGCTCGCTCGCGCCTGAGGATCTGCACCGGCTTGCACCTCATCTCGAGATTGTCAGCTTGAATTCCGAGGATGTTCTCGTTCAGCCGAACATATCGATCGATTATGCCTACTTTATCGAGAAGGGCATGGCCTCGGTGGTCACGATGACGCCAGCCGGCGGCAGTCTGGAAATATCGAATATCGGCCGGGAAGGCATGGCGGGTGTCTGCCTTCTCCTCGACCTCGATCAAACGCCTCTGCGCACCTTCGTGCAGATGACCGGCTCGGCCTTGCGCATCCGGGCCGAGGCTCTGAAGGAGGCAATGGACGAGAGCGGGTCACTGCGCAGGAAACTCCTGCGTTATGCCCATATCGTGATGATGCAGACCGCCGAGACGGCTGTCGCGCTCGCCCGCAACACCGTCAATCAGCGCCTTGCCCGTTGGCTGCTCCTCAGCCACGACCGCGCCGACGGCGATGAAATCCCGATGACCCACGAACGTCTCGCGCTGGCGTTGGGCGTTCGGCGCTCGGGCGTGACCGTGGCAATGGCTGAGCTGGAGGCCGAACACATGATCAAATCCCGGCGCGGCAAGATCATCGTGCGTGACCGCGGAAAGCTGATCGATATTGCCGGCGGGAGCTACGGCCGCAGCGAAACCGAGTACCGGCGCGTGGTCAGCGCTTGAAAGTCTGAAGCGCGTTTGAAAACCGCGGCACACTTCCGGGCGACATGCACTTTCTTGATGCATCTCGTAGTCCCGGAACCGCAGCACACTTCCGGGCGACATGCATTCGATTTCGGGAATTGAGGGCGTCATGATCCTATCCCTGATACCACAAGCGCAAAACGCTCTTGATGACGCCGAGCTTGCCCTCTGCCAGAGGGTCTATGACCACGTCGTTTCGGTTAAACAGATCAAGACTGACGCCGAGCGTGAAGACTTGGCCAGCCGGATCATCCAGTCGTTTCAGCATGGAGTTAAGGACGAGGAGGCTTTGCTGCGGCTGCTGATGTAACACGCATCAGTAGGTTTTGCGTCTATCCTTATGGTTACTTGCTACCAGAAAGTTCATTGAGCGTATTTTATGACGGCGATACTTCACTCCGTACGCTGCCGGACAGGAACTATCGAAAACCGATGACGTTATTTGATCCGGATCGCGCAGAGGGAGCCACTCCTGTCTCCCTGCGCACCCCTTGTATTCTGCGCGATCCACTCCAGCCCCCGCATTAACGAGAACGCGACCCACCGAGAAGCGGACGAGGCGATCTGTCCGAAACCGTACAGGAACCAAGAAAGCCGGTTACCGTTATGGCATCGGGATTGCGCGGGACCGCACCCGTCATAATGCCACGGATGCTTCCGCTCCCAAGCGATCCCGTCCTTTCCAAAATTGCCCCGCTCCGGCGGGGCATTTTTTTGGCAGTCGCCAGCTGATCGATCTGCCGTGCCGGCAACGCTTCAGGACGAGTTGCGAAGGAGCTGGCCTATGTAGGCCTGGATTGAGATCGATCCTCGAATTGGATCCTCGGGATATTCCGGACCATCGACGGTAAGCGCCGTCATCCTGGCATATGAGCGAGCCGCCGCGACGGAGAAGCCCAAACTGCGATATGCGTTTTCCCAGTTTTCGCGCGGGATCACGTCGACGCGGACAGCCCGGCCAACAGCGGCGGCGAAGGCAGCGGCAACGTCATTAGCGGAGTACCGTTTCGGCCCCTCGACGGGGTATATGCCGATCTGTTCGATCGGCTCCTGCAGGAGCCGCGCAGCCACCCTTCCCAGATCCTCCGGCGCGACCATGGGGAGCTTGAGGTTGGCAGGGAGCATGGTCGATAGCACCCCGTCCCTCTTGATGGACCCCAGCATCGCATCCCAGTTGCTGTAGTAGTAGGCCGCGCGGACGACACTGGCCGGAATCGGCTGGTTCCTCAGGCCCACCTCCAGTTCGTAAAGGACGTTGAGATCACCGCATTCCTCGCCCGGCTGCGCGCCCATCGTTGATTGCGCCACCACCTTCTCCAGCCCGGACCCGTCGATCGCCTCGAGCAGGCAGCGGACGGTTTTGCGTTCCTCCCGATCCGTATCGCTCGAGATGTCAGCGTTCGGGTTCAGTAGGAAAGCCCGCTTCCCATGGCGAAACACCTGGCGCAGCGAGGTTACGTCGTGGACGTCGGCGAGAGCGACCTCCGCGCCCCGCTGTCGCCATGCGCCCGCCTTCTCAGGGTTTCGAGTGACGATAGTGACCGCTTTGCCCTCGTCGAGCAACGTCTTCGCCACGGCGGAGCCGACGTGTCCCGTCCCGCCAACGATGATATACACCGGCCATGTCTCCTGCGATGATGCGGGGAATAACACTCCGCTCCTTTCAAAGGTTCCCTCGCCGTCCCGCCTCAGACGCATTGTCCGCAGTTGATGATTTCTCAGACGGAAGCTTAAGACTAGTGAACGACTGCAATCACGGGAATGCCGGCTTCCTCTGCCGCGCGAATGAGTGCGGCACGCGCTATGTTAGCCGGGATGTGGCCTTGGATGGCATCCAGGCACGTTTTTACAGCGGCAATATATTGCTGGCCGTCGTCTGTCGGCCAGCCGATGATCAAGGCGTCGGCCACCTCGCCCAGCGATCGCACCAACCTGTGCTTTTCTTCGCCGCTCATTACCAGCATCAGCGGCGCGAAATCCTCGCGTCTATTCCAATCCACTATTCCCAATCTCGGCATGCTATTCATCCCACCATTGATCAATTTGGCGCGTCGACAGGCGGGTTCTGACTGAAGTTCAGCGATAACGACGAAACCCTTCCTGACGGTCCTTTCAGGACGGGGAGCATCTAAGTCAGACGAGGCCGAGGAGAAGCCGGACCTAAGTCGGACTGGTAAGGCCGGATCCGCACTTCATATATCAATCTTATGGAACCTGCAGGTCCGTGGAGGGGCGGAACAGGAGGAGGATATGAAGTTCGGCCCCAACAATCATGAAGAGCGCTGTTCGGAAGGCCATAGCTCGGCCTCGACCATCGCAACCATATCGGCAACCCTTTCCGCCGATCCCGACATCGATAGCAGCGCCATCGAGATCAGAATGCTCGGCCCTGTCGTCGTCCTTGAAGGCTACATAACAAAGGCCGCGGACCGCGACAAAGTCATCTCGCTCGCAGCGATGATCGTCGGCTGGGAAAACGTCCAGGATCGGATGCTGAGCCGCTTTCCTATGCAGTAGGAAGCGGTTGCGGAGAATGGCCCCCGGCTACCGGTTCTTCATCCTTGCCGATGTCCGCATCGTCATCGTCGATCGCGATACGCTAACGATCGTCTACATCATCGAGGCCTGAACCGGCAGACGCCCGGCCAGCCGGCAAGCCTACTCGCTCTGCCTGAAGTTGCGGATCCGGTCGAACAGCACCGCCAGCACAATCGCACCGCCGATAAAGGTCCCCTGCCAGAAGGCATTGATGCCGAGCAGGCCGAGGCTGTTGCGGATTACCTCGATCAGCGCCGCCCCCACCAGGGCGCCGAAAGCGGTGCCGACGCCGCCGGCGAGATTGGCGCCGCCGATGACGGCGGCGGCGATGACCTGGAGTTCCATGCCGGCGCCGATATTGGTGGTGACGGCGCCGAGCCAGCCGGTCTGGACGATGCCGGCAATGCCGGCCGAAAGCGCCGAGATCATGTAGACGGCGACTTTGATGCGGCGCACGGGAACGCCGGTCAGCGTCGCGGCATGCTCATTGCCGCCGATCGCGAAGACATAGCGGCCGAAGCGCGTCCAGCGCAGCACGAAGCCGGTCAGAAGCGCCAGGATGACCATATAGAGCACTGGATTGGCGATGCCGAGAAACCAGGCGCCGCCGCCAAGCGCCAGCAGTTGGTCATGGTCGGGGCCGAACTGGAAGACAACGGTATTGTTCGAGGCGACCATCGCGAGGCTTCGCGCAATCGACAGCATGCCGAGCGTCACCACGAAGGGCGGAAAATCGAGATAGGCGATCATCACGCCGTTGAAGGCGCCGACCACTAGCGCCGTGCCGATGGCCGCGGCAATGCCGACCTCGATGCTGTAGCCGGCATTCATGGTCACCGCGAGCACCATGCTACAGAGGCAGAGCACCGAGCCGACCGAGAGATCGATGCCGCCGGTGATGATGACGAGCGTCATGCCGAGCGCGATAATCGCGACGAAGGTGACGTTGCGGGTGATGTTGTAGAGGTTCTTCGCCGTCGCAAAGGAGTCAGTCGCGAAGGACAGGAAGATGCAGGCAAGGACGACGGCGATCAGGACCCAGAAGGTCTGGCTGCCGACAAATTCCGAAAGCCGGCTTCGCTCGCGCTGCGCAATTGTCTGGTCGAGGGTAACTGCCATTGCTGACCTTCTTTTCTGCCCCGTGCAGCGCCGATCAAACCTGTTCGATGGCGCCGGTGATGAGACCCGTGACTTCCTCGGGCGAACTCGCCGCGATCGATTTGTCGGCAACTTTCCTGCCCCGTCGCATGACGATCACGCGGTCGGCGACGGTAAAGACGTCGGGCATGCGGTGGCTGATCAGCACGACCGCGATGCCCCGATCGCGCAGCTCGCGGATCAGGTTGAGCACCTCCGCCACCTGGCGCACCGAAATGGCGGCCGTCGGCTCGTCCATCAGCACGATCTTCGCCTCCGACAGCATGGTGCGGGCGATCGCCACCGCCTGCCGCTGGCCGCCCGACATCTGCTTGACCAGGTCGCGCGGCCGGGTTTCCGATTTCAGCTCCTTGAAGATCTCGCCGGCCCGTCGGTACATCGTCTTGTAGTCGAGCACCTTCAGCGGGCCGATGCCGCGGCGCAGCTCCCGCCCGAGAAAGACGTTGGCCGCCGCCGTCAGATTGTTGCAGAGCGCCAGGTCCTGGTGGACGATCTCGATGCCGTGCTGGCGGGCCTCGACCGGCCGGTGCATGACGATTTCCTTGCCATCGAGGCGCATCGTACCTTCGCTCGGCCGGAAGTTGCCGGCGATCATCTTGACCAGCGTGCTCTTGCCGGCGCCGTTATCACCCATGAGGCCGACGACCTGGCCGGCTTCGAGCGAAAACGACACGTCGTTCACGGCCTGGATGGCGCCGAAGTGTTTTGAAATATTGGTGAGCTCGAGAACCGCTGCCAGCCGACTACCCTCCCCGGAATGCACGCCTGCCTTCGCCGCCGGTTGCCCGGTTGCGGGTCAGACGCCTGCGATCTCGCTTTTGCCGATCTCCTCCCGGACGAGCGATTGGCTTCATTAATGCAAAAGCGTCAGGAATCGTCAATCGAATGTCCGCTAAAACGGCCCCCCATCACAAAAATCTATTTAGTACGACAAATACAGATTGACGCGGCAAACGCGCGGATATTAGCTGTTGCTGGGAGAGAGGTATGCTGATCCTTGTCACCGGGGCTACGGGCAAGGTCGGGCGGCGCTTCATTACTGGGCTGCTTGACGAGCCGGGATTTTCCAAAGCACGCATTCGCGCGCTTTGCCATAATCGCGTGCTTGATGAAACCGACCGCGTCAGCGTCGTTAAGGGATCGATCGCCAATAGCGACACCGTCGCAGCCGCGATGGAAGGCGTCACCCATGTCCTGCATCTCGCCACCTGCAAGGAAACGCCTGATGACGTGATGGATGTGACGGTCAAGGGCCTCTTCTGGCTGCTCGAAGCCTTCCGCACGAGCCCGACGGCCAAGCAGTTCATCCTCATCGGCGGCGATGCCGGCATCGGCCATTTCTTCTACCGTCACGAGGGGCCTATCACCGAAGCGACGCCGCACCGCGCCTATCCCGGGTGCTACGCGCTCTCCAAGGTTCTGGAAGAGGTGATGCTCGAGCAGTTCGCCGTCCAGTACGGCATCAACACCTGCTGCCTGCGCGCGCCCTGGATCATGGAGAAGGACGATTTCAAATTCACGCTCTCCTTCGGCGAGGATGTCTTCGGCGGGCCGGACTGGAAGACCCTTGTCCCGCCGGCCGATGCCGAACGATATGCCCGCGACGGCACGGTGCCGCTGCTGCGCGACGCCGATGGGCGCCCGCTGAAGCGCAATTTCGTCCATGTCGACGATCTCGTCTCGGCGATTCTGGCGGCGATCGACAATCCCCGCGCCGAGGGCCAGCTCTTCAACATCTCAATGGATCGCCCCGTGGATTATGGCGAAGTCGCCGCCTATCTCGCCCGCACGCGCGGGCTCGGCTCCATCGACATACCAAGCCAATTCCACTCGAACTGGATGGATAACAGTAAGGCCAAGTTCCTGCTGGGTTGGCGCCCCATCTACGATCTCGAAAAACTCATCGATTCAGCCTGGGAATACCGGCGTTCAGGGGAGGAGCCTCGTATCGTCTGGTATCCCGGTTGATTACTGGGCGGGCGATGGCGCCCGTCTTCTCAAAGGGAGGAAGCTATGAGGAAGGCATTATTGCTTACAGCTGCCGTATTGGCGCTCACGGCCGGTCAAGCCTTGGCCGCCAAGAAGCAGCTCGTCATCGTCGTCAAGGGCCTCGACAACCCGTTCTTCGAGGCGATCAACCAGGGTTGCCAGAAATGGAACAAGGAAAACGCATCTGCGGAATATGAATGCTTCTACACCGGCCCGGCATCGACCTCCGATGAAGCCGGTGAGGCGCAGATCGTCCAGGATATGCTCGGCAAGGCGGATACGGCGGCGATCGCCATCTCGCCGTCCAACGCCAAGCTGATCGCCCAGACACTGAAGACCGCCAATCCGAGCGTTCCGGTCATGACGCTCGATGCCGATCTTGCGGCGGAAGATGCGGCACTGCGCAAGACCTATCTCGGCACCGATAACTATCTGATGGGCGCGCGGATCGGCGAATACATCAAGAAGGCCAAGCCGAACGGCGGTAAGATCTGCACCATCGAAGGCAACCCCGGCGCCGACAACATCCTGCGCCGCGCGCAAGGCATGCGTGACACGCTGAGCGGCCAGAAGGACCTCCCCGCATTGAAGGGCGAAGGCGGCTGGACGGAAGTTGCCGGCTGCCCCGTCTTCACCAATGACGACGGCGCCAAGGGCGTTCAGGCGATGACCGATATTCTCGCCGCCAATCCCGACCTCGATGCTTTCGGCATCATGGGCGGCTGGCCGCTGTTCGGCGCACCCCAGCCCTATCGCGACCTGTTCAAGCCGATGGCAGACAAGATCGCCAAGAACGAGTTCGTCATCGGCGCCGCCGATACGATTGGCGAAGAGGTGGCGATCGCCAAGGAAGGCCTCGTCACCGCCCTCGTCGGCCAGCGGCCGTTCGAAATGGGGTACAAGGCTCCCTCTGTCATGATGGACCTGATCGCAGGAAAGCCGGTCGAGGACCCGGTCTTCACCGGGCTTGACGAATGCACCAAGGATACCGTCGACACCTGCATTCAGAAATAAGGCGTTCATCGGAGCGCTCGTGCGAGCGGGCGCTCCGACCCACCACACCCGTTACAGGTTGGAAAACAACCAATCCGAAAAGGCGCGCATACCAGCTGTGACCTGCCGCGATTGCAGGCGCGTCAGCCAGTAGCTTCCGAGCGATATGGAAGTAGCAAAGGGCTGCACGATCGCGCCCGAAGCAAGGTGCCTCGAAAACATTGAAGGCGGCGCGAGCGCGATCCCCAATCCCTGGAGTGCAGCCTCCATCATGCCGACGGAAGAGTCGAAGACGATGCCGGCATTCACCTGCGCCGCCGGCGGAACGCCGGCCGCCCGAAACCACGTGCTCCACTCATCCGCGCGATAGCTGCGAAGAAGCCTCGCCCCGGCAAGGTCCGCCGGCGATTGTATGTCCTCCGCCAAATTGGGAACGCAGAGAGGCGAGAGAGGCGCGTCGAACAGGCGCTGCGCCTCCGTGCCGTGCCATGAGCCGCTGCCGAAACGGATGGCGAAATCCAGCCCCTCGGCCGCCGGATCGACGCGATTGTTGTTGGTGGAAACCCGCACATCAATGAAAGGATGCCGCCGCTGGAAATCCGAGAGCCGTGGCAAAAGCCAGCCAACGGCGAATGTGCCGACCACGCCCAGAAACAGCAATTCCCTGACCTGCCCTGCCTCGATCCTGTCGAGCGCCGTCGCCATCTGATCGAAAGAGCCGGTCACCGTCGGCAGCAGCGCCTCGCCTTCCGCCGTGATCTTCAAGCCGCGGGGAAGGCGCTGGAAGAGCGCCACCCCCAATCGCTTCTCCAGGCCCTTGACCTGCTGGCTGACGGCCGCCTGGGTCACGCAGAGTTCGATCGCGGCGCGGGTGAAGCTCAGATGCCTTGCCGAGGCTTCGAAGGCTCTGAGACCGTTCAACGGGAGGAATGGACGAACCATAGAAGCCCTAGAATTTCTTTTATCTCCCGCGAGATATCATCGTTTGTGATTGGAAAACAGCGCCTTTAAACGCCGTCTGCGTGCGCTTCGCGCACTCACGGGCCGCCCTTTGGAGAATGACTGATATGAAGAGTATTGGGATAAGAATTTTATCGGCCGCTTTGATCTCGGCCTGCGCGTCCACAAGCGGCTTTGCCGCCGACGAGGCGAAAGTGAGAGCGATCGCGGACGCCGCGATCAAGCCGGTCATGGACAAACACGCCATTCCGGGCATGGCCGTCGGCATAACCGTCGACGGCACGGAGCATGTCTTCACCTATGGCGTCGAATCGAAGCAGACGGGCAGGCCGGTGGGACCGACGACGCTCTTCGAGCTCGGGTCGATCAGCAAGACTTTCACGGTAACGCTTGCCTCCTATGCGCAAGAAACGGGCGCGCTTTCGCTGTCGGGCAAGGTCAGCCACTATCTGCCGGCGATGAAGGGAAAGCCGTTCGGCGAAGTCACGCTCGCTGATCTTGCCACCCACACGGCGGGCGGCTTTCCGCTGCAGCTGCCCGATGACATCAGAAGCGAAAAGCAACTGCTTGACTATTTCGCAGCCTGGGAACCATCCTATGCCGAGGGGACGCAGAGAAGCTACGCCAATCCGAGCATCGGCATGCTCGGCTATATCACGGCGAAAGCCATGGGCGGCGATTTTGCCGCCTTGGCGGAAGGCCGCCTGTTTCCCGCTCTCGGACTGCAGAACACCTATATCAATCTGCCTCAGTCGCGGATGACGGATTATGCCCAGGGCTATAAGCGCACCGGCGAGCCGGCCCGCCTGACTGCGGCCCTGCTTTCCTCCGAAGCCTATGGCGTGAGATCGACGGCCGGCGACATGATCCGCTTCGTCGGCGCCAATTTGGGCCTCGTCAAGCTCGACGAAACACTACAGCAGGCCATCCGCAATACGCATGTCGGATATTTCGGCGTCGGAGCGATGACTCAGGGTCTGATCTGGGAGCAATATGCCTATCCCGCCGCGCCGGCGAACTTGCTTGAGGGCAATTCGCCAGCGATGCTGAAGACCCTTCCGGTCTCCGAACTGCGCCCGCCAATGACACCGCGCGACGACGTCTGGATCAATAAGACCGGCTCGACCAACGGCTTCGGCGCCTATGTCGCTTTCATTCCCAAGCAGCGCCTCGGCATCGTCATCCTGGCCAATAAAAATTATCCCAACGAGGATCGCGTCGCCGCCGCCTACCAGATTCTGACCGCGCTGTCGGCCGACTGAGCGGCAATGGGCGCAGTCGGCGTGACGCACGCCGGAGCGGGCTGTTTACGCGTCGGGCTTTGAAGCGGGCCGAAGGCACGCTCTGAATCAATGAGCTCATCTCGAGTCAGACTTT
Organism: Rhizobium lentis; assembly: GCF_017352135.1. NCBI lineage: Bacteria > Pseudomonadati > Pseudomonadota > Alphaproteobacteria > Hyphomicrobiales > Rhizobiaceae > Rhizobium > Rhizobium lentis. The sequence continues at coordinate 739,945 of NZ_CP071454.1, forward strand.
AGCCCGATGCGCGACTTCGCCCTTATGATAGAGAACCTTTAGTGGCTGACGGACACGCCGCAGTCGAGCCGGCTGCAGCCTATGTCCGAGAACCCGCAACTACACCCCGGACGGGGATCCATACTACCGTGAGTAATAGGAATTAATAATTAAGATTAACGCGCGAGTATTTCTTAGAAATAATCTAAGGAATTGCCAGCCATAATAGGGAATGCTAATAAACAATTACCTAACTTGAAGTCACCAGGGGCATACAAATGAAAACTGTATTGATTTCGGGCGGAGCTGGTTTCATCGGATCGCATCTGTGCGACCGACTTCTGCTCAGGACGGACGTTCAGAAACTTGTCGTTGTCGATAACCTTTGGACCGGACTTTTCGAGAATATCGAGCACATCAAGGACCCTCGTTTCCACTTCGTGAAATCGGATGTCGAAACGCTGCAGACCTCCGAACAATTCGACGAAATCTACCATCTTGCCTCTCCCGCATCGCCGCCCTGGTATATGAAGGAGCCGAAGCGGACGATTTCCGCCAACCTTCTCGGGGCAATGCGGCTTCTCGACCTCCTGAAGAAGGGCGGCCGTTTCGGCTTTACCTCTTCCTCCGAAGTCTATGGCGACCCGCTGGTCTCGCCGCAGCCGGAATCCTACAAGGGCCAGGTCGACTGTACTGGGCCGCGCTCGTCTTACGATGAGAGCAAGCGGTGCACGGAATCGCTCCTGTTCGAGATGCAGCGCACCCAGGGGCTTGACGTCAAGGTCGTCCGGCCCTTCAACATTTACGGCCCCCGCACCCGCCCCGACGATGGACGCGCGGTTTCCAACTTCGTCACCCAGGCGCTGTCGGGCCGCCCGATCACCGTGTTCGGCGACGGTCTGCAGTCCCGCAGCTGGGGTTACGTCGACGATATCGTCGACGGCTTCGCCCGCTATTTCTGGATTAACCAAACCGACTATAAGGGGCCTCTCAACGTCGGCAACGATCGCGAGATCTCGGTTCTCGAGGTCGCGCAATATGTGTCCCGCCTCGTCGGCGGCGTGCCGATCGTCTTCGAGCCGTCACCCCCGCAGGATCCCACCAACCGGCGGCCGGACCTGAGCAATGCGAATTACGTCATGCCCGACTGGTCGTGCAAGATCAGCTACGAACAGGGTGTGGCCATGACGCTCGACTGGTTTAAGGAGAAAATGAAGGCCGACAAGCAATCATCGCGGCTGCTCACCGCGCGTCGTTGATGCGGGCTGCCTGGAGCCTCGTCGCGTCCTTTCGGACGCGAAAGCTGCTCCGGTTTTCCGAATTGACGCATCGTGCTTTCCGAAGATCGATCTCGATCTAGGCTCGATGCGCACGGCTCAACGGTACGATCGAGAGTGTGTTGATGCGAGTACCAATTCCGTCCGATCTCAAAGACATAAATTTTCCCGTACCAATTCACTATCTCGATTTCCCCTCGGCTGGTGTCGATGCCGTTTCGCCCGCCCTCTCCGAGGGGCTTGTGGTCTTTCTGTCGGATGGCCTTCCCGTCGGACAGGCTTACGTGGAAGGACCCGAGAGGGCAGCCGTGCTGGTCGAGCGTGTCGTTCGGCGCGACACGCTCGACCATGCCCGCCGCGTGGCTGAAACCCCGCTCGGCAATCGCGACGTCAGCATTTTGATCTGCACCAAGGACCGGCCGGAGGAACTGCGCCGCTGCCTGGCCTCGATTCCGGAACAATCGCTTCGTCCGGTCGAAATCATCGTGGTGGACAACGCCTCCGCCGGGGATGCGACGCGTCGCGTTGTCGAGGAAGCGGGCGCAACCTACGTCCGGGAGGACCGGGTCGGGCTGGATTATGCCCGCAATGCCGCCATCCGTGCGGCGAAAACCGAATTCGTTGCCTTCACCGACGATGACGTGGTTCTCCATGAGCGATGGCTGGAGAACCTGATGAAGGCGTTCGATCAGCCGGAGATCGCCTGCGTGACCGGCTTGATCCTTCCCGGCGAACTTGCAACGCCGGCGCAGTTCATCTTCGAAAAACATTGGGGCTTCGGCAGAGGTTATCTCCGGCAGGACTTCGACCACCATTTCTATAACAGCCACGCGCGTTACGGGGCGCCGGTCTGGACCATCGGCGCTGGCGCCAGCCAGGCCTTCCGCCGCAAGGTCTTCGACGAGATCGGCCTGTTCGACGTCCGCCTGGACATGGGCGCTGCGGGCTGTTCGGGCGATTCCGAATATTGGAACCGGCTCCTCCATCACGGCCATGTCTGCCGCTACGAGCCCACCGCCGTCTCCTGGCACTTCCATCGCAAGGATATGAAGGGGCTGGCCAAACAGATCCACCAATATATGAGCGGCCATATCGCGGCGCTGCTCGTCCAGTATCAGAACACCGGAAACGGCGGCAACCTCCGGCGCATCCTCATCTCCTTCCCGAAATATTTTGCCGGACGGCTACGCAAACGCCTGCGCAAGGGTGTGTCGTCGCACGACGTCTTCCTGAAGCAGGAAATACTTGGATGCGTCAGTGGCGCGCTCTACGTTCTGCGCCGATGGAAGATGCCCGCATGGTGAGCGCCGCGACGCCGGATATTTCCTTCCTCATCCCTGCCTACAATGCGGAGGCCACACTTGCCGAATGTCTTGCCAGCCTGCAGCGGCAGACGCTTTCGAACTGGCAGGCGGTCGTCGTCGACGATGGTTCGAGCGACCGCACTTGGGACGTTCTGCAAGGCATCGCCGCAACCGACGCCCGCATTCTGCCCGTTCATCAGGCAAATGCCGGTGCGGCGGCGGCGCGAAACCATGCCGCGCGTCTGGCGGCCGCCCCCCTGCTCTCCATGCTGGACGCCGACGATTGGCTGGATGCAAGCTTCATCGAATCCATGCTGCCGGTGGCGGAGGATGGATCTCAGCCGATCATCGCCTTTTGCGCCTACCGCCGGGTCGCCCCGGACGGGCGCATGATGCCGGTGGAACAGGCGCCGATGCTGGCGGGCGATGCTGCCAAGCGCGAGTTCTCCTCCTTTTGTGCGCTCGCCATCCACACGGTCGTCTTTCCCAAGAGCCTGTTCGAACGTATGGGCGGCATGGACGAGAGCTTGCAGACCGGCGAGGAATGGGACCTCTGGCTGCGCATGGCCTTTGCGGGCGCCGAGTTTCGCCGTGTCGACAAATGCCTCGCCTTTTATCGCATGAAAGCGGGCTCGCTGTCCGGCGATCCATTCAAGCTGGTGCGTGACGCCGTCCGAGTCACGACGAAGGCCGAGGCTCTGCGTCTGCAGCATGGCTTGGACGTTGAGGGGCCTGAGACCGGCTGGATGACGCCCGGCCTCAGCCAGCTGCGCATGCTCGCCTGGGCAGTCTCGGCAAGGCTCAGCCCGGCAACCGAGATCGCAGCTCTTGCCGCGCTCGTGCCGGTCATGCCGGATGCGGCGGGCCATGAGAACTTTCTTGTCGCGGTGATCATGCACGGCCTGCGGACGGGATTATTGACCGAGCGGGGCGACGAGCTGATCGACGCGCTCGACAAATGGCAAGCGCCCTTTCTGTCGCTCATCGATCAGATCCAGCAGCATTCTTTCCCCGGCACCGGGCGGAAGATCATCGAGATCGCCTGTTGGCAGCTCTCGGCCGCCAACCCTTTGCGATCCTTTACGCTCGGCAATTTCCAGGTGGTCAGCGTCGACCTCGGCGCGCTATCGAGAATCCCCAAGACCGAACGAGCCGACTCGCTGATCATGCATGCCTTTTCCGGCGGACTGCAGGTTGGAACCTTAGTCGGGCCATTCTGGGGCGATCTGTCGATCCGGGCGCAAATCAGGCTGATCATGCAGGAGATGCAGGCGACAGAGCATCTGCCGACGCCGGCAACCCTTGCCTATGCCCGCTCCTGGACAACCGAGGCCCTGCGAGGCTACCGGGGCTTTGGCGGCCTCATCATCAGGCGCGGCCGCCGGCGAGGACGTCTGAAAAAGCTGATGGGGCGTATCGCCGGCAATGCTCTGCTTGCCACAACGCCGGGCGACCAACAGGACAACGACGCCCGGCTGTCCGGCATCCTGCGGGATCTCGAAGGTCGTCTAAGCCCGCGGCTTGCCAAACCCTCCGGCGCGGGGCCGGAGAAGGGAGCAGAAACGACCACCCCTAAGTCCGAACAAGAGTATTGGGAACAGATATTTGAGCATCCGGACCCCTGGAACTACGTTTCGGTCTATGAGCAGGTCAAATATGAGCAGACATTGAACCTGATCCCGCAGGGGATCGAAAAGGCCCTGGAACTTGCCTGCGCCGAAGGGATCTTCACCGAGAAGCTGGCGAAAAAAGTCGGCCGGTTGACGGCGACGGACATTTCCCAGCGAGCGATCGACAGGGCGACCGAGCGGTGCCGCGGTCATGACAATGTCGAGCTGCGTGTTCTCGACTTCGTCAGGAGCGATTTGCCGCCCGAGCAAGATCTCGTCGTCTGCTCCGAAGTCCTCTATTACATGAAGGATGAGCAGATGCTGGCTGCCGTCTGCCGGAAGATGGCGGCGGCGGTGAAGCCGGGCGGCTGTTTGATTACAGCCCATGCGCATCTCCGCCGGGACGAGCCTCGCCGGACGGGCTTCGATTGGGGCCATCCTTTCGGGGTGGAGACGATCAGGCAGGTCCTCGCGGCCCAACCTGGGCTCGCCCTGGAAGAGACTGTTGATACCGAGCTTTACGCCATCCACCGGTTCAGGAAGGGCGCCGTGACCGATACCGTGCTGCGGGTCGAGCCGCATGGAACGCCAATGGATGTCGATGTGGCAAAACATATCATCCGCGGACCGGAAGGCGTCGCGCGCGAGACCGCCTGGGAAACCGAGACCACGACCTCGATCCCGATTTTGATGTATCATCGGATCGCAGACGAAGGCCCCGCCGCGCTCCGACGCTTCCGCACGCCGCCGGAGATTTTCCGCAAGCAGATGCAGTTCCTGCGCCGACAGGGCTATTACGCCGTGACGACACCGACCTTGGTCGATCTTTTGCGCAGCGGCAGGCCGATACAGGGTCGGCCCGTGATGCTGACCTTCGACGACGCCTATCTGGATTTTCGAACGAGCGCTTTCCCGATCCTGGCCGAGAATGATTTGAGTGCCGACGTGTTCGTCGTCACCGATAAAGTGGGCGGCCGCTCGGATTGGGATTCGGCCCATGGTGAAGCGGCGGCGCTGATGTCGTGGCCGGATATTCACGACTTGCACCAGCAAGGCATCAGCTTCGGCTCCCATCTCGCCTCCCACGCACCGGCAAGCGCGATGGAAAACGATGCCTTGCTCGTCGAGGCTACGCTGTCGCGCAACGCGCTGGAGAGCCGGCTGGGCGGCCGAGTCCAATCTATCGCGCTGCCCTATGGTGCCACCGACTTCAGGGTGCCGGGCATTCTGGCGCTTGCCGGCTACGCGATCGGCTTCACCACACGACCGGCAACAGCCACCATCGACGATAATGTCTTCAGCTTGCCGCGCCTCGAAGTCCGCGGCGACCGGCCGCTTGAAGCCTTCCCCGAACTGATGGGTATGCCGGGAGCCTTTATCGGATGACGACGCCATGACTGCTACTGCGTCCCCTTTGGTCACTGTCGTCATCCCGGCTTACAATGCCGAGAAGACGCTTGTCGAAACATTGAGAAGCGTTTCTGACCAGTCCTACGACAAGCTTGAAATCCTGGTGGTCGACGACGGATCGCGGGATCGCACCTTCGATCTTGCGCGCGACTATGGCCTGAGCGACGCCCGTGTCCGTGTTCTCACCCAGCACAATGGCGGCGTTGCGCGGGCGCGCAACCACGGCGTCAGGGAGGCGCGCGGCCTCTACATAGCTCCTGTCGATGCCGATGATGTGTGGCACCCCAGCAAGATCGAGCGCCAGCTCGAGGCGGTGCTGAAATTCCCCGGCGGAAACGGAGTTGCCTATAACTGGTACGCAGCGATCGACGAAAACGGCATCATTTTCGGCCATTCACGCCCGGTCATGCATCAGGGAAACATCTTCGAACCGCTGCTGAGGGAAAACTTCATCGGCAATGGCAGCACGCCGCTGATGCCGCGGGCGGAGATCCTTCGCTGCGGCGGCTACGACGCCGGCCTGCGTGACAGCGGCGCCGAGGGCTGCGAGGATCTCAAGCTTTATCTGGCGCTTGCCGAGACGCTGCCCTTCGCTTTGATCCCTGATTTCCTAACCGGCTATCGGTTCACCAGGGGAAACATGTCCAGCAATGCCCATAGGATGCTGAAATCCTACGCCCTGGTGATGGCGCCGATCGCCGGCCGCTACCCGCATCTCGCGCGCGATATAGAGGCATCACAGTTCAACACGGCCTGCTGGTATTTCAAGAAGGCATTTCACGACGACGACTATGCCCAGCTCAAAAAGCTGGCGCCGATGATGGCGAGAAAATACCCTTCGCGGCTGATCGTCCATGGACTACGACAGGGCTGGCGCCAGGTGAAACGCCAGGGCATCAAGATCGCAAAGCGCGTCCTGGGCAAGCCACCACGCAGCCCCAAAGCTCGCTTCACCGCGGCCATTCCGCAAGCCGGAACGGCTTTTAGCGATCGCTTCGGGGGCCTGTCGGCCAGGGCAGCGACCGGCCCGAACTCAGCACGGGTGGCCGAGAATGAATAGGTTTCGAAAGCCCTCTTCCGCCAAGCCGGCCACCGCCTACAATTTGATCGTGGCAGCGCGGTACCGCGAGCTTCTGCAGCTCGTGCCGGCGCTGCGGCTGAAGATGACGGTGATGATCATCCTCGGCATTCTCACCGGATTCTCGGAGATGGTCGGCATTACCTTTCTGGTGAGTCTCGTCTTTCTTCTCGGGCAGCCGGGGCCGGTTTCCGGCTCTGCCGTTGCAGGGCTTCCGGCTTTCTTCGGCGGCATCGACCTCAGTCTTTCGAAGCCGACGCTGATCGGCATCCTCATCGCCTCCATTCTCCTGCGGATTCTTCTGGGATGCGCCAATTCGCTGATATCAAGCGCGGTCAACCATAAGATCAGCGATCGCATGCGCGACCGCCTCTACGCCAAGGTCCTGACCATGCCCTTCCAGCGCTTTCAGGATTATGAGCGCAGCGATCTCATCAATGTGATCGCCACCGAAGCCTATGCGGTATCCTCGGCGCATGCGAGCCTCGTGCGTCTGGGTGTCAACTTCGGGACAATTGTCATCTTCGGCGTCGGCATGCTTGTCATGGCCTGGCCGATCGCCCTTCTCGGCCTCGCCTTCGGCTTCATCCATAATTTCGCATTGGGTCTCTTCGCCGGCGCCTACCGCCGTCTCGGCGCTTCGGCGCTGGCTGCCGTGGAAGCGTTGACGCAGCTGAGCTGGACAACGCTACAGACGTTGAAGGCCGTCAAAAGCTTCGGTCTCGAGGAGCGCCACCAGCAGCTCTTCGAGACACTTTCCAGCGAAGTCGGTCGGACCTGGCGCCGGTCGGACTGGATGGGGGCAGCGACCTCGTTGCTAAGCGAAATCCTGACCTTCGGAGTCATCCTGACGATCATTCTGTCTTCGGAATTCCTGCCGGTGGATTTCAAGGCAGCGCTCTCGGCCACCATCCTTCTTTACAGGCTTCAGCCGCATATCAAGGGGTTCGACTCCCAGATTCTGCGCCTCTACGAGATGGAAGCATCCGTGCAGAACGTCCTGGCGCTGCTGTCGGAAAAGGATGACGTCAAGCAGGCCTCACAAGGGGCGCCGGTCACTCGCCTGGCGGAAGCCATCGTCTTCCACGATGTTTCGTTTACCTATGAGCACGCGACCGCGCCGGCGGTTCACAACCTCAACTTCTCGATCAAAGCGGGCGAAACAACGGCTCTGACCGGACCGAGCGGCTCCGGCAAAACGACAATTCTGAACATGATACTCGACCTCAATCGACCGACGCGAGGTGCGATCACGATCGACGGCCGGGACCTGGAAACCGTTGACCGGTCCAGCTGGCTGCAACTGCTCTCGGTCTCGGGCCAGGACGTCGAGCTGATGGAAGGCACGGTCTTCGACAACATCCGCTTCCGTCGCGATATCTCCGAGCAGGACGTCCGTTGGGCCGCCGATGTGGCCTGCGCCACGGAATTCATCGAAAATCTGCCGGAAGGCTTCGACGAATGGCTGGGCGACGAGGCGGTGCGACTTTCAGGCGGACAGCGGCAACGCATCGGCCTGGCGCGCGCGCTCGCCGGCAAACCTCAAATTCTGCTGTTGGACGAGGCCACGAGCGCGCTGGATGAAGATACCGAGATGCGGGTGTTCTCGGCGATAAGGGAAGATGCCGACAGAACACTGATCGTGGTCAGCCACCGGCCCGCGGTCGCCCGGCTGATGAGGAACCAGATCGATCTTCGCCCGCCAATGCTCGCCTCCACATCGAAGCTCGGGTGACAACGATGGAGATGTCGCCCATGTCAGGAATTCCGGTGGCGGTCGTGATCCCCGCTTACAATGCCGGAGACTTCGTTGCCCAGACGCTTCAGTCCGTCATCGATCAGACCCACAAGGCGCTGGAGATCATTGTCGTCGATGACGGCTCGACGGACGAGACGGCGTCCATCTGTCGCCGCTTCGCCGCGGCCGATCCGAGGATCCAGATTCTGTCGACGGAAAACCGCGGCGTCGCGGCAGCGCGCAATACCGGGATCGAAGCATCGAAGGCCGACTATATCGCCTTCCTGGACGCGGACGACCTGTGGCATCCCACTTATGTCGAAAGAATGCTGTCAGCGCTCCATCCCCTGCCCGCCAGCTGGGGAGCGGTATACGCCCTTCACCGTTTCGTCGATTCCGAGGGATATTGCACGAAGTCCGGCTCGTCGATCAACGCCCGGGAATCCATTCTCATTCGCCATCTCGTCTTCCGCTTCGTCGGTAATGGCAGCGGCTTCATGGTGCGCCGCGCCGTGATAGACAAGATCGGCGGTTACGATCCGAGCTATGCCAATCGGGGAATCGGAGGATGCGAAGACTTCGATTTCGAACTGCGCACCGCCGAGCATTTCAAGATCGAGGCGGTGCCGCTCGGGCTGGTGGGCTATCGCGTCCATTCCGCCGCCATGTCTGCCGACAGATCCCGAATGGCGCGATCGCTTCTGGCCGTGAATGAGCAATGTGTCGCCCGCAATCCGCAGCTTCCCGCTTTCGTTGTCAGCTGCGCCCGCGCCTCGGCTCACCTTTATGCATTCTCAAAATTTGCAGCTTTGAAAGATTGGGACAGCGCCGCTGCCTCGCTCAAGCAAATCTATCATCATAGCCCGCTGCTTGCTGCCGGCGTCGTAACCAAACTGATGCTTTCAAAAGCCTTCAGAGGCGCAAACAGAGCGTGGTCAAGGGCCCGCCCGATCAGGCAACAAAAGCAAAAGAAACTCAAGAAATTCGAGGAGATAAACCCGCTTATGCCGCTGGTCGGCGGATGGTCAGTTTTCCGCACGAAGGCGTTGTTCAGGCGCTTGTCGAAGATCGACCGGTGTGACGGGGACACCGCGACTGCGAAAAGATAAGAATCTCGGCAACGCGGAAAAACGAAGACTGCCCTGGAAGACCGAATTTTCCACTCCCATGGGCATTTACCTCACTGTTCTTCAGTACAAATTGAACACAGAGGGGAAATATTAATACGAATAATACGATTAAATTGTGGAAAAAATATAATATCCAGCCAATAGCGCGTGACAATATCTGCTTTTACTGTAAATATGACTTCGTACTGTACACGTAATTTCACCAGAGGACCCGCCACCACCCCGGCGGGTCCTCAACTTTACCAGGCACAGTTGCCGCAGAGGCGACAGCTATGATCACTGCATCACATTATAATTCTGCGTCGCACGACAATATTGCTTGTTGAAGACGAGTTTGGCGACAGAACCTTATTACCGGGAAGCAACAACCAGGACGCCTCGGTCGACGTTGGTCTGCCTTCTCGGCAGCGCCATAACCGGACAGCCACGATCAAGAGGCTGCCACAACCAACGACCGGCAACCCTTGAACGGACAGGCATCGAAGCCTGGTAAGGCAATTCGATATCAACGAGTGATGATGAAGCAGACGGATGAAACCTCAATAGGCCACCAAATCAAGGGATTATGCCCATTCATCGCGCCGCCGATCAGACCGTAGAAGGACCGGTCATCGCGCGCGCAAGAGAGTCCGAGACCCTCCAAGCGAAGGCCCACAGCGTAGCGATACCCAACCTCCTCGAGTGACCCCACGAGACGAAATAATCAAGCCGCTTGCGCGAATGACGCGGTTTCAATTCAAAACGCCGGCATGTTCTCAAACGACCAAACCTGTGTCGAAATGGTCGCACCTCGTCATCGAATTAACCGTTCATAAAGCATTTGCTTGCTCAACTTATAATTTGTGTCATGGTCACTGGAAGTAGTGAGGAGCCGCTCTGATGAGTGATATGGCATCGCAGATTCCGGAATTTGGTTATGATGAACGCGTGATGATCTGCCGCAAACAGATCGAGAAGGCGGTTTATCAGTTCATTGCAAACACGAAGGTCGAGGGGTGCGATCCGGCGGAAGTCGCAATGGCCATCGCGGACATTGCCGACGACTACATTTTACTCCTGGCCCAGAAGCGCAATTTGACCCATTGAGACCATCGATCGGCCGATCGTCGGGCGACCGCTAAAACCGATATCGCCGCCGCCTCCCTGCCCGGAGACAACGTCAACCAAACCTCTTACCGTTCGTTTGAAGCTAGCTTTGTGCTATCGAATGAGCTCTGATTAAGCGGCGATCGTCCAGCCCGCGACAAGCCGAGACTTCTCCTAACCCACAATTAAGATGGATTGTCGACAGGAAGGCCTGCAGGGCACTCGTTTCGGCCCGACAGCCCGTTGCCGTGCACCGACCGGCCCCCGTTCGTCTGCGGCCCTCCCATAGGCGCGGGACGCACATAGCCCCGAAAATCGATAGGATTTTCGAGGCTATCCGACTTCGAAGCAGGAAAGCGGGCACTAATGTCTTTTTACGCTTACCTGGGGAACGGGGGAACTCAATTCAGCCAGTTCCCTGGTCAGCCCCTCCCCGACTTCCTGCTTTACCGCCTCAAGAGCAAGATCGAGGCAATTCGTCGCGAATTGCAGTTTGACGTCCTGAGCGACCTGCCGCGCATAGGCGATCATCCGCGCCAGCGCGACCAATTCGTCCAGACCTTCTTCCGCCCCTGGATCCAAACTTATTTTAGCAACCGATGTCACGCCCATGGCCATTTCTCCAACGAATTGAAGAAATGATACGCGGACCGACATGGACGAGCCCGTGAAAAAAGCGTGACACAACTTTCGGTGACCGTCGCCGTTCTCGATTCACAATGCAGACCGTGTGGAGAACGAGGTTTCATGCAAATGCCAGGTCAAATCGGCATTCACGCGAACATCGTCGGCTGACTGTACCGCTTTCAGCAATTCCAAAGCATCGATGCGTTTCTGATCGACGGAATGCGAGACAAGCGCGGCCAGAAGGTGCGGGCGATCCTCTTCGGCTGTGCATTGCTCGACAATTGCCCGCCATGTCCGCCTCTTGAAGAATATTGCGTTGGCGGCATCTTCGATGACCTGGCGCAATCCTCCTGGGAGCAATTCATTCCTTTCCATTGCATCGAGCGTGGCGCTGACATTGACGAGCGGTATTGTCAGCGGCTTGCCGCCGAGCGCGATCGGCGCGTGCACGAGCGCGACGGCAGCATCATCGACCAGCCGGCCTGTGCGGTAGTCTTCGAAAATGCGGCCGATCCCGATCATACCGAACGAATGACATTCCGCAGCGCGCAACGCGCCCATACTTGCCGCCCCGAGGACCGTGACGCCAAGCGAAAGAGCATACAGAATTTCCTTATGCCAGACCGGCGCAGCATATTCAAAGCCGCCGTCGATCAGGCCGATGACATTGGCACCCTGTTCCACAGCAGCCAGAACATCGCCCTGCGTGGCTGGCGGCAAGACGCGTATAGCCCCGCCGGCAAGTGAAGCCGCATCGGGAAGACTGGGACCTGCGAAAATGATCTTCAAAACCCTATCGCTCTCGCAAGAGCCCTCGTTCCAAACCGGCGTGCACGCGGCCCTTCCGGATTTTCGAGCTGAGGGATAACGACCTTGACGACGCCAAAGGGAAGCGTGTCGTCGCTGAGACGTACCGCGATCACCGAACTGATCCCTTTGTTTCGCAAAGCGTCCAGCACATGCCGGAGCAAATGCGCCAGGTCCCCACGTTCCGGCGTTCGCTCGCGGAGAGGACGGGCGGCCGGCGATGCGGGAGCGGCGTCGAAGGCTCGCCGCATCAGTGGCGGCAAGGATCTTGAGAAGGTGGCGGGAGAAATATCGTCCCTGGCGCCGCTGATATAAGTGAGCCGCGATTGCGCGGCTTCCGTTACCGCCCGAATAGCCGCGCGCACGGGAGCCGGATGGGCTCCCGTGCCGCCGGTCACCTCGACAAGGCGAATATCCCTGCCGCCATGGCGATCCCAAGGGCCGGGAACGGAATCCGTGGGACCCAGCATGGCGGTAAAACAAGGAATGGCGATGTCGCTGGTGATATCGAAGAGCCTAAGTGTCAATCCCGCCGCTTCGATCTTATCGATCAACCCGTTCAGGGCGCCGTCCTGAAAGCCGCGCGGTTCGACGCAGCCGGCATAACGATCCGCTTCCCCGCCAACCTGCCACAGCACATGCGCATCCCGCTCGATCCGCTCGAGCACACCATGGAAAACGGCCTCCTCGACATTGTTTCCCGATGCCAGGCCGTCCGATGACATCCAGTATCGCGCATCGCGTGTGCGGTCGAGCAGCACCGCTTCAAAAGGGACATAAATCTTCTCACCGCTGAGAATATTGATGCCGGCCACCCATTCGGTCTCCTCGTCTGGTCCAAGATCGGGTTTGTGGACGGCGATCAGGCAGTTCAGCGTGTCGATCTTTTGCCCCATCCCCTGCAGACCGGATGAGGTGCTACGGACGAGATCGACGAATGGTTCGCCGGCAACTGCCCGCTCCAGGGCCTCCATGACGGTCGACACTTTGGCATCGACATCGGTCAGGCCCTTCCCTTGAGCGATCACGATTGAGCGCGAATTCGGAGTGTAGGCGCACCAGACAGGAATTCCGACCTCATCAAGCCCGGTATGTCGCGCAACCCTGGTAATGCCGAATCGAGCTAAAAAAGGCTCGACGCGGGAAAGCGTTTCCCGCGGCGATATGATCCTGTCGGTATATATGGACTGGTCCGCCAGAATGCCGGTTCAGCCGTCGACGTGACCGGACAGCGCCACCTGCGCCGACGAAACGGCGACGGCCAAATCCACGCCCTTCACGAATGTGCCGCCAGTTTTGCGCAGATCGCTGACAGTCGCCAGTTCTGCCGTCGGATTGAGCGGCTTGACCGTGCCCGCGTCGAGATCGGCGAGCCAAAGACCTGCCTCGCCCGGTATTCCTATAATGACAGCTTTCGCCATGTATGCCCCTCAGCTATTGTTAAAAACCGGCCTTCAACAGGCCCTCCCGATATAGCTCCTTTTGCCAATGCTCCTTGAAGGGAACGATGGCGAGCCACTTCTCGACGTCGAACACCGGGTTGATGCTTTCGGCGCGCTGCCGATGAGAGAGTGCCCGTTTCCGATCGCCGATCATTGCGCAACTGGCCGCGGCGATACGATGGGCCGGCGCTTTGTCTTTCATCGCCTCGACATATGCGATGGCCTCCTCATACTGTTCCAGGAAGAAACTTGCTCCCGCAGCACACCAGAGATAGGCATCAGGTGCGATCGGATTGAGCGAAATTGCCTTTCTGATCTTGGCAAGCGCGTCGCCGGGGCGAGATGCATGCACGAGCGTGTCGGCATGGCTATAGATGACATCGGCAAAATGCGGGCTGAGCTCTTCCGCCAGATCAAGTGCCGCAACACTGGCATCGACATCGCCGAGATAAAGTTTGGTGACGCCGAGCTCGCGATGCCCTGCCGCCGATGACGGATCCCGCTCGATGGCGCGAAGCGCATGCTGCTCGGCCAGATGCAGCAGTTCGTTGTTTCCCTGCGCCGTCACGAGCCATTCGCTGGTGAAGGTTCTCGCCAGCCCGGTGAAGGAAGGAGAAAAATCCGGCTTGTGCGAGAGCGACTGCTTGAATGCCTTTCTTGCCCGGCGGATATGCGGCAAGGTCAGCTTGCTCATCAGGCTCGAGCCGACGAGATAAGAATGATAGGCTTGCGGGTTAGCTTCGAAACGCAGCCGCTCTTCCTCGTTTTCAGCCAGTTCGTTCGCCACCGACAAGGTCAACTGCTGCGCGATCAGGCGTCTCTGCCGCGGCAACGTATCACGCGTCATCGCAAAGCGATTGGCCCAGATGATCTCGTCCGTGGGGAAGTAGATCAGCTGGGCGAACAAACCTTCTTCGGAAAGTCGGGTATCCAGGAGATAGGCGATCGAGTGCCGGGCGACGACCGCCGCCTTTTCGGAATCGCGCCGGATCTGTCCCGCCGTATGCGGCGCAACGATGGAAATGTTTCTGAGCGCGCAGAGTTCGATCGTGACGTCTTCGATGAGCGCGTTGGCAAGAGCAAGCCCGGCATCGGCATGCTTCGATGTCGGGGGGAGCAGCACCAAGCGAGGCAGGATCAGCGGCGCCGGACGTTCGATCTCGGTTGATTGACCGGGCTCGGGACGCTTCACCTCCACCCGCGTCTGGCCGTCGTCATTTGGCAATCTTTCGCCGATTAATGAGCCGCCGGATAGCTGATGCAGCAATGCCCTGACCTGCTCATCCTTTGGATTCCGCTCGAGGATTTGCAGGGCGGCGCTGGAAATGATGCGCGCCGCGCCGGGCCTTTGCACATCGGGCAACACTTCCAGCAATGCTTGACGCAATTGCAGCGCATGGGCGTCCCGCTGCGTCCTGATCCACGCATCGATCGGCTTTGTCGCCGGCTTAATGTTTCCGATGAAACCGCGCTGTGTCAACTCGGCGATCGCGTGCAGCCGATCCAGCGGCGAAGCAGCGGCCTTAAAGACATCCAAATCACAGGAAACCACCTGCCTGTTGAGGCGAACTGTCGTGGCAGTGAAATCGAAGACTATTTCGGCGCGTCCGCCATCCATCTCGCGGATGCGGGACAGCATTTTGCGCAAATTGAGCCGCCCCAACTCCGGCTCGACGTCGCTCCATAGAAACTGGGCCAGTTCGTGACGACTGATCTCATGGCTCGCACCGGCATAGATGTGGGCCATCATTAACAGACCCTTGATCGGATAGCGAACCGGCTCGCCATTCGTCTCGGTCAGCCGCAGATCGCCGAATGTCTGCAGATGAAACACGATCCATCCTCAGCCGTTTAAAACCGGATCTTGCAACTCATTGTCGACATCAGGCAACCCTGCAACCGCGAGGCTTTTGGCCAATGCCACCAGTTTTTGCCTGATATTCGGATCCTCGATGGCGATGAACGCCTTGTTGAGCGCCAGCCCCTCCTTCGATGACAAAAACTTGTTCAATTCGCTCGTCTCGCCTTCGATCGGCCCGGAACCGCCGTTCTCGAAGAAAAAGCCGACCGGCACGCGAAGAATCTCGGAAATGCGCTGAAGACGGCTGGCGCCAATCCGGTTCGTCCCTTTTTCGTATTTCTGAATCTGCTGGAAGGTAATGCCCAGAAGTTCGGCCAAACCATGCTGGGTCATCCCGAGCGTCTTTCGCCGAACTCTCACGCGGTTGCCAACATAGACGTCGATTGAATTCGGCGATTTGGCCTTCATGTGAATAAGTCTCCCGCTTGATCAGCACGCGCCGCTGTATAATGGAGAGTTTAACCAAGAATGCAACTAAAAGTAAATATTTTATAAGGATTTTTTTCCGCACCGCAGACAGTAGAAAACACCCCTGTGGACTACACTAGAAAACAACCCGTGTCGTGGCACCGGCGATTATCGAAGTCGAAGCCCCAGGCGTTTCGCCGAAATCTATGGCGCGCGCTCGTCGCTGGCGACGGGCCCAAGGCGCCATGTTGTCGACGCCAAACCAAAGATATTTAACGGATGGATGTATACTGCTGCATTAAGACAGCGCGATCGAAACCCTTCTCGCGTACCGGAGAAGATAAGTTGCCTGAGAATTCGTCGCCCGCATATGCGAAACAGCCAGTGGGAAAACCGCGGATTCCCGCGGTTTTCTGGTTGTTGTTGACGATCTCCCTGTCGCTCATCATGGGAACCGTGCTTCTTTCGAACGACATGAAGCACTTGAAGACCATCGGCCGTTATTTCGGCTACGAACTCTTTCCTCATGAGGTCAAGCTGCCGCCGCCCACGGCGCTTCCGCGCCCGATGCCTCCTGCCTCCGTCACGCTTCCCTTGCATGCCATCGAGCCGCCTGTCGCGCAGACCGCATCGATTTTTCTACGCACGTGGCGCATATCGGGAGCCGCAATGTGTGCAGCACTGCGCGATGCCGGCGTCCAAACCAGCGAATGGGCGGCGGCAAGCTTCAACGCCGAGACCTTCGAATGCTTTTTCGAGCACAGCGGCAAGCGCGAAAAAGATCAGCTTCCCAGCTCCATTTTCGTCATCGTTCGCGGCGAAGCCGCCGGCACGATCAACAACATGCGCGTGAAGATCGTTAATCCTCAGACCGACCAAAATGGCCAGCTTGACCCGAACATCCTGCGAATTTTCGAAATCATGCTGCAGCAACCGCAGTGGCTCGATTTTCATGAGGCGTTGAACGCAATCAAGAATTTAAGGGACATCAAGGAAGACGGCTTCGGCGCCAGCATCAGCTTCAGTCGCGAGGTACTCAATCCCGGGCGTTACAATTTTACACTCTCCCTGGATGCGAGCTCGGGACCCCAGAAAAGAACGAGAAGCTATTTTTCCGACAGAACATGGCTTCCATCGCCGGAGCCGAGCGGCAAGACCGCGCCACCGCCGGCGCCGGCCCCAAGGCAATGACACCCCAACAAGCAGCGGGGCCGCATGCGATAAACCGGCCTGTCAAGCCATACGGCTTGCATCGTCGTGATGCCTTGCCAGAATTTTGTAGAGTTCTTTCAGACTGTCCCCGCTCGGTCGCTCGCTGCTCTCTCCACCTGCCAGACGCCAGACGCGCTCGACATTAAGATCCTGCTTAACCTGCGCGAGGTCTTCGTTCAATGCGCGGATGGCCATCGCTGATCGACGCAGGCGCCAGGAAGCTCTGGCGAGCGCTGCCAGAAGGGTGAGTACGATGCCGACGGCCCCGAATGCAATGGCGGCGAACTGCCGGTCATCGAGAAGAGAAAGATCGTTTCGAACAGTCGTCATAAAAAAAGCGGCATTTTGAAATGCCATATGAAAATAGCTCATCGGATAGCTAAACCAATCGTCCATCACGGGCCTCCCCCCGAGCAGTTTATAGGTTTGAATAGGGCGCGAAGTCTAGCTGATGCTGACAATATCCCCATGGGCGAAAGTATATTTGAGGTTGCAATACTCTTTCGAAGCGAACTCAAATCTCATGATGGAATGGCCGCCGACGAAGCAGGCTTCCGCAAATTTCATGGCGGACATGAAAAAAGCCAACAGCGAGGGAATTGAATGAACAGAAGACGTTTCCTCGCCGCGACTCCGCTCGCGCTGTTGTATGTCAGTGCGGAGACGGTGCTGGCCAAACTGCCTTCGGAAGCGAGGCTGCGCGCCCTTGCCGACAGCAAGTCGTTTCGATTCGGATCGGCGATCGATCCGCAAACTATCAGCGATCCGGTCGCGTCCGAACTCTATGTCGAGAACGTCAATTCGATAACGCCGCGCAACGACCTGAAGTGGAGCGCGACGGAAAAGAGCCCCGGCGTTTTCTCGTTCGCGAGCGCCGACAGATTGGTTGCATTCGCCCAAAAAAACAACATGAGGGTTTATGGGCATACACTGATCTGGTATCGCGTCCCGGACTGGGTGTCTGAGATCGCCGATGCGAAGGCCCTTCGGACGGCCATGGACCGTCATATAAAACAGGTTGTCACTCGCTATAAGAGGTCGATCGATGCTTGGGATGTGGTGAATGAACCGTTGGAATATGATGCACCGGACCTGCGGGATTGTATTTTCCGACGCCATCTTGGCGACGATTACATTCGCATGAGCTTCGATATGGCGCATGAGGCCGATCCGGATGCGACGCTGGTTCTCAACGAAACGCATCTTGAGAAAAAATCTAATGTTTTCGAACAAAAACGCGCGCACATCCTGAAAATCGTCGAAGATCTCGTCGCCAGGGAGACACCAATCCATGCGGTGGGGTTGCAGGCGCATTTCCGCCCGGGCCTCGACCGGATAGATCCGGAGGGAATGGGACGATTCTGTGCGGCTCTAAAGGAGATGGGAATCGGTGTCTACATCACCGAACTCGACGCATCCTGCCACTTTCTGAAACGCGACCAAGGCTTCAGGCAGGCCGCCTACGCCGATATTTTCCGCGAGGTGATTACGGTGGCGGCCGAGCATGGCGACTTGAAAGGTGTCACCGTATGGGGCATGTCGGAAAAATACGGCGTTCCTGATGAAAAAGAGGCCGACGCCAATGGAGCCTGCACTAAGCGCGTTAATCTTTACGATGAAAACAATGCGCCGCGAAGTTCAGTTGACGGCATCAGGCGAGCAATAGAGGCGATGTGATGCGCAAGACAACGGAGACGTCGATAGATTCATGAAAAAGGCGGTTATCTATGTGGAAAAATTTCTGCCTGCCAGCCAGGCATTTGTTCTCAATCAGGCGGAAGCGTTTCGTTCGTTCGAAGCTGAAATTCTAGCCGGCACGCGGATTTCTTCGGCCCATACAAAAAAGTCTACTGTTCCGGTTCACGACATCCGTCGGTCTCCGATCGCCCGTGCCGGCGAACTGATTTTGAAAATTCCACAGATCGGCCTGCCTTTCCTCTTTCCCGCGATCGGTGAAGCCGATCTCGTTCACGCGCATTTCGGCAAGAACGGCTATGTCATCGGTCCCTTGGCTCGGGCCGCCGGCAAGCCGCTCGTCACGACGTTTCACGGCTTCGACGCAACCTATCGCGGCGATCCGAAAAAGCCGGGCGGCTTCAATCAGGTGCGCTTCTTCGCCAAGGGCCGGAGCGAGATGGCAGGCTGGAACAGCTGGAACATCGCCGTTTCCGATTTCATCCGAGACCGGCTGCTAGCGCTCGGTTTTCGCGCCGACCGCGTCTTTCGCCATCATATCGGCATTGATCTCGATCTGTTCAAAATGGAACCCCGTCCTCGAAAAAAAGGGCTGGTGGTTTCCATCGCCCGCTTTGTCGACTATAAGGGCCATCGCTTCATGATCGACGCGCTTTCGCGCGTGGCGGCAGCGGGCACGCCCGTCGAATTCATCATGGTCGGACAGGGACCATTGAAGGAGGAAATCGAAGCCTTGGCGCGTCGTTCCTTGCCAAGCGTCACGATCCATGAAAATCTGTCGCAGACGGAGATAAGGGATCTGCTCGCCAGCGCGCAGCTCTATCTTCATGGCAGCGTGACCCTCGACAATGGTCACGCGGAAGCATTCGGGCTCGCCAATCTCGAGGCCGAGGCTGTTGGTACTCCGGTCGTCGCATTTCGCTCGGGAGGCGTGGGCGAAGCGATCGAAGAGGGGAAAACTGGTTATCTCGTGGAGGAGCGGGATGTCGCAGGCATGGCGGAAGCGGTCGGCAGGCTGCTCAACGACCAGGGTCTGTGGACGTCCTTCAGCGCCCGGGCACCGCTTCTGGTGGCCGAGCGTTTCGACATACGTCGCCAAACGGAGATGCTCGAGGACTATTACAGTTCCGTGCTAGACGAATATGCCAGCCGGGGTCGGACTTGATGGTGCAGACAGGAAAGAAGCCGAAGTGGGGACTGAACGTATTTCGGCCCCTGCGGAACGGAATCGTGAAGGCCAAGTGGCTTTATTATACGAAATTCTGGGGAATGGACATCGATCCCACAGCCAGCTTTTCGCTCAGCGTGCGGTTCGACAAGACCAACCCGAAGGGTTTGCACATCGGCGCCGAAACCTATGTCGCCTTTGAAGCCGCCATCTTGACCCACGACCTCACACGCGGGCTCTACCTTCACACAAGAATCGGCAAGCGCTGCTTCATCGGAGCCCGCAGCATCATCCTGCCCGGTGTCGAAATCGGCGACGAATGCGTCATCGGCTCCGGTTCGGTGGTGACCAAGAGCGTGCCCCCGCGTTCGCTTGTGGCCGGCAATCCCGCAAAGATAATCCGCAGCGACATCACGATCATTTCGCGTTACGGACGCATGGCCCGCGAGGACGATACGGTCACGCAGATCGTAGCGCAAAGGCCGACTGGAGAAGCACGATGAAGATGTTTGCCTATCGTGGGAAACACGAAAATTTTGGCGACGAACTGAACCACTGGCTCTGGGAGCGTCTGCTGCCCGGCTTCTTCGACGAGGACGAAGGTCAGCTCTTTCTCGGCATCGGCTCGATCCTTTACGACAATTTCGACCCCAAAATGCAGAAGATCGTCTTCGGCTCGGGTTATGGCGGCTACACCAATCCGCCGAAAGTCGACGACAACTGGACCTTCTATTTCGTGCGCGGAAAGAAGACCGCAGAAATCCTCGGCATCGATCCGAGCTATGCGATCGGCGATTCGGGCATCCTGACGCGCAGCTGCTGGGACGCCAAAAGCGTCGAGAAGCGTTATCCCGTCTCCTTCATGCCGCACTACGAAAGCGCGATGTACGGCAGCTGGGACAAGGTCTGCGATCTCGCCGGGATCCACTATATCGATCCCCGCTGGTCTGTGGAAAAGGTGCTGACCGAAATCAGCGCGTCGCAGAAGGTTGTCTCTGAGGCGATGCACGGCTGCATTATCTCCGATGCGCTGCGCGTTCCGTGGCGGGCGATCCGGCCGATCGCGCCGGGCAACCGAGCCAAGTGGTATGACTGGGCGAGCGCGCTCGATCTGGAGATCGATTTCGATCCGATCGGTCCGTCGAACCTCGTCGAGGTCGGCGCGTCGCTGGTGCGGAAAAACACATACCTGTTGAAGAACATAACGTTCCGTCATCGCCGCATCCGGCAGTTGACCGGCAACTATGTTCTCGGCTCGACGGTCAAGACGCTGCAGCGGGTAGCCGAAAAGCCGGGGCAGCTCAGCTCCGACGAGGCTATCGTAAGAGCGCACGAGAAAATGCTGGTCGAGCTCGATCGGCTGAAGCAAGATTTTTCCAAGAAGGCGGTAAGCGCGCTTTGATGTCGCAAACCGGATTCCTGACGAGGCAAGAAGGCATGACGCTTTCCGACGCTATGAACACTCCATGCTCGCGCAAGGGCAACAAGCACTCTGGGTGGGCCTGCAGCCCGCATAAATGGTCAATCTCGCGGACCTCAGGAGCCGTTCGCCCATGAGCAGTGTTACCGACCGACTGATTCAGGGCAGCATGTGGCTGAGCCTGTCCCGCGCCATCGTCAACGGGCTCTCGGCACTCAGCACCTTTGTGCTCGCCTGGTATCTCGTGCCGGCCGATTTCGGTCTCGTCGCCATAGCGACGACGATTCAGGTCATTTTGAGTTCGGTCACCGAACTCTCGCTCAATCAGGCGCTCATCCGCCACGAATCTCCCAGCGAAACGCACTTCAGCGCGGTCTGGACACTGAGCGTAACAAGAAGCGCCATATTGGCGCTGCTGTTTGCCGCCGCGTCGTATCCGATTGCCGAATTTTACAACGAGCCGCGGCTGACGAGCGTGATGCTTGCGCTGAGCTTCGGCCTGCTCCTTAGCGGCCTCGCCAACCCGCGCCGCGTCATGCTCCAGCGCGATCTGATCTTCTGGCAGGAGTTCGTGCTCAACGTCTCGCAAAAGCTGGTCGGATTTATCGTCACGGTAGGAATTGCCGCCATCTATCACAGTTATTGGGCGCTCGTGATCGGCACCCTCGCCTATCAGGTGACCAATATCATCGTTTCCTACACCGTCCTGCCGTTCTGGCCGCGCGTCACCTTTCGGCATGCGCGCGAATTGTTTTCGTTCTCGGTGTGGCTGACGGCCGGACAGATCGTCAACACGCTGAACTGGCGGATCGAATATCTGCTGATCGGCAAGATGCTGGGCGCTACGCAGCTTGGGCATTATACGGTCGGCAACACCCTTTCGACGCTGCCGACACGCGAAGCGACGGCCCCATTGAACCAGACGATCTATCCCGGCTTTTCCAAGGTCCGCAACGACCCTGTCCGGCTGATTGCAGCCTATCAGCGTGCGCAGGCGCTCTTGGCGGCAGTCGCGCTCCCGGCGGGGATCGGCATGGCCGTCGTGGCTGATCCGATGATGAGGCTTGCCCTCGGAGAGAAGTGGGTCCCCGCCATCTTCATCGTCCAGGCGCTCGCATCGGTCTTTGCCCTGCAGACCCTCGGCTCGCTCGTCCAGCCGCTCGGCATGGCAAAGGGCCATACCAAGATGCTGTTCATCCGCGACACCCAGATGCTGGTGGTCCGCATTCCGATCATCATCACCGGTCTCGTGATGGCCGGACTTCCGGGCGTGGTTTATGCTCGCGTCCTGACGGGCCTGATTTCCACCGTGGTCAACATGCTTCTCGTCAAGCGCTTGATCAATCTGCCGTTCTTCCAGCAGCTTGCCGCCAATTTCCGCGCGCTTGCCAGCGTCGCATTGATGGCCGCCGGCGTCTGGGGATTGTCGCATATTGTCAGCATGCCCACCGACAAGCTGCACCTGGCCATGTATCTCGCGATCCTGGTCATCACGGGCGGCATCATCTATGTCGGATCGAGTTTCGTTCTTTGGCTTGCGATGAGAAAGCCAATTGGCCCGGAAACCGAAGTTCAGCGTATCGTTGTCAAGTTCTTGTCAAAAGCCAAACGTATTGCCGTACCCAAATCGGCCTGAAGCTAAACGCACATCAACAAGAGAGGCAGAATGACCAGCCAATCCAGATCGGAGCTGATCGCAAAACTCAACGGCATGATCCATGATTGCCTGAAGGACTATGTCTCGCGCGAGGAACCGCTCGCGATCCTCGACTTCCCCGATATCCGCAATTGCGGCGACTCGGCGATCTGGCTGGGAGAGATGGCCTATCTCAAGGATCGCTTCGGAAAACGCCCGGACTATGTTTCCAGGCTTCACGACTTCTCCGCCGACGATCTGAAACGGCGGGTGCCGACCGGCCCGATCTTCATCCACGGCGGCGGCAATTTCGGCGATATCTGGGTCGCCCACCAGGATTTCCGCGAAATGATCATGGAACGCTTTCCCGATCGGCAGATCATCCAGTTCCCGCAGTCGATCCACTACAGTTCGGCTGATCGCATCGAGCAGTCCAAGCGGGCCATCGGACGCCACAAGAATTTCGTACTGCTCGTGCGGGATGAAGAATCGAAGGAGTTTTCCGAGAAACACTTCGACTGCACCGTGCGGCTGTGCCCGGACATGGCTTTCGCCATCGGTCCGCTCTCCGAACGGACGACGCAGATTCCCGTCCTCGCCATGTTGCGCGAGGATGCAGAACGGGTTGGCGGCACCGATCGCAAAATCCCTTCCGATATTCCTGTGGAAGACTGGATCACTGAATCGAAACGGAAGGTGGACATCGCCAAGAAATTGGGCGTGGCCTCGGCTTATCTCGCATTAAAGCCGAGTGAAGTTGCCTTGCGCAGGCTGGACGCTGCGGCTCATAACCGCTTCGAGCGTGGCATCAGCCAGATTTCGCGTGCCCGCGCGATCGTGACCGACCGCCTGCACGTCCACATCTGCTCGCTGCTGCTCGGCCGCCCGCATGCGGTGCTGGACAACAGCTACGGAAAGATTCGCCGCTTCATGAACGCATTCTCTGGCGGAACCGACCTTTCCTACAAGGCGACTTCGCTCGAAGACGGCATCGCGTGGGCGCGTCAGCAGGCCGCCAAGGGGCGCGTCACCGAGAAAGAAACTGTGGGCCTGCGGGCTTAAGGGGGAATTCGATGCCACTTGTCACCTTCATCATCCCCGTCCGGCATCAGGAAAACGCCCGCGATTGGAGCAAGCTGAAGGCAAATCTCAGCCAGACCGTGGCCTCCATCTCCAACCAGACCAATGGCGATTGGCGCGGCATCATCGTGGCCAATGAAGGGGCCGATCTGCCTGATCTGCCGGAGAAATTCTCCGCCGTGCGCGTGACCTTTCCGCCGAACGACATGCACGAGCTTGGCAAAGGCAGCAAGGAAGACTTCCTCGACGCCTTCCGCGCCGACAAAGGCCGGCGCGTTCTGAGCGGCATGCTGGCCGCGGCCGACAGCCGCTTCTTCATGATTGTCGACGACGATGATTTCGTCAGCTCCCGTATCGTCCAGCATGTTTCGGAAAATCAGAACGCCAACGGCTGGACGATCGACCACGGCTACATCTGGGACGATGGCGGTAATTTCCTGCTTGGTCACGATGACTTCAGCCATCTTTGCGGCACTTCGCTGATCATTCGCGCCGACCTCTATGAACTGCCGCAGCGGTTCGAGGACGCCTCGCTCGACTGGATAAAGTCGATGCTGGGCAGCCACGTCCGCATTGCCGATATCCTTTCCCAGCGCGGAGCCCCGCTGACAAAACTCCCCTTCCGGGGAGCGGTCTACCGGGTCGCCCACGGCGGATCACATAGCCGGGCACCGAGCCTGATGCGGCAGTATTTTCTCAATCGCGGCGTGCTTCTGAAGCCGCGACGCTTGTTGCGCAATTTTCGCAGGCTGAGGGTTCTCGGCCAGGGTTATCGGCGAGAATTCTTCGGCGGGCCGCGGTCGAATCCTGCATAGGAAACCGATCCGTCCAGTATTTGCATAGGCAGTTAAATCATGAGGCTTTTCTCTTTCGACTCCACCAAGAGGGTTGGTAACTGATGTCGGATCTATTCGTCAGCGTGCTCTTTTCATCCTATAATGGCGCCAGCCGCCGGCTGCGCCATACTTTGGAATCCTTGGTGAGCCAGGAGCTTCCCCATGACAGATGGGAATTGATCGCTATCGACAACAATAGCAATGACGACACGTTCAATCTTCTGAAGTCGTATAGCGAGAAGCTTCCGATCACCATCCTGCAGCAGCACAAGCCGGGAAAGTCCGGCGCGCTGAATATGGCTTTGGATCGGGTAAAGGGTGATCTCGTCGTCTTCACCGACGACGATATTCGTGCCGAACCGAATTGGCTGAACGCGATCGTCGACTGCGCCGTCGCCCATCCCGGTTATGGTGTCTTCGGCGGCAGGATCGTCCCTGATTGGGAAAAGGAGCCGAAGGACCGCTTTATCGATTGGATCCCGATGGGATCCACCTTTGCAATCGTGGATGAAACACAAAGCGGGCCGTGCGATCCGACGAAGGTCTGGGGCCCGAACACGATCATCCGGCGGGAGCTGCTTGGAACGAGCGTGCGCTACCGGGAGGATATCGGCCCCCTCCCCGGAAAGATATTCGCCATGGGTGAAGACGCTGAGATCATCATCCGCCTGGCAGCGAGCGGCGCCAAATCCTATCGATGCGCCGAGGCGGTGGTTCACCACTGGATCCCGGCTGCGAGCGTGACCGAGGATTGGGTGCAGAAACGCGGCGAGCGGCTTGGCTATGGCATGCCGGCACTCTTTCCGGATGAGGTGCCGGAAGGAGTGAGGATCAGCGGCGTTCCGTTGCCGACCTGGATCGAAAGCGCACAATGGGCTTTCCGTGCAGCCATCCTCTATCTCCTGCCGCAATCGAAGACGCGTTTCTGGGCGATTTGGAAATACTACTATATGCGCGGCTATCGGGCCGGGATTCGCCGATACGCGCCGCTCGCACGATGATCGATTGGCCCAGGAGGCGGTAATTTGAAACTCTCGGTGCTAATCAACAATTTCAATTATGGGCAGTTCTTGCGCCCATGCATCGACAGTGTTCTGTCGCAGACCTATCCCGACTTCGAAGTGATCGTCGTCGACGACGGCTCCACGGATGATTCCAGGGAAATCCTTGCTTCCTACGGCGATGCGATCCGATCCGTACTGAAGGAAAACGGCGGCCAGGCCTCTAGCTTCAATGCCGGTTTTGCGGCCGCGAGCGGCGATATCCTCTTTCTCCTCGATGCCGATGACGCGTTCCTGCCCGGCAAACTCGAGCGCGTCGCCGAGATTTACGACCGCAACGAGATCGACTGGTGCTTCGACCGGGTGACGACCAATGAAGGCGATCAGCCTCCGGCGGCGCTGCAAGTGACGCTGTTCGACAAACGGGACACCCTGCGCAGGGGAGGCTTTCCCTCCCTGCCGGTGCCGACCTCCGGGTTGAGCTTCCGCCGCACGCTGCTGTCCCAGATCCTGCCGATGTCTGTCGCGAAAGATGTCGTCCTCAGCGACAATTACATCAAGTTTGCAGCAGCCTATCTCGGTCGCGGCGCCATCATCGAAACGCCGCTGACCTTTCAGCGCATTCATGCCTCGAACCGGTATACGGGGACGAGCAGGGCGAAAACACTGCGCCCGCGGATCATGATCGCGACGGGATTGGAACTGGCTCGCCGCTATGATGGGCTGCATGCGCTCGGCAAGAGTCTTGTGGCCGGCGGCATTGCCGAAACGACATCGCTCTTGAAACTGAGGAGCGAAGTGCGCAACACCGTGGCCGGCGGCCCGTTCGGCGATAATGCCATAAACGAAGTGGCCTTGATGGCTGCGCGCAAGCGTTTGGGAAATATGCTGCGGAGAGGACAGTCATGAACCAGCAAGACACCTTTCCGCATCCATCCGTCGGAACTGATCAGCGGGGCATGTCACCTTTGAACATCGCCGTTGGCGTGCTGACCTATCGACGGCTGGACGGGATCGCCAAGCTGCTTGACGTGATGACACGCCAGACCAGGCATCCAGCTCGCCCCTATCATCTGACGATGGTGATCGTCGACAATGATGCCGCAGGAAGCGCTAGAGCCACCGTCGAGGGCTTTGGCCAGACCGGCGCCTATGATCTGATCTATGTCGTAGAATCGAACCAGGGCATACCCTTTGCGCGCAATCGCGCGCTGGATTCAGCACCCACCGGCACCGATCTCTTCTGCTTTCTCGACGATGACGAATGGCCGGTCGACGGCTGGCTCGATGCGATGCTGGAGACCCGGGAAAAAAACCGCGCCGATTGCGTCTACGGCCCGGTCCAGCCGGTCTATCCCGAGAACCCGCCGGAATATTTCATCAAGGCAAGGGTTTTCGAGCGCAAGAAGAACAAGGACGGTCAGCGCATTTCCTATGCGGCTTCGAACAATGTCATGTTCGATTATCCCCTCATCCGCTCATGGAATCTGCGCTTCGAAGAGAAAATGCGCTTCACCGGCGGCACTGACTATCTCTTCTTCAACCAGGCGATTCGACGTGGTATGCAGGTTTTCTGGGCTGACAAGGCGCTCGTCTATGATATCGTTCCCGCCAGCCGCATGACTTGGAAGTGGGTGTTGCAGCGGCAATACCGGCTCGGCAACACTTTCGCCGTCAGTGAGGTCCTGCACGGCAATCTCAAGCGCCGGCTCTATCGCGCGGCCTATGGCGCCACCAGAGTGATGCTCGGACTGGCCATGCTGCCGGCGATCCTGGTTTCACCCTATTGGGGCATGCGGGCGCTGATCCATGTGCTACGCGGCGCCGGCATGGTCAACGGGATCCTCGGACATGCATACCAGGAATATAAGCCCGGTGCCGCCGTCTGATACTGTTTGCAGGAGTACCCTCGGATGAGTCTCGGCCATTCTTATCTCTCGGATCAGGACATCAGCCTGCGGCCAGTCGCCCGGCCGCGGCCACGTCGCGGCATCAGAAAGGAAACGCTCGTCCGCGTACTCCTCACCGGAATGTTCTATCTAACACTGCTGCGAACAACCGGGATGTGGTACGGCTATCCCTCAAACTTCAATGAAGATGCATCTGTTGATCCGATTGCGCAGAAACTGATGCTGTACAGCCTCATTCCGTTGATCGGTCTTTATTTTGTTCTGGAGCCAAATCGCTTCCTTTCCTATTTTCGAAGGATACCGGTTCTGGTTCTCACTGTTATTATAATTTCAACTATTTCCCTTGGGGTTTCAATCAGCTTTGGCGCATCCATACGCGGCATTGCCGCCGTCGCCGTCCTGACCGTAGCGCCGCTGCTCTACAGGTGTCGATACGGCAGCGTTGAAACCTTCCGGCTTCTGGCGACTTTCGGCATGTTCGCGGCCTTCGCGAACATTCTGTATACTATTGCCCTTCCAAGATTTGGTGTGATGGGAGGATCCTATGCCGGCATGGTAAAGGGTCTGTTCTACCACAAGAACGGCCTCGGTCAGTTTTGTGCCGTCAGTTTCATAACCATGATATCATTGGGGATGCCGAGGGGGCCATTACGCTATAGCCAGCTTCTGCGCTGGGCGGCGTTGCTGTGTACACTCCTGCTCATCGTTGTCTCCAAATCCTCGACGGCCGTTGTCATGGTGGCTATCGGCGTGGCCACACTGATCGGCTCGCGTATGATGCAAACCGTGAGAAACTCACTGGCGCGCTCGTTCATTGTTTTCTTCTTCTGCCTTTTCTTTGGGGCGGCGGCATCCTTCGCCTATCTTGGCGTTGCACAAATGATTGCGGACGCATTTGGAAAAGACCTGACCTTTTCGGGTCGCACCAATATTTGGGAACAGCTGATGCCACTGGTTTATGACCGTCCGCTTCTGGGCTACGGTTTCGCTGTCTTTCGTCAGCCGGAAGTTATGGAGCAATATGTCGCGTTAACCTTCGATGCGCGCTCCACTCATAACACCTATTTGGAACTTGCCCTCAACATCGGGATTCCGGGCATGATTGCCTGGACAGCTTTTATTCTTCAGCGTTTGGGTGGCCGTCTCGTGACGATTCAACGTTCTACGGAGCTTCGCGCCACACACTCCAAAGAAGTTGCAATCATTCTTCTGATCGTGGTTGGATCAATGATGGAAGCGGGAATGATGCTGGCGCCAGTCATTCTTTGGCCTTACCTCGTTGTCTCGCTTCCGCTAAGTAGAGTGAAGAGCGGTGATTCATCGAAGAACACGCGCGGCGGATAAAATTTATCTATTTATTTAATTGACGAACTATATCTAAAGACACAATCCAAGATGGAAGCAACAGCCGTCACGAAAGGGTAATGCTGGTGTGCCGGCGGTCTGAATTATGAGATGTATTTCTATGCGGTGTTCGCTCTAATTCTCGTCGCCCCGCAATATCTCCGTCTTTGGGCGCTGGCGGCGTGTTTCGTTGTGCTGGTGACGTTGGGACGGATCGCACCGCTGCAGGGGGCGATTTTTAAAACCTATACCAACCCGCATGTCCTTGAGCTCTTTGCGGGCGCGGTTCTAGGGAGAACCTACGGCTTAACGCTGCCTTTGCGTGCTCGTTCTTTCTGGGTCAGCTTGCATGGGGTAATCCCACGGTGAGGGCCGTCTTGCGAGGTTGATGCGAACATCGGAAGTCCTAGTGCAAACACTAGGAGTAGTCCTATGACCAAGCATCCGATTGAAGTGATCACGTCTGTCGAGCGCCGTCGGCGCTGGTCTCGCGAGGACAAAGAGCGACTGGTTGCAGCCTGCCTTGAGCCTGGTGCGGTTCTTTCCGAGATTGCCCGTGCGGCCGGCATCCACGTGAGCCAACTCTTTCGGTGGCGCAAGGAACTCTGCCGGATCGAGGAGCCGTCGACGCAGGTGTCGAGCACCTTGGTGCCCGTGATCGTTTCGGAGGCCGCGCCGGCAGCCCAGCCCGCTGCCTCAGAAGCGCCGGCCTCATCGCATCCCCGCCGGAAGCGCAGCGATGTGACGATTGATCTGGGCCGCGGTCGTCGTGTCCGTGTGGACAGCGACATCGACACGGAGGCACTTGGCCGCATTCTCGATTGTGTGCTGGGTCGGCGATGATCCCGGTTCCTGCTGGTGTGAAGGTCTGGCTGGCGACCGGCCATACGGACATGCGCAAGGGCTTTCCCGGTCTGTCGCTGATGGTGCAAGAGACACTGAAGCGCGATCCGATGTGTGGGCACCTGTTCGTGTTCCGCGGGCGTGGCGGCGGCCTGATCAAGGTCATCTGGCATGATGGTCAGGGAGCCTGCCTGTTCACGAAGAAGTTGGAACGTGGACGCTTCATATGGCCGTCGGCGGCCGATGGGACGGTCGTGATTACGCCTGGGCAGCTCGGTTATTTGCTGGAAGGTATCGACTGGCGGATGCCGCAAAAGACCTGGCGACCAACCTCGGTTGGATGAGCAAAAACACTGGAATAGCGGGGACGAATATGATTCCATCTGGCCGTGAACAGCCCTGTCGACCAGCTTCCAGATGACCTTGCCAGTGCGCTCGCACTGCTGGCGGAAGAGCGAGCGCTGCGTGTTGCTGCCGAGGTGGAAGCGGCGACAGCCAAGGCGGAAGCTGCCAGCGCAAAAGCGCTCGTGTCACATTCCGAGGCGCTGATCGCGCGGCTGAAGCTGGAGATCGAGAAGGTCCGCCGAGAGCTTTACGGCAGCCGCTCTGAGCGCAAGGCGCGGCTTCTCGAACAGATGGAACTGCAACTCGAAGAACTCGAAGCTGATGCCGGCGAAGACGAACTCGCGGCAGAGATGGTTGCCAAAAGCTCGACCGTCAGGGCCTTCGAGCGCAAGCGTCCGTCACGCAAGCCCTTTCCTGAACACCTGCCGCGCGAGCGCGTCGTTATTGCCGCCCCATCCAGTTGCCCATGCTGTGGATCGGCCAAGCTGTCGAAGCTCGGCGAGGATATCACCGAGACCCTGGAGGTCATCCCGCGTCAGTGGAAGGTTATCCAGACGGTGCGGGAGAAGTTCACCTGCCGCGAGTGCGAGAAGATTACGCAGCCGCCAGCACCCTTCCATGTGACACCCCGCGGCTTTGCCGGCCCGAACCTTCTGGCGATGATCCTGTTCGAGAAGTACGCCCAGCATCAGCCGCTCAATCGCCAGAGCGAGCGCTTTGCCCGAGAGGGGATCGATCTCAGCGTGTCAACGCTTGCCGATCAGGTCGGCGCGTGTGCTGCAGCCCTGAAGCCCATCCATTCGTTGATCGAGGCCCATGTCCTAGCGGCCGAGCGGCTGCATGGCGACGACACGACTGTGCCGATCCTGGCGAAGGGAAAGACCGATACCGGCCGCATCTGGACCTACGTTCGGGACGATCGGCCGTTCGGCGGACAGTCACCGCCCGCCGCCCTCTACTATTCCTCTCGGGATCGGCGGCAGGAGCATCCAGAGCGACATCTGAAGACCTTCACCGGCATTCTGCAGGCGGATGCCTATGGCGGCTATAACCCGCTGTTCAAAGCAGATCGCGATCCCGCGCCTCTGCGCCAAGCACTCTGCTGGGCACATTCGCGCCGCAAGTTCTTCGTGCTGGCCGACATTGCCACGAACGCCAAACGTGGCAGCAAAGCCGCACCGATCTCACCAATGGCATTGGAGGCCGTCAAACGGATCGATGCCCTGTTCGATATCGAACGGGAGATCAACGGTCTTAGCCCCGAGCAGCGCCAGGAGCGCCGCCGCAAAGGCAGCCAGCCGCTCGTCGAAGAACTGCATGACTGGCTCCAAACCGAGCGGGCAAAGCTGTCGCGCAGTTCTCCTGTCTCTGAGCCGATCGACTACATGTTGAAGCGCTGGAACGGCTTCACGGCCTTCCTCGAAGACGGCCGGATTTGCCTGACGAATAATGCCGCCGAACGCGCGCTCAGAGGCTTTGCTCTCGGAAGAAAGTCATGGCTCTTCGCCGGATCGGATCGTGGTGCTGATCGTGCCGCCTTCATGGCCACGCTGATCATGACCGCCAAGCTTAATGACATCGACCCACAGGCTTGGCTCGCCGACGTTCTCGCCAACATTGCCGACACGCCGATCAGCAGGCTGGAGCAATTGCTGCCGTGGAACTGGAAACCGACGCAAACAGCAGCCGTTGCGGCATAGGATCAACGATGGATCGCAAAGCCAACCGAGCTATCATTCGGAAAATATTGCTCACCGAGTGGGACCCCATCGGGGTGTCGGACATTCCTGAAGCGCAAGACGAATATGATGCCTATGCCGATACCGTCTTTGGCATGCTGGCCAACCAAACCGCCTCAGTTGATGCCATCGCCCAGTATCTCTTCAAGATCGCGACCGAGCACATGGGGCTCTCATACCCAGAACTTACAGAGCGCTGTGATAAGGCGGCAAGAGCCGTCGCGGCACTTCAGTCAGACCGCTGAACCTACACACCATCAGCGCCAGGTGCGGCAATCACCGGATGCTTACTGCATGGGGTGGCCTGGCGGTTGTGGTCGTCGTTGCGGCGCTGACGAGCGAGAGGCTTGGCTGGGTACCAAACATAACGTGGCTGAAATTTTTAGGCGCTGCGTCGTTCTCGATCTACATATTTCAGCAGCTGTTCTTCACTTTGAGTGGAACACTGTTCAGTGATCTGACCAGACTTTCAGGAATAAATTTTCGGTATCTCTGGTTTTGGCCCGATGGATGTGGCGATAGCTGCCGGTGGCGGTGCTCTGATTTACATGTCCATTGAAAAGCCCCTTGGGCATTACCTCAAATCGATCAGGCTCAGAGCTAAGATTGTTGCAGCTTAGCACACTCCGAAAGTTGGCTGTTTTCTACAGAGATCCAGGGCGTCGGTAATTCGCAGGCCCTGGATGAACAGCAGCTTTCCTCGGCACTTGGGGTGCATTCGCCTGGAGAGCCATAGCGAAGTCAGCAGGGCAGCTTTCACACAAGTTGCTCAGGAGGAACGCAGCGAGACGAAATGGACGCGTGCAGACTCCGTTTGCGCTGCACCATTCCGTTCAACGCACCGGCGTATCAATTGTCTTACCGGTCAGTTGAGACTGTTTGTCGGAAAAGGACGTCGTCCTCATCTTCTCATCGTCCGCCGGAAGGACCGCCCTGGCGGCAACTTCCGAGCCGACAGTCGATAGATGCTGGTTGTCTATGAACAATGGCGCGCCATCGACGGTGGAAAAACTACACCGAGCTTGCGGGCAAAGGGCGTTGAACGGATCGACCAGGACCACGCCGGGCGGTGATTTCTCTGCAACGCGCGTGACGATATCTCTGACCGGATCCTTGAAATTCGCGACAGCCTTCATCGGGGCATCGTACGGCGTCAAATCACGATCACCATCGAGCCACCCTCCAAACGTCGACCTGAAGGGGATCGCACGCTGGAGCACGGCACGAACAGGGTTGAAGTTGAATAAGGGAACGTCTTGCAGAAGGACGACATCCTTATCGAGTGCCCGCAACTGCGCGACCTGCGATGCGAGCGCCGATTCCAAAGTCGGCCCATTTTGGTTTTCGGCCTGCTCTGCGCCATTGGCGCCCGGACGAACATAGCGCGAGCCGGCATCTGCTTCACGCATCGGAGCAGACCAGTAACCAGCCAGGATAACTTTCTTGATCGCGTCGTTTTCACGCAGCAAATCCATCACCTTGGCATTATACGTCGAGCATTCTGCATCATGGCGCGGATGGTTGGGCATATAGCGCGTGGCGTCTGTCAGCGGCGGGCAGGACGTCTTGGTGAAGACGTAAAGCTGGTAGCCCCGTTCTTGCGCGACGGCTCGCAATCCGGGCGCAAGTGCGGCTGCATGGCTGTCGCCAATCAAGGCTATCGCAGGCTCCGCTTTGCCTGAAACTTGGCAGTCGCCACCGGTCGCTGGGGAGGTTGCTCCATAGGATACGAGGCACGCTTCGCGATCGCCTGCGATCTCTTCAATCTTGACGACCTGCGGACCAAATCTCTGCGGAATGCCGGCCAGGAGCGCGGTCAGCGCGAAAGGAAGCGCAAAAACTGCAAGGGCCGTTGCATAGCGCCAAAGCGTGCGGCCATCGGAAACACCCGGGCGCCGAAATGGCTTCTCCACGAGATAATACGTCAGAACTGCCAGGACAAAAGAGATCGCAACGATGAGCAAAGCCATCGACTGCTGCAATGGCCAGACGGAGGCGACGCTGGCGAAACTTAAAAGCGGCCAATGCCATAGATACCAGGAATATGAGACAAGTCCGACAAAAACGAACGGCCGCGAACCGAGCGCAAAAGCCACTATCGAGCCCGGGGTCGCAATCAGCAGCGCCGACCCGAGAACCGGCAAAAGCGCCGAAGCCCCGGGGAAAGGCGTGGATTCGGTGTAGACGCAGATCGGCACGACGATTAAAGCCGCGCCGATCAAGGCAATGGCGTTGACGACCGCGCTTCCCCCTCGATCGAGGCGCAAACTCTTTGTCTCCATGACCGCGAGAATGCCGCCAATCCCCAGTTCCCATGCGCGGGTCGGAAGCAGGTAGAAGGTGAAAGCCGGATTGATCTTCAACGCTGCGACGGAAAAGATGAAGGAGAGTACGACAAGCGTTGCGATCGCGGGAAGAATGGCCCGCTTGAAGTAGCGGTTCAGGAACAAAATGATCCAGGGGAAGACCATATAGAACTGTTCCTCGACGCCGAGACTCCAGGTCATCAGCATCGGTAGCTGATCGGAGGCCGGCGAGAAATAATTGCTGGAAAGCCAATAATAGACGTTGGAAAAGCCAAACATGGCGGCAACGGCACTCTGCGAAAACTTCCTGAATTCGCCAGGCGATAGCAGGAAAAAACCGAACAGAAACGAAACAACCAGCACGAAAAACAATGCCGGCAATATGCGCCGCGCCCGTCGGGCGTAGAATCTTGTGAATTTGAATTCAGATTTTAGAATGTCGCCATAAATATGTCCTGTAATGAGATAACCGGAGATGACGAAGAAAATATCGACACCAACGAATCCGCCCGAAAATGACCCCAGACCTGCATGAAACAGCACAACGGAAATGACGGCAACCGAACGAAGACCATCGATATCTGGTCGGTAAGCGCGTACGGGATTGTTGTGCATCCGATTGTCCTTTCGAGGCGATCCAAAGCGATACATTGCTATTCGCGAAGCCAATGCCAAACGGGCCACATTGCATTGCATTCAAAAATGATGCATTGCAATAGAAAATCACGCTCTCCAACGCATGGCTCGCAAAATGTGAACAAATCGCAACGGGCTGATGTCTAAATATGCTGCGAGACCATAGCAGCGCAGATCGTAAATAGTGCGAGGGATGGACTGAGATGACTGACGGGAAACCACGGAAAATTCTGGCCGCCTCATCTGGAGGGGGCCACTGGGAACAGATGATGGCAATGCGCGCCGCCTTCGAGGGCAGCGAGGTTGTTTTCGCCACCACGATTCCCGGTCTCCTTAAAAAGTACGAGATCAGCAATGGCGTGGTTTTGCCCGACTGCAGCCGCGACTCGATCGTTATGTCGATCAAGTGTTTTTTCAGCGCATTCTACATTGTCTTCAAGCTGAAGCCCGACGTCATTCTGTCGACGGGAGCCGCTCCGGGTTTGTTCTGCCTGTTGGCCGGCAGGCTCATGGGCAAGCGCACGATCTGGATCGATAGTGTGGCCAATGTCGAGAAACTGTCCTTATCGGGAAAACTGGCCGGCCATATTGCGACGCTCTGGCTCACGCAATGGCAACATCTTTCGCGGCCGGATGGCCCCCATTACGCAGGAGCTGTCCTTTGATCCTTGTTACCGTCGGAACGCAGCTGCCGTTTGATCGCCTCGTCAAGGCCGTCGACACCTTCGCCAAGGACCTGACGAGACCGGTGCTGGCGCAGATTGGCAAAGGCACCTACACCCCACAGAACATGAAATGGATCAAGAATATCGAACCTGCGGACTTCGATAGGGTCTTCCGCGATGCGAGTGTCATCGTCTCACACGCTGGAATCGGCACCGTGCTGACGGCGAAACGTTTCGGCAAGCCGATCATCCTCGTGCCCCGGAAGGCAGCCCTTGGGGAGCACCGAAACGATCACCAGCTTGCCACCGTCAGCCAGCTCGTCGGCCGGCCAGGCATTTATGTCGCGCAGAGCGATGACGAACTCAGGGATTATCTCCTCCAGGACCTGGACAGTCCCTCCCATGAAGACCCGTCCGATATCGGCCGGACGTCGCTGGTCAATTATTTGAAGGGTTATCTCGCGGCAGGCTGAACCGGCAAACCGGCACAGACGCCTCCGAGACCAGGGAGATTCAGTCCTTGCAATCGCGGCCGGCAATGTGTCCGACGAGTTCGGGCACGATGACTTTCGAGGCACTTTCGGGCCGCGGATGCGCGCCGTCGGGAATTGCGGCGGCCAGCTCGTCCGAACTCAGGCGCTCCCAGCCGGGCCGGTAATCGACAAACTCCAGGCCACGTTTTTGTGCCTCCGCCTGATGAGCCGAGATATAACTATCGACGAAGGGCCGGATCAGCCCCCGCAGTCCCGAAAACGGATTCATTGCCATGAGGATGATCCGCGCCCGCGGCAGGCGTTGATGAAGCCGATCGAGAATGACGCCCATATTCTTTCGACTTTGCGCCAGCGACACGAACCGGTGCAACGTCGCGTCATTGGCGTAAAGCTCGATCAGAACGATATCCGGCTGCTCGGCAATGACGCGATCCAGCTGGGTCAAAGCCCATGTCGACGTCTCACCGCTCTTTGCGACATTCTCGACGCTTACGGGTCTCTGCAGGCAGGCCGCAAGCCTTGTCTGAAGACGGGGCTGCCATCCCCCGCGTGCCGTCAGGGATGTTCCGAAAGCCACTATTTTCACGGGCGCAAGGTTCTCGGCATTACTCTTCCCGGTCATTGAAACCATTAAGAGGCCGGCCAAAAACAGAACCGGACCCCATGCCAAACGGCTCTCAGTCGGCACGGCTCGCCAAAACTGTAAACACATCATGAAGCGACCATATCTCGGCGGGAGCCATTCGTCACCCGGCAGCACATCCTTTTTGGAACGGCTCGTGAGGCTTTCGCGGAGCCAACCTGAATCAGGCTTGAGACAATCATGAAGATCTGGTCTCACGCCTGTTTCAGTGCGCAAAGTGAGCCTTGCGCTTGTTGCGACATGCGCCGCCAACAGCGCGGAAGGCCGCCATCATTCCTCACGAAATACGTGCTGCATCTGATCGGTCAGCGGCTTCGTCAGGTAAGAGATAACGGTCCTATCGCCGATCTTGATAAAGACCTCGGCCGGCATGCCGGGATAGAGCTTTATCGATTTCAGTTTTGCGATACTCTGAGCCTCCGGCTTGACGCGCAGCGGATAGTAGCTGATCCCAGTGCGCTCATCCTTGACGATGTCAGGCGCGATGGAGGTGATCACCGCCTGCACGTCGGGCGTCGTGCGCTGATCAAAGGCGCTAAAACGCACATCGACGGATTGGCCGACATGGACCTGGTCGATATCGCGCGTGGCGACCTTCGCTTCGACGGTAAGGTCGTCGTTTTCGGGGACGACGAGCCCCAGCGTCTGACCGGCTTCGATAACGCCATTGACCGTGTGCACCGACAATTCGTGAACGCGGCCGCTGAGCGGCGCGGTAATGTCGAGACGGCGGAGTTGATCGAGCGCAGTGCCGCGGCGCTCCTCATTTTCGGCGATCTGAGCTTCGACATCGGTCAGGTCCTTTGCGATCTCCGAACGACGATCCTCATCCAGCTGAATCGACTGTCGGTCGATTTCTATCGCCTTGCCCTCAGCCTCCGCCTTTGCAGCGATTTCCTGACCGCTGTTACCTTGGAGATCGGCGCGGGCGCGCTTGAGCGTATTCAAACGCTGAAGTGTAACAAGACCCTTCTTGTAGAGAACATCGACGGCTTCGAGCTCCTGTTCTATCAAGCCGAGGGAGTCGCCGGTGGCGTTGATCTGAACGACCAAGCCTTTGATCTGCTCGCCCAGCTGGTCCTTGCGCGACGCCAGCTGACTCTTCATTCCGACCAGCGCTGACCTGCGGCTGTCGAATAACTTCCGCTCGCCGTCGAGCAGCTGCTGCGCCGCGGTGCTGGATGTCAGATCGCTGAGGTTTTCTTCGACTTCGAACGACGCGGCGCCGATCCGCTCCGCCTTCAGGCGGGCGCGGCGCGCATAAAGCTGAGCAAGCGTGCTCTCGACAATCGACAGCTGTGCTCTTGTCGCCGTTCCATCAAGCCGTATCAAAACCTGTCCGGCCGAAACATGCTGGTTTTCGGAGACCAGAAGTTCCGAGACGATACCTCCCGTCAGATGCTGGATCTTCTTGACGTCGCCGTCCACAACAACGACGCCTTCGCCAATGACGGCGCTGGAAAGCTCCGTCGTCGCCGCCCATCCGCCGATGCCGCAAACCAGCGCAATGGACAGCGCGCCGACAAGGGCGACATGTCGGTTGAGGGACCGTTTCGATTCACTGATAACCTTATTCACAATCTTCCTTCCGGCCTATTCGGCCGCATTGATGCCGTCGACCACGACTTTGAGCTGAGCCACGCGCTCGGCAATCGGAGCGCGCGCCGCTTCCGGTCGGCTGACCCGTGCCATAACTTCTTCCTTGGGGCCGAATGCGATCATTCTGCCGTCCTGCATCATCAGCACGAAGTCACAGACTGCCAGAACGCCGGAGCGATGAGCAATGACGACGACGATGCCGCCACGTGCACGCACGCTCATAATCGCAGCACTCAGCGCCCGTTCGCCTTCCTCATCGAGATTGGAATTCGGCTCATCGAGCACGACGAGGAATGGTTCGCCGTAAAGCGCTCGCGCAAGCGCGATTCGCTGTCTCTGGCCAGCCGAAAGCGCAGCACCGCCTTCGCCGATTTCGGTCTCATAACCGTTCGGTAAACGCAGAATGAGATCGTGCACGCGCGCTGCCCTCGCCGCGGCAACCACCGCCTCCGGCGACATCTCTTTGGCGAAGCGGCAGATATTCTGTGCGACGGTCCCTGAGAAGAGCTCAACATCCTGCGGGAGATAACCTATATGCCGGCCAAGCGCGTCGCCGTCCCACTGGTCGAGCGCAGCGCCATCCAAGCGAATGGATCCTCTGACCGTCGGCCAAATGCCCATCATCGCCCGCGCCAAGGACGACTTGCCCGAGGCGCTGTAGCCGATGACTCCGAGCGCGCTCCCGGCTCGCAGCCCGAAGCTGATATCGGAAATGACCAGCCGCTGGCCGGCCGGCGGCCCGCTGGCGACGCCTTCGACCGTGACCTGCTTGGAAGGGGCGGCAAGCGCGAGCGGGGCCGGAATCTCCGGAATTGTTTTCAGGAGATTGGAAAGCCGCGCCCAGCTCTGCTGGGCGGAAACGAAGCCGCGCCAGTTTCCGATCGCCGCTTCCACGGGCGCCAAGGCGCGGGACGTCAGGATGGAACCCGCGATGATAATACCCGAAGAGGCCTGTCCTTGAATGACGAGGATTGCCCCTGTCGCCAGCGTTCCCGATTGCAGGGCAATACGGAAAATCTTCGAAAGGGTCGCATATCCGTTGCCGACATCCGATGCCTGCCGGGTAATGTTCCGGTATTCCGCATTCTTGCGGTCCCAGGTTTCAGCCATGGTGCCTGCCATGCCCATGGCATGGATAACCTCGGAGTTGCGGATCGAGCTCTGCGCAAAGGCGTTGCGCATGTTGGCGGCTTCCGACTGCCGTTTGGACAGCGTACGCGTGCCCTGGTTGGTCAGAAACGTCAGGATGGCGAGAACCAACGCTCCGCCGATCGCGATGTATCCGATCGCCGGGTGGAACAGGAAACAGATCACGATATAAAAGGGAAGCCAGGGCAGATCGAACATCGCGGTCGGGCCCATGCCGGACAGGAAGGTTCTTATCTGGTCGAAATCACGCAGGGGCTGAAGCCCGTCGCCACCAATCTTGACCTTCAGCGGCGCTTTGACGAGCGCCCGAAAAACCCGCCCGTTCATCATCTCGTCAAGCGCACCGGCAACGCGAACGAGCATTCTGCTCCTGAGAACTTCGAACGCCCCCTGAAAAGCGTAAAGAATTAAAGCAAGTATTGCCAAGGCGGCCAGCGTCGGTATGCTTTTGCTTGGAATAACTCGATCATATACCTCAAGCATAAAGAATGAACTTGTGAGATAAAGGATATTGACGAGCGCGCTTGCTATGCCAATGAAGATCAGCCCCCCTTTGCATTTCCGCAAGGCCTTGGACGGTTCATTGACGTCAGCTGTTGAACTCTGAAACACGTAACAATCCCTCTTTTACCGCATCGCGCACCCAGCAAATACGCGGATACACACTGCAGTTGCGGGCCCATCAAGCCCGATTATTGGCGTGACTGCCTTCGGATCTCCGGCACTTGTGCCGACCCCCGCTTGCAAGCCCATAACTTAGCCCATGAATCCCACTGAAAAGTGACCGAAAATACAAATTTATCACGAACAATTTCAGGGGCCCTAACTTTAACGCTACGATAATTATACCGGCCGAAGCAAGTGAAAATCGCAACTCGCCCAATAACGGCGCAAAACGGCGAACGTGTGGCAGGCTTAGATCGGCCGTTTACTGTGGTATTAACTATAAATACAATCTATAGTTCACGTTTCAGGGATCGGCGGAACATTTTTCATCGGTAAGCGTGTGATTTCAGCCTCACGGTATCGACGGCCTTGGCGGACCTCTGGAATCGGAGCACTTCCGCGGCTCGCGGAAATGCTTCAGATCCGGTTCAATTTCAAGCCAGCACTTGCGAGGCGTGGCTGCTGTGGAATGCGTCGACGTTAATGGAGACACTCAGGCTGTCGGTATCAATATGGGAAGCGCCATCGGAGATTTTGTATTGGAAGAATTCGCTGACCTTACCGCTGAGCCCGGCGAGTTTGGCCGCATCGACCGTGTAGCTGTAATCGCCATCGCTTTCCACGTGGATCACGCCGTATTTCCCGGTCAGCGTTAGGCCATGCTTATCCACGGCGCTGTCACCGAAGCGGCGGAGCAGCACCGTGCCGTTGCTCGCATTGTCGTTTTCAAGAAGATTTCCATGATAGGCGCTGCCGATATCGCCCGAAATCTTCAAGCTGTCATGGACAGCCACGATCTTGGGAACGACGGCGGCAGACACGGTCGCAGCAGGCGTTACTGCCGTGGGCGCAGGGCCGTTGATCTGCGGCGCATCTACATGCTCGCCGACGGCGGTGGCGGGTGGCGGTTCGTTGCTCGCTAGCGTAACGTCGCTCGTGCTGCCGGCGGCGCTGTCGAGCTCGGCCTGGGCTTGCTCGAGCGTCTTGTTTTCGCCGATCTTGAACGTGTTCTGGATGGCGATTGCGGCGGGCATCGTCAGCGTCGACACCGAACTGTCTATGATATTGTCATAGAAAGAGCCTGATGCGGACCTGTCGACCTTCAGTGCCGATGAGGACAGGTCGTCGAAGACATTGTCGTGGACGAGAATATTCTCGCGGACATAACCGGGATTGCCGACGGCGCTGACCAAGACGCCGTATACGCCGTCATGCAGGTAATTTCCGCTGATATCATAGTTTTTCGCATCGCCCGAGTCGCCGAGACCGATGCCGTAGGACCAGCTATAGCCGCCATATCCTGAGATGTCATTGTCATGGATGGCGATGTTCGTGCCTGCCTGGGCACTCAGCCCGAAGCCGCCGCCGATAAGCGTATTGCCCTCGACCACGGCATCTTGAGCCCGGATCAACACCAGAACACCCTTGGCGCTGTTGGTTTCCGTCTGCTCAAGATGGTTGTCCTTGATCAGGATATTGCTGCTGTTGTTGAGCTGGATGGCGTCAGCCACGCTCCCCTGACTGTTGGTAATGGTATTATTGACGAGAACGATGCCCTTAACCTTATCCATCCAAATGCCATCGGCATGCACACCGGTCAGGGTACTGTTCTCGATCGTGATGTTCTGGCTGCTTTGGAAGTTGAGCGAGCCGGGCTTCCCGGCCAAACCGGTATTCGACACCTCGATGTTGCGGACGATCCAGTTCGATACACTCCCGGCATAGATCGCGTTGGCGCCAGTATCGGCGATCTTGATATTTTCGATGACGATATTCGAAGCCTTGGAACCGTGGATCCCGTTGTTGCTGCTGTGAATGACCGGCGCATCGCCGATGCCATAGCTGCCGATGGTGATCGGAGCGCTGACGCTGCCCGAATATTTCAAGTCGAATTGTTCGTTAAACACACTTCCGGCAGCAAGCAGCACGCTGTCGCCCGGGTTTAGTCTCAAGGATTCCACAGCAGATAATGTCGCAAAGGCTGAACTCTCGCTGGTTCCGTTATTGTAGTTGGATCCTGTTGCTGAATTCACGTAATAGACGGTCATGCCGCGATCTCCCAAAGGTAATGGAAAATCTTCTAGCCGGCGACCTCTCTCTGCCTGCTAAAATGGAACACTAAAATGCGTCATATCGTGCTATAATTCTCCGTTCAACGCTTAAACATCTTGATTTCTGCAGCATATTGCGCCGCAACAAGGTTGCAATGCGCCCGCGACTAAATTGTTTACCAAGATTACGCCGATTCCGGACCATTATTCTCAAGCCGTACATATGATTCAGCACGATCCGCGCCGGCGCCCAATGTTACCTGATAAAGCTACATTACAGTAAAATGGCAGGCATTGTTTTTGCCAATGCGCGGCTCCGACTTCGAGACCACCCTAGATGTTTGTAGATCACAACGATAACTCAAAGTGATTACACTACTTTTTTAACCTGAAGTAGCCGAAGACTCCTGTATTCTCTTTCATTGCTTCGGAAGAAATATTCTTTCAGCCAGAAGAAGCGTTAGATGAGAACAGCCAGTCCGAGCATTCACTTATTGTTAAAGCAATAATACCCAGAACTTTCATCACGTTATGCCCATTACGCGTGTGCCAATATCACAAAATACACCGAACATATAAATCTCTTGTTAACTAGGCGCTTGACTCCATGTATTAAGGCACCCTTAATCAAGCCGCTCGCTGAAGTTCAAAAATGACCGGCGAAGATCAATCTCAAGGAGAGACGTTAATGGCTATTCACGCAACCGACGATACTGCAACATTTCTGGAAACGGACGCTATCTCCGGAAATCTGCTCAGCAACGACACCTCCGACGGCAACCTGTTCCTGCGGTTCTTCGATCAACAGAGCGTCGGCGCCAAGCAGCCCGGCCAGGTAACTGAAATCCAGGGCGACTATGGCACCTTCTATGTCAAGGCCGACGGCAGCTACACCTACGTGCTGAGCGACGCCGCCAAGATCGGCTTCACCAGCGGCGAGTTGCTTCAGGAGAGAGTTTCCTACAAGATCTCCGACGGCGCCGGTCACACAGACGTTGGCGTATTCACACTGAACATTCAGGGTGTAACCCAGGTCAAGCCGGTCGCAGTTGACGACCATTACAGCTTCAACGAAGGTGACGCTATCGGCGGCAACGCTCTGGACAACGACATTCCCAGCGACACCGGCCAGCTCTTCCTCCGTCAATTCGCCGGCACGAACGTAAACGGGAATCCCGGCGCCACCACCGACATCGATGGCACTTACGGCACCTTCCATGTCAAGGCGGACGGCCAGTTCACCTATGAACTGACGCAGGATATCGCCCCGGGCGATCATGTCACGGAAACCATCCAGTACTACAAGATCTCCGATGGTTCGGGCCACACCGACGTCGGCATTCTGACGCTCAACATTACGGGCACCGAGATCGTTTCCGGTGTCGGTGTCTGACCATTGGCCGGACCATCGATAACCCGATCAACAAGCTACGCCCGCAGCACAAGCAGCGGGCGTTGCCATCTATAGACGCGGCTTCGGTCGATA
Organism: Rhizobium lentis; assembly: GCF_017352135.1. NCBI lineage: Bacteria > Pseudomonadati > Pseudomonadota > Alphaproteobacteria > Hyphomicrobiales > Rhizobiaceae > Rhizobium > Rhizobium lentis. Next base: position 783,626 of record NZ_CP071454.1, read on the forward strand.
GAAGATCGCGAATGTTGCGGCGAGCGGAAGGACGTAAAGGCTTTAAAGCTTCGCTGTCTGCCGGCTGCAGCGCTGTCGAAACCGCGCTGTCGCTCCCTCTCCGACACTCGCCCAGGTTCGATCGAAGACCGGGCGGAGCTGCGGACTGACCTTTTTTATCGTGGAATTGACCATACAGCGATCGCCAAGTTTCAGCATTGTGGTGAGATCGCTATTAAGCGCACTCTTTGCCGCGGAAAGCGTTACGCTGGTGAAGTCGTTCCAGAAATAAAACCGTGTCAAAATCATTCCTTGGTCGTGGGGCGCGAGCACAACCGAACGCTTCATCATTTCCGCAATCGCGACCGGCTCCTCAGCGATTTTCGACTGCACGGCCGCAAGTCGAAGCCAAAAGTTGCTGTTCGTCGGCATGCACGACAGGGCATATCGCAAATATTGGCGCGCATTCGAGGCTGCAGCGGCCCAGGCGTCGTAATTGACATTGACGTTCTGTCGATCAAGCTGCGTCAGAACGAGCGTGACGCCGGCGGCGACAATGTCGGATCGGCAATAGTGCCCGTCGACCACCTCGATGGTGCGCGCCGCATATCTGGCTGCGACATCGTTCGCGACAGTTTCGCCGCGCTCGATCTTCTCCGCGACGATTGAGATGCTGGCCGTTCTTATCGAAGCATACAGTTCCCGACCGGCCACCGCAGCAAAGACTGCGGTGACGATAAGGAAAACCATCCGTGTCGCAGAAGCGAACTGACCACCAAGCATCAGCTTTCGGTATAATATCGCGAATAACGCTTATAGTAATATTCGCTGGAGCCGAACGTCCGGTAGAGCTTCATTTGCGCGGGATCGACCTTGGTCAATATGGCGCCAACGCATTTCGCGTAGAGATCCGGCTCGGACAACAGGGTCGACTGGACCACTTTCCGTGACGTCTTGCCCCACTCGATCACGAACACGACCGCATCGAGCTTCGGGTTGATGGCGCGTGCGTCCACCACTGGAGCCAGAGGAGGCAAGTCTACGACAATGTAGTCGAAGCTTTGACGCGCAAATTCAAGCAGCTGATCCATGCCGCGCGATGCGAGCAGCTCCGAAGAATGCGGAACGCGATATCGTGCCACGGTCGGCAGGAATGCGAGTTTTGTCTTGGGATCGAGGAGAATGAGATCCTTCAGCGGACGGTTGTCCACGATCGCTTCAAGCAAGCCGGCTTCCGCGTGGCGGCCGATAGCCCGCGTCGCGCCTGGATTTCGCATATCGCCGTCGATGAGCAGGCAACGTGCGCCCTGCATGGCCAAAAGCTTGGCAAAATTGATGGCCGTGGTCGACTTGCCTTCGCCAGGCAAGCTCGACACCACACCAATGACCTTGCAGCGCTGATCGGACGCACTGATGTCGATAGCGATCTTCGCGCTTCGAAGCGTCTCGGCGAATGCCGACAGCGGATGCTCCTCGACATAGGTCGTGGTCTTGCCGCCCCTGGCGATGCTTCGCGGGTTGCCCGGATCGACGAGCGTCGGATCATCGACGTTGTTTTCAATCAGCGGCATGACGCCAAGAGATTCGACGTCGAGCATATCCTTGACATCGTCACCGGTGCGGAAGAAGCGGTCGCGGAATTCACGGAAAGCTCCAATGCCGCTACCGAACGCGCATCCTAGGAACATCGCAAAAGCGATGACGAGGCTTCTTTTCGGCGCGCTCGGCTTCGTCGGCGTCTCCGCAGTCGTGATGATACGTGCGGCGGTAATCGGGAAGCTCTGTTGCTGGATCGCTTCCTGATAGCGCGCCAGGAAGCTCTGATAGAGGTTCTTATAAGTATCCCGCGTCCGCTCGAGTTCGCGGAGCTGTACCTGCGTCTCGCCCGCCGTTGCGGCCACACCCGTTGCCTTGTCAACGCTGTCGCGCAGCGATTTTTCGCGGGATTGCGCAACCGTGAGTTCGCTCTGATAGCTCTCGGCGATGCGATTCAGCTCGTCGAACATGAGCCGTTCGTATTCGGCCATCTCAGCACGGAGCCGGACTGCCTGAACGTGGTCGGGACCAAGCCGCGCCTCGATCTCGGCCTCGAGCTTCGAAGCTTCCAGATATTTCTTACGAAGGTCGTTTGAAATCGAGCTGTCGAGTACATCGGTCACGATCGCATCGGTCTGCTTGGCTTCGATGATCGACTTGATGCGGGTATATTTCGCCTCAGCCTGCGCCGTTTCGGCCTGAGCCTTGATCAACTGGCTGTTCAGCTCAGAAAGCTGCTGCTCGCTGAGCAAGGTGCCCGATCCTGCCTCGACAAGTCCATGCTCGCTCCGGAATTTCTGCACTGCGAGGTCGGTGTCCAGCGCCTGCTGCCGGAGTTCTTCGATACGCTCCTGTAGCCACTCACCGGCCCGGCGTGTCGCTTCATATTTCGAATTGAGCTTATCAACCAGATAAACATCAGCGATGGCGGCGGCGATTTCTCGCGCCATATCCGGCGACTGCGAGGTATAGCTGACGTCGAGGACGTAGGATTTGCCGACACGCTCGACATCGATATTTCCGGCGACGGTTTCCGCAGCCCATCGCCGCTTCATTTCCGCATCGGGAGCAGCGGCCCCGTCGTCGGCAAACCAGGAGCGAAAGTTGACCAGGGATTTCAGCGTTGCGACAGAAAAGAGCGAGTTCTTCTGTGCCGTAAACACCGGATCATCGACAAGTTTCAGCTTGTCGACGACCGCATAAGCGATCGTGTCGGACTTCAGCAGCTCGACTTGGCTGAGGACCGTGCCTTCGTCATCGTCTAGCTGGCCGAAAGCCGCCAGTTGGTTAATCATCTGATTGTCGCTGCGGTCGATCAGCACTTTGGTCTCAGCCGTGTAGACCGGTACCGCAGTCAGGACATAGACGACACCAAGAATGGCAAAGGCGAAAGCGCACACCGCTACGATCCGCCATTGCCGGCGAACGATTGCGATCAGCTTGTCGAAATCGATGAAATCAGCTTCGTTTCCTGTATCGCGGGAGGCGTCGATACGCGGCGTAAGTTTATCTGGCGACAGCAATTTCGATCTCCAACAAAGGCGTCAAGCGCTAAGATCTACAGGCAATTCCAGCTATTGTGTGACCGGGACACTCTGGCTCGTCGACTCCGTGGTGTCAGTCGACGACTGGCCTCCCCCATTCGTGCTGACAAACGTAGTCGTGCTCGAAGACGAGTCGGAGTCGGAGCTGGCGTTCGAAACGACCAGCGTACCGGCAGTTGTCGCGGCGCCGTCAAAAGGCGTGCCATCGTCTGATCCCGGGCCGGTTTGTCCAACCTGACCGTCATTGCCGATGCCGGTTGCTGCGGCAGCAGCGCTTGCGCTGGGGCCGAGAGCCGCGGTCCCGCCTTCGGCCAGCACCTTCGCAAAGGCCGCAAGTAGCGGCGCCAGATTCAGATCGGCGCTGGCAGCTTCAGCAACTGCCTTCTCGATCGCCAGCTTGAATTGCGGATCCGACACCTGACAGCTGTTTGCCGCTCGCCCAAGGCCGGCACCGATCGCCGTCATCTGTGCTGCATTCGCTTTCCGGGCCTGCTCGATCACCGGCGCCAGTGCATCGTTGCTGCTACCGACCAGCGCACGAACACGCGACGACAGAACCAACGCATCGGACATATCAAGCAGAACGGCGGGATTGGCCGTAAATCCGCTTACATCGACGGAAGTTAAGTTTGCGGGACCAAGGCAAGCTGCCGCAAGGGCGCTCGAATTCATGCCGGCAAACATCGCGACGGCAATTCCGCTATATGCAAGCTTACGATAAACTTCCGACCTTGCCATAACCACGATTTCCTTAATCAAATCCGCTATCATCATAAGGCTGCCGGCGTTGATCATCTGTGATCAACGCCGGCCATCTCAATCAATTTCCAAGATCCTGTATCGCGTTACGGGTATCGTTGGCGTCGTCCGTTACTCCGGCGACAGTGGACGATACCGAGTTTACGATGTCAAGGAACTTGACCAATTCGACAGAGTCCGAATTGGAAATATAGATAATATCCTTGTCTTCCATCTTGAATTGCTGGGCGGCAAACAGGGTTGCCGGATCACGAAGATTGGCGCGGATAATCACCGGAACCGTATCGCCCGCAAACCGCGTTGTATCTACATGCATCGCTGCAAGCGTCTTCTTGGGGACGGGGCGATAGAGCAGGACCTGGGCCGGATCCGCACGATCGTCGCGCAGGCCGCCCGCCTTGGCGATGGCCTCCCCGAGCGTCAGATCCGACTCTTCGAAATCGAACCGGCCGCTGACGCCGGCGGCGCCGAGCGCCAGGAACGTACGGCGCTCATGATCGACCGAGATCGTATCATCCGGCGCGACATAGATATTCTCCGCCGGGTTTTTCAACAGCGTATTGTAGGCGACGGTCGCCGTTCTGCCGCGGCGCTGCAGCGTCACGTTGGTTTCGATGTTATTGGTCGTCAAACCACCCGCCGCGGAAATGACGTCGAGAATGCGCTCACCGGCCGGGCTGATCTGGACGCGCTGAGGATTGTTGACGTCACCGAGCACGGCCACCTGACTGGAACGGTTGGTCGTCGTGGTGATAACCACCTGCGGCTCGATTGCGCGACTGGCCAGACGATCCTCGACGTCCTGCTCGACGGTCTCCTTCAGGCGACCGGCAGCCGGAACGCGACCCGCATAGGGGATCGTGATCGTTCCGTTTCTATCAATGGTCTGAGCAGGCAGAGAGATATAATTGCCGGGCCGGCTACCGGCGTCGGAGGGAATGAAGAGACCGCCGGACTGAGCTTCGAAAATCGCAACCTCGACGACATCGCCATAACCGAGCGGAATTTCAGGCGCACCGCCGCGACCACCGCCAAAACCCTTGAAGGAGGTCGGCTGCGGGGTCGTGAAATAGGACAGGACGTTCTTGCTGAGATCAATCAGGGCGTAGTCGATACCGACGCGACGCTCCTTCGTTGTTACCTTTACCGCCGCCCCTCGATCGACATCTTTATGATCGGGACCGGATCTTGGCAATGACGTGCAGCTTGCCAATATACTCGTTAGCGCTACAACAATGGCGACGCGTGTACTACCGACAGGAAAACAACCCATAGAATAACCCGTGTTGACGCCCTTGAAGCTACTGCTCCGCAATCGGACAAATTACAAGACAATCCCTGATCAATAATTACCGAATGCCGTTTATGATTCTCTAACTGTGGCAGCCCGGCAACGCCGAGCCTTCAGCAAACGAACGGCCTCAGCCCGGCTCTCTGACGCCGGAAATAATCTAAAGGCTGGGTCCGCTATAAAATCTCTTGCGTTTGAGAGTCAACCCGCAGCCCCCAATCAATCCGCATTTTCGAAAAATCTTCATAAATTCCATTCATTTAATTCGTTGGGGCCTTCCGGTCATCCATATGGGCGGTCCGTTTCGCCACGACTGCGGCCGAGACTAATGGCAACGACGGCGCTTAGGAAGGCGGCGAAAAACACCGCGAAACCCGGTATTTGCAGCGAGAAGTCGACCGCGGCATGGAGAGCGACCAGAACCGTCGCTGCCAGGCCGAGCAGGACATAGTGCCTCTGGCGCCGTCTCTCGGCGAGCCCGCGCCAAAAAATCTTGGCAAGTACTGCGAAAGTCAGAAGCGCCAGAACCGGAAATACTACCCCGAGTCCCAGAAATCCTTCGAGATAAAAATTATGGGCGCGGTCAAAGATCCCGAAGATGCCGCAGGCCGGATCGCGGTAAGCAGAAAACACGGTGCGGAAGGTTCCAAGACCCGTTCCCGTCAACCAGTGATCCGAAATGGCACGCCATATGCCGGGCAGGATGCAGAAGCGATCGTCATCCTCGAGCCGCCGTTCCTGCGCCCGCAAAATCGCCTGTCCTGCAAAGAGCATCAGCAAGACGACGACGAAGAGGACCGCCGACACAAGCTTCAACATCGAACGCCATCTCGGCGCCGGTCTGAAATAGCGCCTCGAGCTGTTCCAATTGATGACAAGCCACGGAAAATAGATGAGAGCGGCAACAAAGGTGGCGAATATCCCGGCGCGCGATCGGCTCAGCATCAACGCGGTGAAACATGCGCACAGGAGCAGAATGTAGATCCACGTTCTCAAGAGCAGAACGTGTCTGCCCGGCTCGCCAGGCGGATGGACTGAATAGGCGCGGGAAATATCCCTCACCAGCGTTAGCATGAGCAGCGTTCCCAGCCCGAGGAAGGTCGCAGCGGTGTTGCGGTTGACGAAAACCGCCGTCAGGCTATCGAGGTAGGCGTGTTTTTCGATGACGATCAGAACGTTGGGAAACATCGAAAATTGCAGCAGGCCGAAAACAGCCATGCTGCCTGCGGCAAGCCCGAGGCCGGCTAGCACCTTCCGCGCTCGTTGATCGGTATCGCACAAAATCAGCCCGGTCAGGAACGTCACGAAGGGCAGCGCCACCCAGAGAATCGCGGCAAACGTGTCGGCGGGTTCGACGGAGATCGCCGCATATCGGACACCTGCCAGATCACGCGCAGCGCTCCAGGCAGGGTTTGCCAGCCAATGGGCCGGCAGTTCGATCGCCTGGATAAACGTCCAGCCCGTCAGCACGACGAGCACAGACAAGGCAATGCGGAACACCCATCTGCTTTGCCTTGGCTCCGTAAACAGCAATCCCGAAAGGATGGCGAGAGCAAACATTCCGATCGCAGCGAATGCGAAGGGAAAGGGTGTAACGCTTCCGAACGGAATCAGCGTCAATATCACGAGCGCTATGAAAGCAACGAGGATCGCCTCCCGCAAGATCTCCCTGTTGATGAGTTTGGGCAACATTAGACTTCACTCACCAGCGGCTACACGAGAAGACCACAACCATCACGGCTAATATACTCGTACTAACATAAGTTGCATATCAAGCGCTTGCGTGCTAAAGTGCAACAGAATTCCACAACGATTAAAATTGTCGCGAAAGCCTTAAGCCAATCGAGACACGGCCCGATTATGCTCCTTCAGGCAGCAGAAACGGGACAGACTTCCTGCGCCCAATACTTGGCGGATCACTAAATCGCCATGCCATTGACTGAGACAAAAGGCAAGCCTGATCTCAATCGGTTGCCCTGAACGGGGATTAGAGATGAAGAGAACGTTCGTTACACTTCTGGCACTGGCTTTTACAGCGGGCAATGCCTGCTCGGCATTTGCCGCCGGTCCCGGTGGTGTTGCCCGCGGTCTGACCAGCAGTCCAGCGGTTAGCTATGTCTCCGAAAAAGGAAAGATCGTTGCGCCCTTCGCCCAGGTGCTGTTCTGCGCCCAGAACCCCGCCGAATGCCGCGACAATAATGGTCTGGCGGTCATCGCACTGACGGAACAGGAAATGCTGCAGCTGAAGAATGTGAACAACAGCGTCAATCGGACGATGATCGGCAGGAACGACCCTCGCAACGAGCTCAACGGTGATGTCTGGAAGGTCAATGTTCGCAGCGGCGACTGTGAGGATTTCGCGTTGACCAAGCGCAGCCGGCTGATGGCGATGGGCTGGTCATCGCGCGCTTTGCGGATCGCGACCGCCTATACGCCATCGGGGGAAGGACATGCCGTCCTGGTGGTCAGGACCGATAAGGGCGACCTGGTGCTCGACAACAGGAAAAGCAGCATCAAGAACTGGCGCGATACGGATCTGCGCTGGGATAAAATTCAATCGGATACAGACCCTTATGTCTGGTATCGGCTGTGACGACGGGCACGGCTGCAGTCTTCGGAACGCCCACGTCTCAATAATCAATTTCACTGTTTCGGTTTGAGGTCGAGCCTGCTCCATGAGCGGCTCGACTTGTCATATCGCTCACATAAACCTATGCTTTCGCTGTCGACAGGGTAGCTGACAGCGAGTTGCAGGTGCCCTGGGTTGGATTTCCGACGTGGGCGACCAGGCGATCTTCGATATTGTCTTTTCGCTCAGATTAAGTATGACGGGACCCATGCTGCGACGCAGCATGACGTTCTACTCTAATGATTTGAGGGAAATATGCGCATCACGATGATTGGATCAGGCTATGTAGGCCTCGTTTCAGGCGTTTGCTTTGCGGATTTCGGCCACGACGTCATCTGCGTCGATAAGGATCTGAGCAAGATCGAGGCTCTTCGCGAAGGCCGCATTCCGATCTACGAGCCAGGTCTCGATCAGCTGGTCGCCGAAAACACCAGCACCGGCCGCCTGTCCTTTTCGACGGATGTCGGCGAAAGCGTTCGTGGCGCCGATGTCGTGTTCATCGCCGTCGGCACGCCGTCCCGGCGCGGCGACGGCCATGCCGATCTCTCCTACGTCTATGCGGCTGCACGCGAGATTGCCACCTATGTTGAAGGTTTTACCGTGATCGTCACCAAGTCGACGGTGCCGGTCGGCACGGGAGACGAGGTCGAGCGCATCGTGCGGGAAACCAATCCTTCGGCGGATGTCGCCGTCGTCTCCAATCCCGAGTTTCTGCGCGAAGGCGCGGCGATCGAGGATTTCAAGCGTCCCGACCGCATCGTCGTCGGTCTGAACGACGACCGGGCGCGCGAGACGATGACCGAAGTCTACCGTCCGCTTTACCTGAACCAGGCTCCGCTGGTCTTCACGAGCCGCCGCACCTCCGAGCTCATCAAATATGCAGCCAACGCCTTCCTGGCCATGAAGATCACCTTCATCAACGAGATCGCCGATCTCTGCGAAAGGGTCGATGCCAACGTTCAGGACGTTTCGCGCGGCATCGGTCTCGATGGCCGTATCGGCTCGAAGTTCCTGCACGCCGGTCCCGGTTACGGCGGTTCGTGCTTCCCCAAGGATACGCTTGCCCTTGCCAAGACGGCGCAGGATTACGATGCGCCGGTCCGTCTGATCGAAACGACGATCTCGATCAACGACAATCGCAAGCGGGCGATGGGCCGCAAGGTCATTTCGGCCGTCGGCGGAGACATTCGCGGCAAGAAAGTCGCCATCCTCGGACTGACCTTCAAGCCGAACACCGACGACATGCGCGACAGCCCGGCCATCGCCATCATCCAGACGCTGCAGGATGCCGGTGCCCAGGTTGTCGGCTATGATCCTGAGGGTATGGAGAATGCCCGCAAGGTCATCGAGAACATCGAATATGCGAATGGCCCTTATGAAGCCGCCGCCGGCGCCGATGCCCTCGTCATCGTCACCGAATGGAACCAGTTCCGCGCGCTCGATTTCAATCGCCTGAAGCAGTCGATGCGCGCCCCGATCCTGGTCGACCTGCGCAACATCTATCGCAGTGACGAGATCCGCAAACACGGCTTTACCTATACCGGTATCGGCACCAATCTCTACCAGGACGCCTGACGGCGCCTCGTCGATATGTGAACGTTCTGACGCCGCGGGGCATAGCTCCCGCGGCGTTCGTTTTTGGAGGGGGTGGCGCAAAATGGCGGCGATTTTTCCGATCGTGCCATGTTCTCTGTGTCTAAAGGATGCCGACCCGTGTTCCCTTGATCGTCAGCACGGTCAAACGGCCGGTTGCCGACACCGCGGTGTCGATACCGATGCGCTGCGGTCCGAATGTCGGGATTCGCGCCGGTGTGTGCCCGTGGATCACCAAGAAGGGAAGCTGCGGTCCTTCATCCAGGAAGGGCTGGCGGATCCACATGAGGTCAAGGTCCTTCTGTTTCTTGAGATCGACGCCCGGCTTGACGCCCGCATGGACAAAAAGGACCCTTCCCATCTGCAGCATGACCGGCAGTGATTCCAGAAATTGGATATGCCGCTCGGGTATCATGTTGTGAATGACGCGGGCGATCGCCTCGTTTCCGGCCGCCGACTGCAACAAATGGTCGATATCGATACCGTACGACTGCAGCGTCTCGGTTCCAGCAAAGCTCAGCCATTCGAAAATGCGCGCCGGTTTGCGATAGAGCTTCACCAGTTCCGCGTCGTGATTGCCGCATAAGACCAAACGCTGAAACCCCGGCGGCGGGCCCTTGCTGAGGAATTCCAGCACCGCGCTCGAATCCGGCCCGCGATCGACGTAATCGCCGAGCATGACGATGAGTTTCGGTCCGGCTATGCGCGCGGCATCCTCCTCGATGCGGCGATGCACCGCGACGAGCTCGTTATAACAGCCGTGAATATCGCTCATGGCGTAGACCGCAGCGAATTCTCCCTCGGCAAACGTCAGCCGAGCACGTCCTTTGCGGTTACCGGCCAGTATCGGTATCTGTTGTCGCCACGGCCCTAGATAGTTAAACATGTAACCCATTTACGAGATCCGACCGAACGCGAGGTTCTTCGGAAGCGATCCATTTCTTATCCAATCCGGCATGAGGCTCAATGTTCAAAAAGAAATTGGCTTGATCACGGCCTCGTCGACATTGTACTCGCAACGCCGCCGCATTCGAAACGACATCATCGGAGACCAATTGCAGCACCGCCTGCGCGCCCCGATCGCCGCGTCGAGCCACCGGGTCGCAATCTTCGACCATCGCGTCGCTCCCCCGCCTGAAAGTGCCGGTCCCGCTCAGGCATTTTGCCGCGGCAGCGCAACTGCTGCCCCGAGAAACGCCCTTGTCTTCATTGATATCGGGAAGGTTTCACCGCCAATATTACGCTGCATTTTGGTATATGCTGGTTAATCCGGCGTTAAATCATCTTGTTCGTCCCGTCAGCAGCTGTACCGGTCACTCATTCTCCGGGCTACAGAATTGCCGGTAACCGGATTTCCACAGACAAGGTCTGCGAAAAAGCTGTAAAAATCAACTATAGCGAGAGCCATCACAAAAAAATGAACGTTTAAGCTTATCGCGCTTGACGGCCCTGCGGCGGCGCATAATGATGATGCGTTGCGCGCGTGAACGACGTTCGCAATCAAGAATCTCAGATCCAAAATTGCGGGGTTCAAAGTGGAAACTGCGGTTGATTCGAAACTTATCGAGGCGATTACCTACGACGAAGACAGCCGGCATCTACGGGTCTATCTGACCAACGGTCAGAGACGAGAATATGAAGGCGTTCCCAAGGGGGTCGTCGTCGGTCTGACGATGGCGGAATCGCCGGGTAATTTTTACATGAAGGCAATCAGGGGCAAATATCCTCCTCGCCCTTAGAGCGCCTGCGTCCTGTCGAGGACGCCGACAGGACCACCTGCTGAGCAAGGATGTGGGACCGGCGTTTGCCGGCCCCACAATCACCTCGCACGAATTGAGGCACTTCATCAATAGCCACTGAAGAATTCACGCACCGCATTGATTTCGAGCGGAGCAATCTCATGGCCGCCGGGATGCCAGACCGTGCTGACGTCGGCCCCGCGCTCTTTCAGGTGTTGCGACAGTGCTTCGGTCACGGGGACGGGAGCGATGGGATCCCGCTGCCCCGCCGTCACCAGCACTTTTCTTCCCGCAAGCGTCGACCGGGCTTCCGGTCTAAACGGGATGAGCGGATGCATCAGAACCGCAGCGTCGAAGATACCCTTCTCGATCAGCACATTGGCGAGGATGTTTGCGCCGTTCGAAAAACCGAGCCCGAGAATCGCGGAAGCCCGATATTCCCCGGCAACCGCCTCGACATAGGCCGCCATTTTCTCCGTCGCGCGGGAAAGATCGGGCATATCGTAAACGCCCTCGCCGGTGCGGCGGAAGAAGCGCGCCGCGCCGTATTCTGAAACATCGCCGCGCGGCGAGAGAACAGTCGCTTCGGGCAACAGGCGCCGGCCGAATTCGAAGAACTGGTTTTCGTCGCCGCCGGTGCCGTGCAGCACGACCAGCATGGGTTTGTCAGGTGCACCGGCATGCAGCAGGTGCACATATCCGTTTTCAGTCATCGTTTTCCCCTTAACCCTCGAGCGGCTGCAGATGCTGTTCGAGCAGCGCGCGAAGATGGGCATGCTGGTGCGGCAGCTTCAGGGCTTCACCGAGATGGGCCGTATCCTCGTCGCGGTCGAAGCCGGGCTCGTTCGTTGCGACCTCGAACAGCACGCCGCCCGGCGTGCGGAAATAGATCGCCCAGAAATAGTCGCGATCGATCACCGGCGTGACCTGATAGCCGGTGTCCATCAGCGCCTTGCGCACTTCGAGCTGCTTTTCGCGGTTTTCGACAGCGAAGGCGACATGGTGGACGGAGCCGGCGCCGGGAAGCGCGCGGGCAATGTTCGGCATGGTCTCAAGGTCGATGAGATGCGCGCCGTTGCCATCAGGCTTGATCAGCCGCTTGACGCCATCCCTCTCCTCGCCCACCTCATAACCCATGAACCTTAGCAGTTCGGCCGTGGCGCCCTCGTCTCTCAGCCGCATGGCAACCGAATGAAAGCCACGAATGGCGTGATCCTCGCTGATGCCCCCATGGGTCCAGGGCTGGCGGGCGTCGTCCTTGACCTCGACGAGCGCAAAGCCGTCACCATCGGGGCCGGAGAAGTTCAGACGCTTTTCGCCGAAACTTTCCTCGGCTTTCAGGCCGCCGACACCGAGGCCAGCAAAACGATCGTTCCAGAAGCCGAGCGAGCCTTGCGGAACCGAAAATACCGTCGTGCCGACCTCGCCCGTGCCGGGACGGCCTTGCGCCATCTTCGGGAACGGAAAGTAGGTCATGATCGTGCCGGGCGCACCGGTCTCGTCGCCGTAATAGAGATGATAGACATCAGGCGCGTCGAAATTCACCGTCTTTTTTACACGGCGCAACCCGAGTGCATGGGTGAAAAACTGGTTGTTGGTGCGGGCGTCCTCCGCCATCGACGTGACGTGGTGCAGACCCTTGATCTGATCGAGCATTTAAGACCCCTTTCATTGCCCGCCGCTGCGGGCTTTCGATGAGGCTAAGATGCGCGCTGAACTCCCTTCCGACCAGACCTGCGGACTAAAACGCATTGTCTTCTTTTAGTGAACGATGATCAATTTGCGTTCACTTCAGGCGCCATGAGGATCTGCCGGCAATTGCCAGTCGATCGGCGCCCGACCGCGGGACTGCAGAAAGGCGTTCGCCCTGGAAAAATGCTTGCAGCCAAAGAAGCCGTTATGAGCCGACAGCGGCGATGGATGCGGCGCCCTGAGCACCAAATGCCGCGCCGTATCGACAAAGGCGGCCTTGCGCTGGGCATAGGAACCCCAAAGCATGAAGACGACGGATTCGCATTCGTCATTGACCTTGCGGATCACCGCATCGGTGAAGCGCTCCCAGCCCTTGCCCTGATGGGCTGCCGCCTGCCCTTCCTCGACGGTCAGCACGCTGTTCAGCAGGAGTACGCCCTGCCTTGCCCAATGTTCCAGAAAACCGTGGCGCGCCGGTGCTATGCCGAGATCCGTTTCCAACTCCTTATAGATATTGACGAGCGAGGGTGGTATGCGCACCCCGGGCCGGACACTGAAGCATAGGCCGTGAGCCTGCCCGAGCCCGTGATAGGGATCCTGGCCGAGGATGACGGCCTTGACGTTGGCGATCGGCGTCAGATCAAGAGCACGGAAATATTCGCTGCCTTTGGGGAATATCCGTTTGCCGACCTGCTTCTGTGCGACGAGGAAGGACTTGAGTTGTTGCATATAGGGGCTGGAAAACTCCCCCGTCAACGCGGCCTTCCAGCTCTCCTCGAGACTGACGGATGTATCGCTCATCAGAAAACCTTCAGCATAGGATGAAACGGCGGACACACGGTTCTAACAAAATAGGCTGATGTCGCAATGCCTGTCGGTCCCGCGGCAGTCCCAGCCAGCGATAACTGGCGAATGAGATGCAGAGCCTGTTCGAGACGTCATCGTCCGTGTTTAACTATATGCCCGCTTCGGTATTTACGCCGACTAGCGGGCTGAGTAGAATTTATCGTGACAATCGGGGATATGTCTTCATATGAAATTCGGCACGAGTGGGCTTCGCGGACTTTCAGTCGAACTCAAGGGACGCGCCTCCGCCCTCTACGCCACGGCGTTCGGCAAATATCTGCTGCAGACCGGCAGGGCCCGGGCCGGCGACATTATTCTGATCGGACGCGACTTTCGCGATTCAAGTCCTGAAATCTCGGCAAATTGCGCCAGCGCGCTGACGGCACTCGGCTTTCGGATCTTCGATTGCGGCAATGTGCCGACACCGGCACTTGCCCTTTATGGCCTCGAACGCAAGGCCGCATGCCTGATGGTCACCGGCTCGCATATTCCGGCGGACCGCAACGGCATCAAATTCTATCGCCCGGACGGTGAGATCGACAAATCGGACGAGGCGGCGATTACCGCAGAGGCAGCCGAGATCGAGCGAAACGGCGAAGCGCTAGCCGAGGCGCCGGCCAAAACGGAAGAACACGAGGCGATCTGCCGGCAGCTCTTTTTCGAACGCAATGCCGCCCTGCTTCCACAAGACGCGCTGTCCGGCTTGAAGATCGGCGTCTACCAGCACAGCACCGTCGCCCGCGACCTATTGGTCGACGTTCTTGGCCATTACGGTGCCGAGATCGTCGCTCTCGGGCGGTCGGAGAGTTTCATTCCCGTCGACACGGAAGCCGTGTCCGACGACACGATCACGCTGATGAGACGCTGGGTATCCGAGCACAAGCTCGATGCAATCGTTTCGACCGATGGCGACGGCGACCGGCCCCTTGTCGCGGATGAAACCGGCACGCCGCTGCGCGGCGACCTTCTCGGCTTGGTGGCAGCCGACTTCTTGGGAGCCCGTACGGTGGTAACCCCTGTCACCTCCAACTCCGGCATCGAGACAGCAGGGTCCTTCGCCGTCAAGCGCACCCGTGTCGGCTCTCCCTTCGTCATAACAGGCATGGAAGAGGCCGTGGCCGCAGGGCAGGATCACGTCATGGGCTTCGAAGCCAATGGCGGGCTGCTGACCGCGACCCCCTTCGACATCAACGGCCGGAGCGTTCGCGCCTTGCCGACACGCGATTGCTTCATCCCTCTGCTCGCGATCCTGTCGCTCGCCGCCATTCGCAGAGAGCCGCTCTCCGCCATTGCCGCCTCCTATCGCCTGCCTTTTGCCGCGGCCGACCGTCTGGAGAATTTTCCGGTAGAGACGAGCGCAGCGCTGATGGCGTATCTGCGCGCTTCGGATGAAAATCTTCGCCTCTTCCTGCAGCCGATCGGCGAAGTGGCGGTAAAATCCGACATCGACGGCCTGAGAGTGACGCTGGGGGATGGCGGGATTATCCATTTCCGCCCGTCCGGCAATGCGCCGGAAATGCGCTGCTACGTGGAAGCCGGCAGCGAATCCGCAGCCCTCGACCTGCTGCATAGCGGGCTCGACAGTATAAGAAGCTGGGCAGCCGCCCGCTAACATGCGACGAATAATCCGTTTAAAGGAACTCGCCTATGACGCAGAAAATCGTTCCCGTGATCATGGCCGGCGGCAAAGGCACGCGGCTCTGGCCGCTTTCCCGTGCCACCGCCCCGAAACAATTCATCAGATTCGTGGGCGACAAGACGCTGTTTCAGGAAACGCTCGAACGCGTGTCCGATCCCCAGATCTATGAAGCTCCGATCGTCGTCACCAATGAGGAGTTCCGCTTTCTCGTCGCCGAGCAGGCGCGCGAGCTTGCCATCCCGCTTGCCGCCGTCTTGCTCGAACCGGTCGCCCGCAATACTGCCGCGGCAGTCGCTGCCGCTGCAACGCTTGCCGCCGACCTCTTTGGCAAGGACACCATCATCCAGATGCTCGCCTCGGATCACGAGATCCTCGCCGACAAGAGCTATTTCGACTGCATCCGCCTCGCCCGCGCGGCGGCGGCAGGCGGCAGGCTCGTCACTTTCGGCATCAACCCGACCGAGCCGGCGACGGGTTATGGCTATATCGAGATCGGCGATGCGCTCGAAAATGGCGCTCACAAGGTGAGCCGCTTCGTCGAAAAGCCGGCATTGGACGAAGCCCAGCGGATGCTCGCCGATGGCGGCTTCTACTGGAACTCGGGCATCTTCATGTTCCCGGTCACGGAACTTCTTGCCGAACTGCAGGAATACGCGCCCGAGGTGCTGAAGGCAGCAAGCAAGGCTGTTTCCAAGGCAAGCCGCGACCTCGACTTCACCCGCCTCGACGCCGATCATTTCGCCAAGAGCCCCGATATATCGATCGATTATGCAATCATGGAAAAGACCTCGAAAGCCGCGGTTGTCCCCTCGCCATTTCGGTGGTCGGATATGGGAAGCTGGGATGCCGTTTGGAAGTCGGGCAAACGCGACGATAGCGGCAATGTCGCCGCCGCCAATACGACCGTCGTCAATACCCGCAACTCGCTGGTCATGACGCATGGCGTGCATCTTGCCGTCCAGGGCATGGAGGATGTCGCCGTCATCGCCAGCGAGGACGCCGTCTATGTCGGTCCGCTCAAGGACAGCCAGAATGTCGGGCAACTGGTCAAGATGCTGGCCTCCTCCTCGACGACCGCGAAATTCACCGAAACGCATCCGACATCCTATCGACCCTGGGGGGGTTACACCTCCATTTTCAACGGCGATCGGTTCCAGGTGAAGCGCATCTTCGTCACGCCGGGCAAGAAGCTTTCGCTGCAGAAACACCACCATCGCTCCGAGCACTGGGTGGTCGTGAAGGGCACCGCCGAGGTGACGGTCGGTGAGAATGTGCGGATGCTGCGTGAGAACGAAAGCGTCTATATCCCGCTCGGGGAAGTCCACCGTCTCGCCAACCCCGGCAAGATCGTCCTCGAGCTCATCGAGGTCCAGACAGGCTCCTATCTCGGCGAAGACGATATCATCCGCATTGTCGACGAGTTCGGAAGAACGTAAATAGGCGCCCGGAACGGCAGGCTAAAGTCAGTCTGCCGGCGCTCCCGGCGTGACCACCATCTCTGTTGAACTCTCTCCCGAGATTCTCGTAGAATGAACATGCCGACAGACCTGACAGGAGATGTCCTCTGATGCGTACCCTGCCCGCCCTAGCCGGATTTCTTTCGATCATGCTGCCGGCGATGGCTTCTGCCCAAACGGCGAACATGCGCGCCGCAACCGAGACGGAAATCCGTCAGCATCTGCCCGGCACGTCGGAGCTGAAAGAAAGCAGCAATGGCTACGAATATCGCGAGGGCAGCAAGAATGGCTATAAGATAGACAATGGCCGGGTGTGTGTCCGGTTTCCCGACAAATCGACCGATTGCGTCAGCGTGAAGACTGACGGCAAGAATTTTCAGATGATCGATCGGAAGGGCGGCCGAACCAGATTCTGATTTCGGCCTGGGATTACTTTACCGGTTATCGTGCCGCCGCCGTTTCGCCATCTCTTTCGAGAACGAATTCGGCGATCAGACCTGAATGGTTGGAGCCGAAATTGTCATCGAGCCGTTTCAGTGACGTCAGATGAAGCGGCGCGCGCCCGAATATATGATCGATGGCGATCCCGAACCAGCCGGCGGCGATCGGCCATGTCGCCGGTTCAGGCGCCATCGTCTTTAGGTTCTGCTTGCGCAGGAAAGCTTGGATGCCGGGCGCGATCGAGGACGAATTGAAATCGCCGGCCAGCACCAGCGGACCTGAGATCTGACCAAGCGCCCTGTCGAGATCCTCCAGTTCTTCCACCTGGTAATCGTCGAAATAGGGTTTGGTCAGGTGCGCCGAGACGAGATTGACGGTGTGCCCGCCGAAATCGACTCCTGCGACAACCAGCCTGTCTTTCCTGAGGCTGCCGATGCTCGTGACCTGCCGGGTCACGAAGGGGCGTTTGGACAGCACCAGCGTATCGCAGCTATCTTTGCCGTTGTCGCAGCCGATATGATAGGGATAGACCTTGAACAATCGCTGCAGATGGAACGTCAGCGGCTTGGCTTCCAGCAGATTGACGACGTCGGCATTCGAAGCGATCACCATGTCGGCGATGGCAGTCGAGTTTTTCCAGTTGTCGATCGCGACGTTGAATGACATCAGACGGAAAAGCGGCGCCGCGCCCGTCGCCCTGCCTTCCCCGCCAAATTCGCGCAGCATGACGACGCCGTGCGCGGTGAGAAGCAACGCAGCGAAGAGAAGGGCAAAGCCGTAGGCGTGTCTCCGGATGGCCAGGATGAGCAGACTGGCGGCGACGAATGCGACGCCGAGGTGAATCTGAAAGCTGTAGATGAAAGACAGCAGCCAGAAGTCTGTGACATAGCGCAGCGACACGATCGCGATGGCCAAAGTCAGAAACGCCGAGAGAATCCAGTAAATTATGTTTCTCATCGATTCCTAGTTCCGCCCGACGACCCGCCGGCCATAACATGCCGGCGACAATGCTGCAAAGCAACATCAGCTTAGGAAACGGCGTCAGCGGCGGCCCTCGGACCTTATCTTTCCGAGGCCTATCGACTCGCCCTCTTTTTATCCTGTAAGTGGGGGCCATTTTAAGCGGAATTGGCTCTTTGCCGTCGGCAGGGGTCGAGAGAAGGTGGGAATGCGCTACTTCATTACAGGCACGGCCGGTTTCATCGGTTTTCATCTGGCCAGACGCCTGCTGCAGGAAGGGCACGAGGTAACGGGCTTCGACGGCCTCACCCCCTATTACAATGTCAAGCTCAAGGAGATGCGCCATGCGGCTCTCTCCCAGTTTCCGGCCTTCAAACCGGTCATCTCAATGCTCGAGGACCGGCCGGCGCTGGAGGCGGCAGTCTCCGCGGCCGAGCCCGACATCCTGATCCACCTCGCCGCGCAGGCGGGTGTGCGCTACAGCCTGGAAAATCCCGAGGCCTATATTCATTCGAACGTCGAAGGCTCCTGGAACATCATGGAGATCGCGCGGCGCGTCGAAATCCGCCACCTGATGCTCGCCTCGACATCATCGATCTACGGCGCCAATGCGACCGTTCCCTTCCATGAGACCGACCGCGCCGACGAGCCCTTGACCATTTATGCGGCAACGAAGAAATCGATGGAATTGATGGCGCACAGCTATGCCCATCTGCACAAGATTCCGACGACGGCCTTTCGCTTCTTCACCGTCTACGGTCCGTGGGGCCGTCCCGATATGGCGCTGTTCAAATTCGCCAAGAACATGCTCGAAGGCCAGCCGATAGAGATTTACGGCGAAGGCAATATGAGCCGTGACTTCACCTATATCGACGATCTCATCGAAGCGATCGTCCGGTTGTCGGCGATTGCCCCGAGCGAGGAGAATCGTCTCGATAACGTCGCCGTGGAAACGCTGTCGCGCCAGGCGCCCTTCCGCGTCGTCAATATCGGCGGCGGCCAGCCGGTCAGCCTGATGGATTTCGTCGAAACGGTGGAAAAGGCGCTTGGCCGTCCTGCCATCCGCAAGATGCTGGCGATGCAGAAGGGCGACGTGCCGCGCACCTTCGCCGCTCCCGATCTGCTCGTCGCACTGACCGGATACAAGCCGGATACGACACTGGACGTCGGCGTGAAGGCCTTCGTCGAGTGGTATGTCGACGTACAGGGCGAGCTTAACGCCTAAAGCCTTTCCGGGTAGCGGAGCGTCAGCGGAGAAACGTGACTGCCTGCACCGCGACGACCGCCTTCGAAAGCACATAGTCGATGACAACGGTCAGGCGCTTAGAATACACATTCATCCCGCCCTCACCCTCGACCGCAGCCGGGCTGCGCAGCACTAAGGGAACGCCTGGGCGAACGAAGCCGGCGCGCGTCGTCAAGGGCACCTCGGGGGAATGGCCGATGGCGGAGGTGTACGTCAGGTCGCGGGCAAGGCTCGCCGGACCGATGGCGAAGGCCGGACCGGCAGCCGAGGTGATGCTCAAGGTCAAGGCAATGGCGGTAAGAATTTTCTGCATGTCGAAGTCCCCGTTTCGGATCGGCGGGCACATGATTCGCCCGGCTCCAAGCGATCGACGCGTCTGTCCACGCTTCGGCCGCCTTCATGGAAACACTCTACACGTCAGTATTTGCAGGGCTTTTAAGCAGATCGGTCAAATTTTAGGAAAGTTGACTTTCTCTCTGAGAGGGCTCGGGACGCCCATGAAAATGCCTTCGCCGCCCCGACAGCTGAACCACGCGGCATTGGCAAAACGCTCATAGCTGAACGCGAGCGCAATCAGAGAATGCGATCGATCTTCTTGTTGATATGCAGGTTTGGCATCAATCCCGCGCTTTGGGCGGCATGATAGGATTCTCGCGCCGCGTCGAACGAGATCGACCACATGATGGCGCTCAAGAGAAGCGCGATAATATAGATTTGGATACGCATCGACTCGCGGATACGGAAAAAGCTAGGCGCTTTTGTGTCAAAAAATGAGCGCATAACGAGAAAAACGGCAAGCCTTCCTCAGCGATCGGCGCCAGACATATTAGTGTCGTCAAATTAGCGATAGTGCATCGCTGCTGTTAGCAGCCACCCAAAGATCCTTAAGAGGTCCGTTCCCCGCGGGCCTCTTTGCTTTTCTCTCTCCGCGCCATCCGCCGCCGCCCTTCAGCTTGGCCGCGTGACCGATGTCACGTTACTTTAGTATCGCCAGCCCGGCGACAGCAAAAATATATCATTCGATTGACTGATTCTGCAGTTGATGCTATAAATTCGTCATGACCCAAGATAACGACAACCAAAATCCGCCGGCTTCCGCCCGTGCAGAGATCGCGCGCCAGAAGATGTTGACCGCCGCTCTCGACGTCTTCGGTCGCTACGGTTTCGATGGCGCCTCGACGCGCCAGTTGACCGAAGCCGCCGGCGTCAACCTGCAGGCCATCCCCTATTATTTCGGCAGCAAGGAAGGCCTCTACATCGCCACCGCCGAATATCTGATGATGCAGATCGATACGCATGTCAGCGGCATGAGGGCGCGCATCGGCGCGCATCTCATGGCCCTCGACGCGGCCGGCAAGCCGCTTGGCGAAGCCGACGCCCGGCGTCTCCTAACCGAAGTTCTCCAGACCATGGTGACGCTCTTCGTCGCTGAGGAATCCGAGCCCTGGGCCCGCTTCCTGATCCGCGAGCAGATGGAGCCGACCGAGGCTTTCAAGCGCGTCTATCAGGGCCTCATGCGGCCGATGATCGAAATGGGCCGGCGCCTGGTCGGCGCCATTCTTGGCGACGACCCGGCATCCGAGCATGTACGCCTGCGCACGTTCAATCTCGTCGGCAGCATCCTCGTCTTCCGCTTTGCCCGCGCGGCCGTTCTCGCCCAGATGGAATGGGACACCTTCGGCCCGAAACAGGTGGAACTGTTGCGCGGCCTTGCCGCCGAACTGGTCGATGTCATCGGCCCATCGAAAGGAGGTGCGGCATGAAACGCATCCTTCCCCTCGCAGTTCTTCTCCTCGTGGCGGCAGGTGCCGCCGCCTGGTGGTACGGCCTGCCCGAAAGGCTCGGCTGGCTCCCCGAGGCACGCCGCGAGTTCGTCCTTTATGGCAACGTCGATATCCGCCAGGTATCGCTCGGCTTCCGCGTCAGCGGACGCGTCTCCGAACTTCGCGTCGACGAGGGCGACCTCGTCAAGAGCGGAACGGTTCTCGCAAAACTCGACGCCGCGCCCTATGAACTTGCCGTCCGGTCGGCGGAAGCCAATGCCGCCGCCCTTCGCGCCACGCTCGACAAGCTGAAGGCAGGCCCGCGACCGACCGAGATTGCCCAGGCGCGCGCCGCCTATGAGGAGAGCCTTGCTGACCTGCAGAATGCCAACCTTGCCTACGACCGCGCCCGCCAGCTTCGCCCGCAGGGCACGATTTCCGAGGCCAGCCTCGATCAGGCGACTGCCGCAAAGGCGATGGCCGCCGCCCGCTCCCAGTCCGCCAACGAGGCGCTGAAGCTGCTGCAGGAAGGCTCGCGGGTCGAGGATATCGCCGCAGCCGAGGCCCAGTTGAAAGCAGCCGAGGCAACACTGGCCTCGGCCCGCACCTCCTTCGCCGACACGGAACTGCGCGCGCCGAACGACGGCGTCATCCTCTCGCGTGTCCGGGAAATCGGCGCGATCGTCTCGCCGGCCGATACCGTCTTCGTGTTGTCGCTGACCGAGCCCGTCTGGGTGCGCAGCTATGTGGCAGAGCCCGATCTAGGCCGCATCCACCCGGGCATGAAGGTTTCCGTCGCCTCCGATACGGCGCCGGACAAGCCCTATGAAGGCACGATCGGCTTCATTTCACCGGTCGCCGAGTTCACCCCGAAATCAGTGGAGACGCCGGAACTCAGGACCGATCTCGTCTATCGCCTGAGGATCGTCATCGACAGGCCCGGCCAGGATCTGCGCCAGGGCATGCCGGTTACGGTGCATCTTCCGACACCTGCGGCAGACAGACAATGACCGCCGGCGAAAGCGGCCGGGACGATAAGCCGCTCGTCCGGATCGACGCCGTCACTAAGCGCTTCGGCGACGCTCCTCCTGCCCTCGACGCCGTCTCCGGTATGATTGCCGGCGGCGCGATCACCGGTCTCGTCGGCCCGGACGGCGCCGGCAAGACGACGCTGATCCGACTGATGACCGGCCTGATGCTGCCAGATGCGGGAATGGTGGAGGTGCTCGGCTTCGATACAAGGAAGAACGCCGCCGGCATCCAGGCGGCAATCGGCTACATGCCGCAGCGCTTCGGCCTCTATGAAGACCTCTCGGTGCAGGAAAATCTCGATCTCTACGCCGACCTGCGCGGCCTGCCGAAGAGCGAACGTCCTGGCGCATTCGACGAACTCCTGACCTTCACCGATCTCAAGCGTTTCACCAGCCGGCTCGCTGGAAAACTTTCCGGCGGCATGAAGCAGAAGCTTGGCCTTGCCTGCGCGCTTCTGAAAAAACCGCGCCTGCTGCTGCTCGACGAGCCGGGTGTCGGCGTCGATCCGATCTCACGCCGTGACCTCTGGAAGATGGTCGAGAACCTGACAAAGGAAGGTATCGGAGTGCTCTGGTCGACCGCCTATCTGGACGAGGCAGAAGCCTGCGACCATGTGTTGCTGCTCAACCAGGGAAAGCTGCTCTTCTCGGGAAAGCCGGAGGAGATGACCGCCCGCGTTAACGACCGCGTCTTCCGGGTGTCCGGCGTCAAAGGCCGCCGCCGGCAGGTACTTGCCGAACTCCTGCAAGCCGACGGCGTCATCGACGGCGTAATCCAGGGCGAAGCGATCCGCCTGGTCGCAGCCAGGGACAGCAAGCCCGATATCGGCAAAGGCGATGACGGCGAGTCGCTTGTCCCTGCCCCGCCGCGCTTCGAGGATGCCTTCGTCGACATGCTGGGCGGTGGCCCGGGCGGACGCTCCAGGCTGGCCGAAGCGCAAGCGCTACTGAAGGTTGAGGGCGACAGGCCGGTAATCGAAGCCACGGGCCTGTCCAAGCGCTTCGGCGATTTCACCGCCGCTGACAATATCAGCTTCCATATCCACCGTGGCGAGATCTTCGGGCTGCTCGGGCCGAACGGCGCCGGCAAGTCCACAACCTTCAAGATGCTCTGCGGCCTGTTGAAGCCGACCAGCGGCGAAGGCCGCGTCGCCGGTTTCGATCTTCGCCGTGATGCCGCCGAAGCACGCAATCACCTCGGCTACATGGCGCAGAAATTCTCGCTCTACGGCGATCTCACCGTCATGCAGAATCTGGAATTTTTCGCCGGGGTTTATGGTCTTCGCGGCCAGCGCCGGCGCGAGAAGATCGCGCTGATGTCCGATATTTTCGATTTCGGCCGCCACGCCCGTCAAGCTGCCAAGGATCTGCCGCTCGGCCTGAAGCAGCGCCTGGCGCTGGCCTGCGCCGTCATGCATGAGCCGCGCGCCCTCTTCCTCGATGAACCGACCTCCGGCGTCGATCCGATCACCCGCCGCGAATTCTGGACGCATATCAACGGCTTGGTTGAAAAGGGCGTCACCGTGCTCGTCACCACCCATTTCATGGACGAGGCGGAATATTGCGACCGCATCTCGCTGATCTATCGCGGTCGCTCGATCGCGCTCGGTTCTCCCGACGAATTGAAAGCCCGGGTCGTAACAAAGGATGAGCCGGATCCGACGATGGAGGACGCCTTTATCGCGCTGGTGCAGCAGTCGGAAACGGAGGATGCCGCATGATCGCTTCCCCCCTTCAATCCAAACTTGGCCGACTCAGGCGTCTTTTTGCCCTTGTACGCAAGGAAAGCTTCCAGGCGGTCCGCGATCCGAGCAGCATCCTCATCGCCTTTGTACTGCCGCTGATCCTGCTCTTTCTCTTCGGCTACGGCGTCTCCCTCGATACCGCGCGCACCCGAATCGGTCTCGTGACCGAGGAGATCACGCCGCTGACGCAGGACCTTTCGGCCAGTTTCCGGGCCTCGCGCTATTTCGATGTGGCGATCGGCCGCGACCGGCGCCCGTTCGAGGAAGATCTCGTGCTCGGCAAGGTGCGCGGCATCGTCGTCATTCCGGCCGATTTCACGACGCGCTACACCGCCCGCAACGGTCCGGACATCCAGGTGATCGTCGACGGCTCCGACCCTAATACCGCGAATTTCGTCCAGAACTACGCACAAGGCGCCGTTGCCAACTGGGAGCACCAGAGACAGGCGGACGTCGCCGCTTCCAGACCCGCCGTCACGGTCGAGCAGCGCTTCTGGTTCAATCCGGAGCTCACCAGCCGCAACTTCCTCGTGCCGGGTTCGATCGCCATCGTCATGACGCTGGTCGGTACACTGCTGACCTCGCTCGTCGTCGCCCGCGAATGGGAGCGTGGCACGATGGAGGCGATGATGGCGACGCCAGTGACGGCGGTCGAGCTGCTCGCCGGCAAGATCCTGCCCTATTTCCTGCTCGGCCTCACCTCAATGACGCTCTGCGTGCTGCTGGCGGTCTTTCTCTTCGGCGTGCCGTTCCGCGGCTCCGTCGCCGCCCTTTACACCCTGTCGGCCGCCTTCCTGATCCCAGCGCTGGGGCAAGGCCTGTTGATCTCGACGGCGACGAAGAACCAGTTCCTCGCCTCGCAGCTGGCACTGATCTCCGCCTTCCTGCCGGCCTTTCTGCTGTCGGGCTTCCTGTTCGAGATCAATTCCATGCCCACGATCATCCAGTGGATCACCTTCATCGTGCCGGCGCGTTACCTGATCCCCAGCCTGCAGACGGTGTTTCTCGCCGGCGACATCTGGCCGATGTTTGCTCAAGCAATCGCCGTCATGCTCACGATCGGCGGCATCATGTTCACGCTGGCGGCCCGCAGCACCCGAAAGAGGATCGGCTGAGATGGGATGGACAAGGCTTTACGCCCTCATCGTCAAGGAATTGCTCGCCGTGCTGCGCGACCCAAAGGGCCGCGCCATCCTGATCGGCCCGCCGATCGTCCAGCTTCTCGTTTTTTCCTATGCGGCGACCCTTGAGGTACGCAATGTCGACGTCATGATCCTCAACCGCGACAGCGGCCATTGGAGCCAGGAACTGATCGAGCGCATCGATGGCTCGCCGACTTTTCGGACGATCGAGATTGCCGCCGATCAGGCGGAGGTCCGGGTCGCGATCGACAATCAGACTGTCATCGCGGCGATCGAAATCGGCCCGGATTTCTCCCGCAATATCGAGGCTGGGGCGCCGACCGACCTGCAGGTGGTGCTCGACGGCCGCCGCTCCAACGCCTCGCAGATCGTTGCGGGCTACCTCTCGCAGATTGCAGCTGCGCTTGCCGCCGAGACGCCGGCCGGCAAACGCACCGGCCCCGGCATCGTCTCATCCGTGCCGCGCAACTGGTTCAACCCGAACCTCACCTATCAATGGTTCATGGTGCCGAATCTGATTGCCAGCATCGCGCTTCTGATCGGCCTGATCGTCACGGCGCTGTCGATTGCCCGCGAGCGCGAACTCGGCACCTTCGACCAGCTGATGGTGTCGCCGCTGCGCCTGCACGAGATCCTGATTGGCAAGCTGATCCCGCCGATGATGATCGGTCTCTTCCACATCACCGTCTACATCCTGGCCGCCGTCTTCCTGTTCGAGGTGCCGCTGCGCGGCTCGCTCTTGCTGCTTTACGGTAGCGCAATCTTCTATCTCGGTTCTGTTGCCGGCCTCGGTCTCTTCATCTCGGCGCTGTCGATGACGCAGCAGCAGGCGATCCTCGGCGCCTTTCTGTTCATGGTGCCGGCGATGCTGCTTTCGGGCTTTGCGACGCCGATCGAAAACATGCCGGGCTGGCTGCAGCCGATAACCTTCGTCAATCCGCTGCGCTATTTCCTGGTGATCGTCAAAGGCGTATTCCTCAAGGACATTCCCCTGAGCGAGGTGGTCAACCAGACGATTCCGTTGGCGCTGATCGCCGCCGTTACGCTGAGCGCCGCCGCCTGGCTCTTCCGCCGGCGCCTGGAATAGTCCCCCGAGGAAGGCCCCAGCGGCCTCACAGAATGTGAATCAGGCTTCCAAAGCGTGACTCTTTGCGGCGGGAACATCGCATTGGCGGCGTCGTTACCAAGATGCAACCCCAGCAAAGGAGAAGCAAAATGTACAAGATCCTACTTGTCTCCAGCGCCCTTGCGCTGTCGTCGCTTGCCACCAATGCGCTCGCTGATGGGGCCGTGACCGGTGCAGCCGGTGGCGCCATTACCGGCGCAATCGTCGGTGGTCCCGTGGGTGCTGCCGTTGGCGGTATTGCCGGCGGTGTTGCCGGTGCCGCGATTGACCCGCCGCCGCGCGAGGTCGTCACCTATGTCGAGCAGCAGCCGGCCCCGACCTCCCGCGTGGTCGTCGAGCAACCGATCGTTGTCGGCAAGCCACTTCCGGCTGATGTCGTCGTGACGCCGGTGCCTGACAACCCGAAATATGCCTATACCGTCATCAACGACCGCCGTGTGATCGTCGAACCCCGCACGCACCGCGTCGTGCAGGTGATTGAATAATCAACTCGTCGAGACCGCCTGCCGCGGCTCGGCTACCTCCAGCCCCGCTTCGGCGGGGCTTTTTTCGTGGGCAGCTCCTCCATCGGAATCGATCGCAGTAAAGTTTGCCCTGCTTGAGCGATAGAATATGCATGCCGGAAAGCATCAGCCGAGCCTCCATCCCGATTGATGGGATCAGGGCCGCTGAAGCGAAGGGCCCGGGTCCTTAAAGAGGCGGCAACCGCTTTTTAACGGACGTTCCTTTAACAACGGCCGTACTGGTGACGGCGTGCTCAGAGAGCGTTTCAAGAACATCGTCCATTTGTTCGATCGAATGGACAGCTAGGCGGGCAAGGAAAGGATCGTCACCAGTGATCTTGTCGCATTCGATAAATTCGGGTCGTTCCTGAATAAGCCGTTCGACTAGATGCAGTTTGCCGGGCAACGGCCTGATCCTCACTATCGCCCGTATTTGGTAGCCGATAGCTCGCGTATCCACATCTACCGTGAAGCCTCGGATAACGCCGGCAGCTTCCAGCCGGCGAATCCGGTCCGACACGCTCGGTGGGGACATGCCCACGAGGCGAGCAAGCTCACTTATCGACAAGCGGGCGTCGGAATTGAGCGCGGACAGAATACGCGCATCTATTTCATCTAGCGTCGATTTTCTAGTTTGAAGGTTCTGAGGTATTTTTGCCTTCGACATGGCAAGCAATCTACTCGAACTCCTCTTCGCATTCCATAGAAATCGATCGGATTGCATTGCATGATGGCTCCAAAAGGAGAAAATCATGTTGCCTGGGATCATAGCCGGCCTGATCACTTGCGCCCTCTGGGGGCTGACTTTCGTCGCCCCACGCGCCGTCGCGCCATTCACGGCTTGGGATTTGACCATTGCCCGCTATGTTATCTTCGGTCTGGCCTGTCTTATCCTGATGGCAGATCGACGGTTCCGACCCGCCGGCATTGGCCCCTCGCGACTCCTGATCGGGATCCTGCTTGGCGGAGCGGGGTATGTCGGATATTTCGTCAGTGTCGCCTTTGCCGTTCAGCTTGCAGGTGCAACTGTCCCGCCCGTTATAGTGGGCACTATGCCGGTGCTTCTGGCAGTCATTGCCAATGTTCGGGACCATTCCGCGCCGTGGCGGTTTCTTCTCCTGCCGCTGTCGTTGATCGCGGCAGGGGTGACGATGGTGAATGTTGCGGCGATCCACGCGGCAAACGTTGCTGATACGGCGTCGATTTTGCTCGGCGTTCTCGCCAGTTTGGCAGCGCTTGCGATCTGGGTCGCCTATGGGTTGGCGAATGCGACGGTGATGCGATCGGTCGATGCCCCGGATGGTCTGCAATGGACAGGGGTGCAAGGTGTCGGCGCGGCGGTTGGAAGCCTGCTGCTGCTTCCGTTGGCTTCGTTCGATCTGCTGGATATTGCAACGGCCTCCGAAACTTTGGGCTTTGTCGTATGGGCGCTGGTAATGGGGCTGGCCGGCTCGTGGCTTGCGACCTGGTGTTGGGTGGTTGCTTCTCGTCGCTTACCGCTGGCACTCTCCGCCCAACTCATTGTCGCGGAAACGGTCTTCGGTCTCGGCTACGGCTTCATATTCGAGGGCCGGCTCCCATCTCTCGCTGAGGCAATTGGAGCAACATTGCAGTTTGGCGGCGTTTGCTCCGCCATCGCAGTGTTCGGCAAGCCACGCAATCAACACGATTTGTCGCCAAATTCACTCGCGAAGGTCTAAGTTCTGCAAGCGACTTGAGTGACAGAAACGTTCTTCAGATTTCAGGTGTGGCCGAAAGCGGAAGCCGCACCGTGTCGAGAGACACGCTGATAAAGCGCTAATTTGCAACTGACTTTCACGACTTTGCAGAAGTGGTGTCCTGCGACAACTACCTGCGCAGAATGCTTCGCTAAGATACTCTAGGTAAAAAAGCCGCCCGTAACATCCGCGTTGCGGGCGGTTCAACAGCATCGCTTGTTCCAACCCACATTTCAGTAGCCAGTGGCTTGGCGGCCAGCGAACAAAGTCAAACCTTCAGCTCGCGCCGCTCGCGCTCGGTCACCATCGCGAGGTCGAGCACCTTCTGCAGGTTCGCGGCGTGGCGGAAATTCGGGTCGGGCTGGATGCCGCTTGCCACCGCTTCTGCAAAACGCTGGTAGTTGGTCGGCACCGGTGTCACCTCAATCTCCTTCCAGGTCGCCGTCTCGGCATCCTCGCCGAGGCAACCGCGCAGTTCCGATCCGGACGGTCGGTGGATGACCTCGAGGCTGCCCTTTTCGCCATAGATGCGCAGCTTCAGCTCATTCAGATGGCCGGTTGCCCAGCGGCTGGCGTGGATGACGCCGAGGGCGCCATTGGCAAAATCGACCGACATGGTGAAGCTGTCATTGGCATCGAGCATATATTCGCCGATCTGGCCGCCCGGCGCCTTGTTGAAGGTCTTCAGCCGCGCAAAGACGTGGTCGATGTCGGTCGCGGCGCCATAGGCTGCGAAATCGAGAATGTGGATGCCGACATCGCCGAGCACACCGTTCGAGCCGTGACCGGTGGAAAGTCGCCACAGCCAGGTCGATTCCGTCCGCCAATCACCCCAGGCGCGCGAAACGAGCCAGCTCTGGAGATAGGAGGCCTCCACGTGCTTGATCGTTCCGAGCTCGCCGGCAAGCACCATCTCGCGGGCGCGCTGCAGCGGCGCGACGTTGCGATAGGTCAGGTTCACCATGTTGATGACGCCGGCCTTTTCGGCCGCTTCCGTCATCTCCAGCGCCTTCGGATAATTTTCCGCCAGAGGCTTCTCGCACAGCACATGTTTGCCCGCGGCGATCAGCGCCAGCGTCGTCGGGTGGTGGATCCGATCCGGCGTGATGTTGGTCGCCGCGTCGAATTCGCCCCAAGCGATCGCCTCCTCCAGCGAAAGAAACCGCTTTTCGATGCTGAACTTGTCGGCGAAGGCGGAAAGCCGGTCGGGATCGGTGTCGACGGCGCCGACCACGGTCACACCATCGATTTTGCTGAAGTGGGTGAGCTGGTTTTTCGCCATCACCCCCGTGCCAAGAACGAGTAGTCGCATGAATGTACCTCAGCGGTAACCGGCTTCGCCGGCCTGGTGCAGTTTCGGTCCGCGTTCGACGATCGGTTCCAGTGCCTTTTCTACCGGCACATTCGGAGCCTCGGTGATGCCGGTCAACGCGCCTTCAGGGTTATAGGCCCACTTGACGCCGTTGATCAGCACCTTCTGGATAGTGGCGTCGTGATAGGTCGGATAGGTCTCGTGGCCGGGGCGGAAATAGAAAATGTTGCCGGCGCCGCGGCGCCAGGTCAGGCCCGAGCGGAACACCTCGCCGCCCTGGAACCAGGAGATGAATACCGTTTCGAGCGGCTCCGGCACCGAGAACTGCTCGCCATACATTTCCTCGTTCTCCAGCTCGAAATGCTCGCCGATGCCGGCGGCGATCGGATGGCGGGGATTGATCGTCCACAGCCGCTCGCGCTCGCCCGCCTCGCGCCATTTCAGCGCGCAGGGCGTGCCCATCAGCCGCTTGAAGATCTTGGAGAAATGGCCGGAATGCAGAACCAGAAGGCCCATCCCTTCCCAGACGCGCTTGGCGACGCGCTCGACGACGACGTCGGAGACCGCGCCATGATCCTTATGGCCCCACCAGGTCAGGACATCGGTTTCGGCAAGACGGGCTTCGCTTAAGCCGTGCTCCGGCTCCTGCAGCGTCGCAGTGGTCGCCGAGATAGCGGGATCGACGTTCAGCGCATTGGCGATCGTCGTGTGCATGCCCTCGGGATAGATGCCGCGGACGATCGCATTGGTAGTCTCGTGGATGTTTTCACCCCAGACGACGGTGCGTATGGCCATGATGTGCTCCTGGAAGCTGAAAGTATCGAAAGGTGGGAAAAGCAGGATTCAAAGCGCTTTGGAAAAGCGGCGTTATTCGCGCCTCGTCTCCTCCACGTTCAAGCAACTCATAGACCTTTGTCAGGAATTTGACAAAGGGGAAATTTTTCCGGGGGGAGCGCGAGGAAGTTTTCGCTAATATCGGTGCAAAATCAATGAAAAACGGACTTTGAGAACAGGTTGACCACGACGACGCCTGATATAATCAGGCCGAGGCCTACAATGGCCGGCAGGTCGAGACGCTGCTTGAAGAAAATCAGGCCGACGGAAGAAATCAGGACGATTCCCAAAGCGCTCCAAATCGCATAGGCGATGCCGACGGGGATGCTTTTCAGCGTGAGCGACAGGCAATAGAAGGCAGCCGCATAGCAGGCGACGACAAGCGCCGTCGGCCCGATGCGGGTGAACTGCTGCGACAATTGCAGCGCGGTCGTGCCGATGACCTCGAGCACGATGGCTGCAAAGAGCAGCCCGTAGATGGCGGCCTGGCTCATGGTTGAATTCCCTGCTGTTACTTTCCGGTCAGTTCGACAAGGCGGTCGATGAGATTGCGCCTCAGAGCGTCGTTGATGTCATGGCTTTCCAACGTGTCTGCGAACCACAGCCCGTCGGCGGCGAAACGCACGATCTGCGCATCGAGCGAGGAATCGGTGCCGACATATTCCTCAGCCCGCGCCTGGACCCATTGACGCCAGCGCAGGCGCAGCCGGGGTTCGGCGAGAAGCGCGATGGTCACCTGGGTCCAGCTCCGGGAATCATCGGGACGATCCCTGAGGCCGGACACTGCCTCGAGATAGGCGCGGGTGAAGCGGCCCTGCGGCAATGGATCGCCGCGCATCAGTTCCTCGATGTCGGCGTCGAACCTGTCGAGCAGGCTCTCGAACAGCGCGTCGAGCAGCGCATTCTTCGTCGGGAAGTGATGCAGCAGCCCGCCTTTGCTGACACTGGAGGCGGCAGAGACGGCATCGAGGGTTACCGCCGCCATGCCGTCGCTCGCCGCAAGACGCGCCGCGACCTCCAGCAACTGCTGGCGCACGAGCGCCGGTTGTTTCTTGCGATGATGAGCGGTCGACATACGCGTCATAAAGATACCGTCCAGACGGTTTGTCAAGGGAAATCAGCTGAATCTCCTGCCGCGCTGGAATTATGGGCGAAATGCCGCGGCACTTTGATGACAGTTGCGATCATTTGCCATCAGGTGCATGAAGGGTCGGGCGCATAGGAACGATATCGGGGATGATTTCGTGACGGAGAAGGTCACCACTTTATATGAAGCGATCGGCGGCGATCCGGTCGTGCGGGCGCTGACGCGACGCTTCTACGCGCTGATGGATGCACTTCCGGAGGCAAGCCACGTGCGCGCCGTGCACCCGGCGAGCCTCGAAGGAAGCGAAGAGAAATTCTACGAATACATGACCGGCTATCTCGGCGGGCCGCCGCTTTATACCGACAAACGCGGCCATCCGCGCTTGCGCAGCCGCCATTTCGTCGCCGAGATCGGCCCGATCGAGCGCGACGAATGGCTGCTCTGCTTTCGCCGCGCGCTTGACGAAACGGTATCGAGCCAATCGCTTCGCGATCTCATCTGGGCGCCGGTCGAACGCCTTGCCTATCACATGCAAAACAAGGAATAATCATGAGGCTCAACGCGCGCCTGGAGCCGGCGCTCTATTTCTTTGCCGGCCTGTTCGGCGTAGCCGGCGTGGCGCTCGCAGCGCTTGCCGTCCATGGCGGCGGTGATGCCAACCTAGCCGCATCCGCGTCCGCCATGTGCCTAGCGCATGCCCCCGCCTTGCTGGCATTGGCGCTCGGTGCCACCCGGCTTAAAACCGCCTGGCTGGCCGGTTTTCTAATGATCGTCGGAACCCTGCTTTTTGCCGGCGATCTCGTCACGCTCCGCTTTTCCGGCTCCGGGCTCTTCCCCTACGCCGCGCCGACCGGCGGCTGGGCGATGATGCTTGGCTGGCTGGCCGTTGCGGGAGGCGCTATCTTCCGACTGAGGGCTTAGACGCGCTGCTGCGGCACACGGCCAAAGCGCAAGAGATTGCCGTGCGGGTCATGGATGTAGAATTCCTCCATATTCCACGGCCGCACTTCCATCTCGGTCAGGCGCTCAATGCCCCTTTCGAGATATTCCGCGTGAAGAGCGCCGATAGCGCCGCCCCTGAGGTAGACAGAGGTCTTCTCGCAAAGCCCCGCATCTGTGGTGCGCCAAAAATGCAGTTCCATCTCGTCACGCCGCAGTATGAGATAGTCTTCCGCCTGATAGACGACATTGGCAAAACCGAGCTTGTCTCGATAGAAGGCCAGCGTCGCGTCGATATCGAGCGACGGCAGAACCGGCAGGACCTCGATACGATCAGACCCCTGTTTCATATGCCATCCACCACGTTGAAGCCTTCGAACACGGGCGGTCCCTTGTACATCGCCTTGCGGTCGCCGGCATTGCGGTGCGCCGCGCGAAAATTCTCGGATTTCGTCCAGTTCCGAAAATCGTCTTCGCTGCTCCAGACCGTGTGTGAGGAATAGAGCGTATAGCCCTCCTCTTCGTCGGCCTTGCCG
Source organism: Rhizobium lentis (assembly GCF_017352135.1). Lineage (NCBI taxonomy): Bacteria > Pseudomonadati > Pseudomonadota > Alphaproteobacteria > Hyphomicrobiales > Rhizobiaceae > Rhizobium > Rhizobium lentis. Next base: position 816,713 of record NZ_CP071454.1, read on the forward strand.
CGCAGCAGGCGGAATTCGATGAAACCAGGCACCTCGGCCAGGCTGGAATCGCGGTTGCGCCAGACTGTTTCGAAATCGCCCTCGGTCCCGGTTACAACCTTGAAGCGGTTCATTGCGATATACATGGAGTCTCCTTACGCCTTCCTGGCCACGCGCGCGGGAAAGGCGAGAATATTATTGCCGTTTGCCGCCGCCGTGCCAACCGGCTTTGTCGCGGCTTCCCCGGGCATACGCGCCTCCCAGGTCGGGAACAGCGTTACGTTCTGATGGAACTGCTGGCGTTCGGCATGCAGCAGGAAAAGTTCGTAGAGCTCGGGCACGAGGCCGTCGCCGCTCTGCGCGGCGAGCTTGTGCAGACCGATCATGGTGAAGCCATCGCGGCGCTGGTCGTTCATCGGGAGTTGTCTCGTTCGTTCATCGTCTGCAGCGCACGCTCCAGGCTGGACTTGCTGCCATTGCGAAGCGGGATGAAGGCCTTGCTGAACTTCTTGCAGCCGGTCTTCACGCGCAGGCAGGCATCGTGGCTGATACAGTCGATCGGGCAGAAGACGCAGTCGACCGAGGGAAGCAGCGTGTCGATGCGGGAAACCGCCTCACGCAAGCCGCCATCATGATGGATGAGCTCGGCGCCGAAATTGCTGGCGATCTGGCGAAGATGCGCCACCTGGCAGTCACGACCGCCGACATAGAGGAAACTGCGGCCATCCAGTTTGGATCGTCCGTGGGATGCCTGGCCGGCGTCCTCAGCCGCGCTGTCGCGGACTTCCCGGTTCGATCCCTTCTTGCCCTTGCGAGCCATATCCCACCCGTTCGCTCGTTGATCGTCACACGATTCATGCGTGTGCGAACGGACCTTATTAAACTTGATTTTTGGAGTAAAGTATAAAGTTGAATGATTTTATCATATTATTGAACCTCGATCACAAGCGAGTTGAAATTCCTTCCATTTCCACCGGGCGTTGGGCCAAATGGCGCGGCCCGCCTGATAGCATTGACGGCAAGTTGATCGATTTCGGCAACGCCAGATCCGTTCACCACGCGAACGGAGGTCAGGCCTCCGCTTCCATTCACCGAAAACGAGACAACCACGGTTCCCTCGACACCACGTGGCGTTCTGACCGCACGGCGAATGCGACTGCGGACCTTGCCGTCGTAATTGGCAAAAGCTGCACTTCCGACACCATCATTGTTGCTGACGCCGCGTGAACTGTGATCCGACTGAGATGACGAATTACCCTCGGCAACACCTCGTACTGAATCCTGCTGCGCCTCGCCCTGGGAACCAGAGGCCTTTTTCGGCGGCCGCTTCCTCTCAACCTGTTTCGGTTTATCCTGAGCCGCCACTTTTGGCTTCGGCTTCGGCGTCACAATCTCTTGCGGCGCTTCCGGCTCGGGCTGAACCTCCGCCGTTTCGACCGGCTTCACCTCTTCGGGTTCGACCGCCGCAACAGGCGGCACCTCGGACGGCTGCACTTCCGCAGGGACTTCCTCAAGCTTCTGCTCCTCCGGAACAACCGTCGACAACGGCTGCGCAACGGCGGTTTCCGCCGGCACTTCCGAAACGAGAACTTCCGGCTCGACAGCTGCCACGGCTTCCGGAGACACGCGCGTCACCTCTGGAGCCGGAACTTGCTGAACCGGATCTTGCGTCTCGACAGGTGAAACCGCGCTTGGCTGAACGGTTTCCGGCTGAAGGCTTGCCGTTTCCGTTGGCTGGATCGTATCGGGCTCGACAGCCTCCGGAATGATCTCCTCCTGTACCGTCACCTCGGCCTTGCCGGCAGCGGTCTGATCGACATCCGAATTGCCGAACATCACGACACTTACGGCTTCACCAGCTTCCTCGACCGCCTTCTCCGGGATGTGCGGAAAGGCAACGACCAGCGCCGCGGCCAATGCGACGTGAAAGAAGAACGAACCAACACACGTCAGCGCCACCCGCTGCCGCACCGGCGCCTTCTCGTCTTCCTGCTTCTCCACCGCCGCATCCAAGGGCGGCGCGGAAACGGGAGCGGCCGGCGCGGTTTCCGGATGGTCGGGAAAGGAGGATATCTGCGCAAAACGCGTGTAGTGGAACACCGTCTCGCCGGCCGGCTGCCGCTGCGCGTTGCGCAGTTCGGGAAGTTCGTGGCCAGGGTGCATACCGGGTGTATTGTCGTTCAGGCTGCCGCCGGCGTCCGCCTCCCCGATGAGCACGTGTCTCGATCTGGATTTCGCTGAAATCGCCATTCTCTACGCCTCGGAAAGCCTGGAACATGTCCGCCGGGGTTCATCCCGGCGTTTTCGTGAGCAAATTCCAGCAAAACTGCGGAGCGGTTTTGCGTCCGGAATTGCGTGAAAACAAAGAGCTAGAGCATTTCCCCGCATGGAAATGCTCTAACCCTCGAAGGGAACGGAGATCTGCGAGCGGGTGACGAGAGCCTTCATGCACTCGCCGGCGACCGGCCCGTCGCACACCGGCGTGTAGTTGATGAGGATTCGGGTCACGCTCTCGCATTTGACATTCGGCATGTCGAACTGGCGCACGCGCTTCTTGCCTTGCGGCAGATCGCGGAAGTCGAGAACCGTGATGCGGTCGACGGCATTCTTGTCGTTGAAGAAGGCAAGCTCGAAGGAAACCTTGTTGATAGCGGCGGGCAGCTTGTTCAGTGCTACGAAGGTCATCATGCAGCCCTTCTGCGAGGGCGCCAGCGCATTGAGTTCGACATCCAGAGAAGCCGCGGGTGCCGCCTCCTGCGCCTGGCATACGCCAGCAGCCGCCATCATCAAGCCGGCCGCAACGGCCGCAAACCTACCCGTCATAATCTTCTCCGCATTGTCGCGAGCCGTGGGCAAACGGCTTCATATCAGCAATCTCAAAAACTTGACTGCGTTAGTCTCCTATTGCGTCTTTAAAAAACTATGAGTAAGAAAGTCAAGATAATTGTAAACGCAACCGGAGACCTTCAGATCCCCGGTCTTACGGAATTGCCAGCCGAAATGATGGTTGAAAAGCCAGATACCTTTAAGCATGCGCCACTGCCTTCCGAGACGGCGGCGCAGCACCGAATCGTCGAAAGCGCGGATCTTTTCCGCGGCACGAACGAGATCATGATTCGACACGACGGGCTGGTTTACCGCCTGAAGATTACCCGCCAGGGCAAACTCATTCTCAATAAATAGGGCAGGACATGACTGAGCAGAAAAGACCGGCGCCAGCCGAAATCCGCGCGTTTCGCGCCGAGAATCCGAAGATGCGCGAGCGCGAAATCGCCGCTCAGCTGAAGATTTCCGAGGCAGCCCTCGTCGCCGCCGAAACCGGCATCAGCGTCACCCGCATCGATGGCAGCGCATTGAAGCTTCTCGAGCGCGTGGAACGCCTCGGCGAAGTGATGGCGCTGTCGCGCAACGAAAGCGCCGTGCACGAAAAGATCGGCGTCTTCGAAAACATCAAGAGCGGCGCCCAGGCCGCGATCGTCCTCGGCGAGAACATCGACCTGCGCATCTTCCCCAACCGCTGGGAGCATGGCTTTGCCGTCTCCAAGAAGGATGGCGAACAGGAGCGTCTCAGCCTGCAATATTTCGACAAGGCGGGCAACGCCGTGCACAAGGTGCATCTGCGTCCGAATTCCAATATCGAGGCCTATCACGCGATCGTCGCCGAGCTGAGACTCGAGGATCAGTCGCAGGAATTCGTCGAGGCCGAGATCTCGAATGCCGCCAATGAGACCGCCGATGTCAGCCGCGACGAGCTGCGCGACAATTGGAGCAAGCTCACCGATACCCACGAATTCTTCGGCATGCTGAAGCGCCTGAAGATCGGCCGCCAGGCGGCTGTACGCACCGTCGGCGACGACTATGCCTGGCAGCTCGACAACACTGCGACGGCGGGAATGATGCATGCTTCGGTGAAATCGGGCCTGCCGATCATGTGTTTCGTCGCCAATAGCGGCATCGTCCAGATCCATTCCGGCCCGATTTTCAACGTGCAGGCGATGGGTCCGTGGATCAACATCATGGACCCGACCTTCCACCTGCATCTGCGCCAGGATCACATCGCCGAGACCTGGGCGGTGCGCAAGCCGACCAAGGACGGCCACGTCACCTCGCTGGAAGCCTACGATGCCGACGGCGAGATGATCATCCAATTCTTCGGCAAGCGGAAAGAAGGCTCCGACGAACGCGCCGAATGGCGCGAGATCATGGAAAACCTGCCGCGAGCTGCCAGTGTCGCCGCATAAGGATCACAGCGATGACGATGCGTAACAATCTGCGCCGGATTCGTCTATGGGAACTGGCCTTGACGGCTGTTGTCATGGCGCTGCCGCTGATCCTGACAGCGCCGGCCGGCAAGCACTTCTCTCTCATCCGCACCGCTCACGCCGAGGAAAGGAAGCTCGATACGTCGCGCCTCGTTTCGGTCGGCGGCGACGTCACTGAGATCGTCTACGCCCTCGGCGAGGAAGGCCGGCTGATCGCCCGCGACACGACGAGCCTCTATCCGGAGGCGGCGCTGAAGCTCCCGAATGTCGGTTACATGCGGGCACTCTCGCCGGAAGGCATCCTTGCGATGAACCCGACGGCGATCATCGCCGTCGAAGGCTCCGGTCCGCCGGAGGCGCTTGCGGTGCTGAAGAATGCCAGCGTTCCCTTCGAGATGGTGCCGAACGCCTTTACCCGCGACGGCATCATCGCCAAGATCGACCGCGTCGGCACGCTGCTCGGCGTGCCTGACAAGGCAAAGACGCTCGAAGAAAAGGTCGCGGCCGATCTCGACGCAGCGATCGCCGATGCCGAAAGGCGCCCGGAGACGGAGCGCAAGCGCGTTCTCTTCATCCTCAGCGCCCAGAACGGCCGGATCATGGCATCGGGCACCGGCACGGCGGCCGATGGCGTCATCCAGCTTGCCGGGGCCGTCAACGCCGTCGGCGCATTCCCCGGCTATAAGCCGCTGACCGACGAGGCGATCATCGAAGCCAAGCCCGACATCATCCTGATGATGAACCGCGGCGACGGCGCCGGCACTAAGAACGAAGACCTGCTGGCGCAGCCGGCAATCGCGTTGACGCCGGCCGGAGAGAAGAAGGCAATCATCCGGATGGACGGCGTCTACCTGCTCGGCTTCGGCCCGCGTACGGCGAGCGCGGTGCGTGACCTCAATGCGGCGATCTACGGGGGCTGATCATGGCTCTGTCGCAAGCCATGACGCGGCGAAGGCGACCATTCCGGATGGAAGAGATGCGTGATATCGGGCAGACAGGCGACCGGACGCGGCTCGCCCTGCTAGCAATCACCGTGCTTGCCGCCGGCTCGGTCTTCTCGATGCTGTTTTCGGTGACCACCGGCGCTTCGGATGCATCGATCCTCGACGTGATCCGCAACATGACGGGCACGGAGACCGCGCTCAGCGCCCGCGATCGAATAATCATCTTCGACATCCGCCTGCCGAGGGCGATCCTCGGCTTCCTGATCGGCGCCTCGCTGGCCGTTTCAGGCACGCTGATGCAGGGCCTCTTCCGCAATCCGCTGGCCGATCCCGGCCTCGTCGGCGTCTCCTCCGGCGCAAGCTTCGGCGCGGTCGCCATCATCGTGCTTGGCGGCGGTCTCGCGGCCCCGCTCGTAGCAATTTTCGGCATCTACGCTCTGCCGGCGGCCGCCTTCGGCGGCGGCCTCGCCACGACGCTGCTGCTCTACAGGATCGCCACCCGCCAAGGCCAGACCTCGGTGGCAACGATGCTGCTTGCTGGTATCGCGCTGGGCGCGCTCGCCCTGGCGCTGACCGGCCTGCTGATCTACATGGCGAACGACCAGCAGCTGCGCGACCTGACCTTCTGGAGCATGGGTTCGCTTGCCGGTGCCACATGGACGAAGATCGCCGCCGCCGGCCCGATCATTCTTCTTTCCTTCACCGCCTTGCCCTTCATGGCTCGCGGGCTCAATGCCATCACGCTCGGCGAGGCCGCCGCCTTTCATATGGGCGTACCGGTGCAGCGGCTGAAGAATGTGGCGATCGTCGGCGTCGCCGCTGCGACCGGCGCTTCCGTCGCCGTCAGTGGCGGCATCGGCTTCGTCGGCATCGTCGTGCCGCATATCCTGCGCATGGCGATCGGCCCGGATCATCGTTTCCTGCTGCCGGCCGCAGCTCTTCTCGGCGGCTCGCTGCTAATCTTCGCAGACGTTCTCGCCCGCACGCTGGTTGCCCCGGCCGAACTGCCGATTGGCATCATCACCGCCGCGGTCGGCGGGCCGTTCTTCCTGTGGATTCTGCTGAAGCAGCGTTCGCGCGTTGCCCTGTGAGCGACTGAAATGATCGAAGTTTCCGGCGTCTCGGTGCGCCTTTCCGGCAAAGCCATCGTCAGCGACGTCTCCTTCACCGCAAAAGCCGGAGAACTGACGGCGATCGCCGGACCGAACGGCTCCGGCAAAACGACGACGATGAAGGCGATTTCAGGCGAACTCGCCTATAACGGTTCCGTGCGCATCGGCGGCGACGAGGTGAAGGGCCTGAAACCCTGGCAGCTTGCCGCCATTCGCGGCGTGCTGCCGCAGGCAAGCACCATTGCCTTTCCTTTCACCGTGCGCGAAATCGTCCGCATGGGCCTGACCTCCGGCCTGAACCTGCATCCCGACAAGGCCGATCAGACGGCGGCTGCCGCCCTTGCCTCGGTCGACCTCGTCGGCTTCGAAGGCCGTTTCTACCAGGAACTCTCAGGCGGCGAGCAGCAGCGCGTGCAGCTGGCCCGCGTCCTCTGCCAGATCGCCGAGCCCGTTGTCGACGGCGAGCCCTGCTGGCTGCTGCTCGATGAGCCGGTCTCGAGCCTCGACATCAGCCATCAGCTGGCCATCATGGCGCTTGCCCGCAATTTCTGCGAACGCGGCGGCGGCGTCATCGCCGTCATGCACGACCTCAACCTGACCGCCCTCTTTGCCGACCGGCTCGTGCTGATGAAATCCGGCCGCCTCGCCGCCGCCGGAAACGTCAAGGAGGTGCTGACCGACGAGACGATGCTGTCGGTGTTCGGTTGTGCACTCAGGATCAACCAGGTGCCTGCCGATGGCACGGCTTTCGTGCTCGCCCACAGCGCCCTTTCCCGTTTCTGAGCCTGCGCGGGCGGAACTTTTGCCCCCGCAACACGTTGTCGGCATTGATCTGGGTCAATGCCGGGCGACATCATTCATGCAACGGACGGTGGTGACCCTGGTGCGAAACAGGCGGGCTTGTGCGCGCCCCAGCCAATGGAGACAGCCATGACCTATTCCCTCTTCCACTCCGGCCGCAGCCGCCGCAATGGCACCTTCCATAACCTCGAATCCGGCATCGAAGAACAGATCGAGGCATTGCGCGACGAGCTCGCCGAACTGACGCGCCTCGTCGGCAAGAACTCACGCCATCAGAGCGAGAAGATTCGCAGCCAGGCCACCGCCGGCTTTGAGGATCTGCTCGGCCGCAGCGAGGATCTGCTGCGTGAGCTTCAGCACGGCTACGAACGCGGCGCGACCGAAATGCGCGAGACAGTGCGCAAACATCCCCTGGCAACCATCGGCGCCGCTGCCGCTTTCGGCTTGGCCATCGCCTTCCTCGCGCGTCGCTGAGGAAACGCGATGCTCTCGATCCTCAGCCTGCTGACGGGCGCAAGCGTGCATCGGACAATCGCGCGCGCCAAACGCAACAGCATCTTCATCGCGCTCGCCCTACTCTTCCTTCTCACCGCCTATGCTCTGGCAGTCACAGCTGGCACCATCTGGCTTGCCGGCATTTATGGCCCGATTGGCGCGGCCCTTTTCCTCGCCGCTTGTGCGCTATTAATCGCCATTATAGCATTGGTAGTGATGGCGGTGATCAACGCCCAGGAGAAACGCCGGGCCCGTGAACGCCGCGCGGCGCTGGAATCGCTGGCGACGGTCGGCCTCGGCCTCGTCCGCGCCCAACCGCTCCTGACGGCCGGCGTGTTGGCGGCCATCGTGGCGGCGAATCTGGTGGGTTCGAAGCGCGACGATTGATGGTTGAGCCATGCGCAACGTGATGGGGAATTGACGAGGTCGCGGCATCTCCCCTTCGCCCCCGACGCGGAGAAGTGCCAGCCGAAGGGGCTGAGAGTCGACTGGTCGGCGATTTTTATGCGCCACGTCCTTGCGGTGCCACCCCTGTCGCACTCATCGGCTTCGCACTGACGAGTCGGCTGCTCCTCATCGATCCGCTGACGATCTCGGCGGCTGCCAATCGCCGGACTTGGAAACCGCTCCATGCCAGAACTCCGCATCGACCCCTACCCCTCAAATGAGGAGCTCGCCGTACTTTGGGCCAGCGGCTGGGACACAACACGGCCGCCGGATTTTGCCTGCATCCTGCCGCGTAGCCTTGCCCATATCGGCGCCTATCACGAGGGCCGGCTGATCGGCTTCGTCAATGTCGCCTGGGATGGTGGCATCCATGCCTTCATCCTCGACACTTGTGTGCATCACCATATGCGGCGGCAGGGCATCGGCACGGCGCTGGTGCAGGAGGCGGTACGGGTGGCGCGAGAGCGCAGGGCAGAGTGGCTGCATGTCGATTTCGAGACAAATCTGGCGGGCTTCTACCGTGCCTGCGGTTTCTGCTCGACCGAGGCCGGTCTAATCCGACTGCAAGACAGGAGCGGCCGGTAGCTGCCGGAGGAGAAGCAGTGCCCTCCTCCCCAATATAATCCGTCTCAGAAAGCAAACGCCTTCGACGTCAGCGGCGCAGATGTCGCGTCGGGGCCGAAATCAGCCTCGCCCGATATTTGCAGCAGTTCTTGCAGCCGCTGGCGAGCGCGGTTGACGCGGCTCTTGATGGTGCCGACGGCGCAGCCGCAGATTTCGGCGGCTTCCTCGTAAGAAAAGCCCGAAGCGCCGACGAGGATGATCGCTTCGCGCTGGTCCGGCGGCAACTGGTCGAGCGCCTTCTTGAAGTCCTGCAGATCGAGCGCGCCGTATTGGGAGGGATGCATCGCCATCGATTCCGTGAACAGACCGTCGCTGTCCTGCACCTCGCGGCCACTCTTGCGCATCTGGCTGTACAGCTCGTTGCGCAGGATCGTGAAGAGCCAGGCCTTCATATTGGTGCCCATCTCGAAATGATCCTGCTTGGCCCAGGCCTTCATGATGGTGTCTTGAACGAGATCATCGGCGCGGTCGTGCCGGCCTATCAGCGAAATAGCAAAGGCGCGAAGGCTAGGGAGGGCCGCCAGCAATTCCCGCTTGAAGCTGGGTTGCACTTTTTCTTCCATGCGACGATCCTATTCGGCCATCTTGGCGGAAGCCATCATCTCGGCATGGTCGAGCTTTTCGAGAAGATCGAGAAAACGATCCGGGATCGCCTCATCCTGTGCGGCCGCATAAAGCGACCGCAATTTGACACCGATCTGATTGTTCGGGTCCAGGATATCGCTTGCCCGCAGCTCCAGCTTTCGCTGATCGGCTGCATCCTTCTTGCGTGTCGTCATCAATTCGTCTTCTCGCCGTTTATCCGTTCCAGAGGCGTGCATGGTAATCACGAAATCAACCATCGATACTGACCGTTGCACTATCGATGTCGCTGATGTTTGCCGCGGCATGGGTCAAAATGCTACGCCCTTCCTTTGTCGGCTGGAATAATGCAGCGCGACAAAAAAAGTTCCTCCCGTTCCGGAACTTTTTTATCAAGGCAACGTTAATTGCTCATTGAACCTACGACCGGCCTGCATACGGGAGCCATTGATGACACTTTCTACTCGAATTGCGCCGCACCTTCCTTATCTGCGTCGCTATTCCCGCGCCCTTACCGGCACCCAGACTTCAGGCGACGCTTATGTCGCTGCCGTTCTCGAAGCTATTATAGCCGACCTGTCGATTTTCCCTGATACGGCAAATGACCGGGTCGCACTTTACAAACTGTTCACCCAACTGTTTGGTTCCACCGCAGTTCAGATTCCGGAGCCAACCTCGCCTTACGCATGGGAACAGCGCGCCACGCTCAACCTGTCGAAGGTTTCACCGGGCGCTCGTCAGGCCTTCCTTCTCGCTTCGGTGGAGAATTTCCGCGTTGCTGAGATCGCAGAAATTCTCGAACTCGACGAACAGGATGTCATGCACCTGCTCGACAAGGCCTCGCAGGAGATCTCCCGTCAGGTCGCAACCGACATCATGATCATCGAGGACGAACCGCTCATCGCCATGGATATAGAGCAGATGGTTGAAAGCCTCGGCCATCGCGTCACCGGCATTGCCCGTACGCATGCTGAAGCCGTCGCGCTCTACAACAAGACAAAGCCGAGCATGGTGCTTGCCGACATCCAGCTTGCTGATGGCAGTTCCGGTATTGACGCGGTCAACGACATCCTCAAGACGTCGAGCGTGCCGGTGATCTTCATCACCGCGTTCCCGGAACGGCTTTTGACGGGCGAGCGCCCCGAACCCACTTTCCTCGTCACTAAGCCGTTCAATCCCGACATGGTCAAAGCACTGATCAGCCAAGCGCTTTTCTTCAATGAATCGACCAAGGTAGCCGCCTGAGCCGCAATTTGCCGGCCTTCGGAACCAATCGCCGAAACAGGCGTTCCGGTGCAACCGGGATGCCCCGAAGGCTTTAACGGTTTTTGCAGCGCTTTGTTCTAGAGTTGGCAGGCAGTTTCGGGAAGGGCGCTCCCTTCGGCGACGTTCGAGATGTCACAAGGAAAGGCGGCCGAGTGAATACGACTGAACCATTGTCGGGCACGCCTTTCACTTTCGAAGGCAAAGCCGCAATGATGGAGCGGGCGCTCGGCAGCGCCGGGATTTCAATCCTTTGCCAGGACGCCCGGCTTTTGATCTTCTACGCCGAAAATCTGCCGCCGCATTTCGCCGCGCTTTTTATGCCCGGCGGCAGCGATGCCGCCCTGTTCGGCGAGGTCCATGGGCAATATCTGACGGCGCTGAAACGCAAGGTGCTGGAGACCGGCATTCCCAACAATGCCGAGGTCGAGATCGATGTCGACGGCGAAATGCGAACCTATGAATTGAAAATCCAACGCACCGGCGAACGCGGCACGCTGGGACTGCTGTCCGTCATGACGGAAGTCACCGAAACCCGGCATCGTGAAAAAGTGCTGAAATCGCTGCTGCGCGAGCTTTCGCACCGCTCGAAGAACCTCCTTGCCATCATCCAGGGCATTGCGACGCAAACGGCGCGCAATACGCTTTCTCTCGACAGCTTCCTCCTGAAGTTCCGCGGCAGGCTGCAATCGCTTTCCAATTCCCAGGACCTGGTCACGGATTCGAGCTGGCGCGGCGCCTATCTCTTTGAACTTGCGGAAAAACAGTTCGCTCCTTACTGGCCTGAGACATCAGGCTCCATGCCAATCTACGGCATCAACGCCCATCTGACGCCGAATGCCGCCGTGCATCTCGGCCTTGCGCTGCACGAACTGATCGTCAATTCCGCCTCCTACGGCGCGATATCGGGCGGCGCCGCCTCCATCACGTTGAACTGCCGCGAGGCCGGGATCAACGACAGGAAGGCCATCGAGATCACCTGGAACGAAGTGCTGCAGGATCAGTCTGAAGTCCATGAATTCAGCGAGAACAGCTTCGGCCGCACCGTATTGGAGCGTGTCGTGCCCTCGTCGGTCAACGGCAAAGCGGAATTGAACCTCGTGCCCGGCCGCATCGAATATCGTCTTACCATTCCGGAAACCGAATTCGAAATCTTCAAGCGTGTGTGAAGTCTGACACCGCTAACAACGGAAAAACAGCCGGTGCGAGGGCGGCGCACCGGCTGTCTTCACTCACCGGGAGGGGACCGTGAGTACGTCCGGATAGTGGGTTGGGGGCGCGCATGTTGGGTCGATGCGATCACCATCCGGATACCGCAATAACGGCGAGCGCAAACTTTGGTTCCCTTCCATCCGAAAAAAAGTCAGCTTTTTTGGATCTTTTTTCGGATGCTCCCCCGTCGCTCCCCCGTCAGGCATTCCATTGCTGCACATCGCACGAATTACGCTAACAAAAATACAGGCTTAGCCTCGTCGATTTTCCGGATCTTCAAAAAATTTTACCGTTTGATAAATTTTTAAACCTGAGTTACCCTTCGCTCACAGGCCGTTTACCAATAATGAGGGAACTTCAATGGAACGACTGGAAACTGGGATTCATGCCGGCCGGCTTTCGTCCGCTGAGTATGAGGCTAATTTTTCCGATCTGCATCCGCGCCTCGACAATCATGAAGCGCTGGTCGCCGCCGATCGCTGTTATTTCTGCTATGACGCGCCGTGCATGACGGCCTGTCCCACCTCGATCGACATTCCGCTCTTCATCCGCCAGATTTCGACCGGCAATCCGCTCGGGTCGGCAAAGACGATCTTCGATCAGAACATTCTTGGCGGCATGTGCGCCCGCGTCTGTCCCACCGAAGAGCTTTGCGAACAGGCCTGTGTGCGCAATACGGCCGAAGAGCGTCCCGTCGAGATCGGCCGCCTGCAGCGTTATGCCACCGATGCCGCGATGCAGGCCGGCAAGCAGTTCTATGTCAGAGCCGAACCGTCGGGAAAGAGGATTGCCGTCGTCGGCGCAGGCCCGGCAGGCCTTGCCGCTGCCCATCGCCTGGCCGTGAAGGGCCATTCCGTCACGATTTACGACGCAAGGGAAAAATCCGGCGGCCTCAACGAATACGGCATCGCCACCTATAAGACGGTCGACGATTTCGCCCAGCAGGAAGTCGAATACATCCTCTCGATCGGCGGCATCGAGGTGCGCCATGGCGCCCTTCTCGGCCGCGATTTTTCGCTTTCCGATCTGCAGGCGCAATATGACGCCGTCTTCCTCGGCATCGGCCTTGCCGGTGTCAATGCGTTGCGCATCGAGGGCGAAAACCTTGCGGGCGTCGACGATGCCGTCGATTTCATCGCGGCGTTGCGCCAAGCTGAAGACAAGAGTGACATCGCCATCGGCCGCCGCGTCGTCGTGCTTGGCGGCGGCATGACGGCAATCGACGCCGCCGTGCAGGCAAAGCTCCTCGGCGCCGAGGAGGTGACGATCTGCTACCGCCGCGGCAAGGAGCACATGAACGCCTCCGAATACGAGCAGGATCTGGCCAGTTCCAAAGGCGTCATCATCCGCCACTGGCTGGCGCCGAAATCGATCCTGTCGCAGGACGGCAAGGTCGCTGCGATCGAAGTGGAATACACCAAACTCGTCGAAGGCCGCCTCGTCGGCACCGGTGAAACGGGTGTGATCGCCGCCGACCAGATCTTCAAGGCGATCGGCCAGACCTTCGAGGCCTCCGGTCTCGGCTCGCTGCGCATGGAATCCGGCCGCATCGCCGTCGACACTGAAGGCCATACCTCGCTCGACGGCGTCTGGGCCGGCGGCGACTGCGTCTTCGGCGGCGAGGACCTCACGGTTTCCGCCGTTGCCCACGGCCGCGACGCGGCTGAATCCATCCATCGCGCCCTCACCGCAGCCGCTGCTCCGGCTGTCGCGGTTGCTTGAAGGGGAGAATGAACAATGGCTGATCTCCGCAATAATTTCGTCGGCATCAAATCCCCGAACCCGTTCTGGCTGGCATCGGCGCCGCCGACCGACAAGGCCTACAACGTCGAGCGCGCCTTCAAGGCCGGCTGGGGCGGCGTGGTCTGGAAGACGCTCGGCGAGGAAGGCCCGCCGGTTGTCAACGTCAACGGGCCGCGCTACGGCGCAATCTTTGGCGCCGACCGCCGCCTGCTCGGCCTGAACAACATCGAGCTCATTACCGACCGCGACCTCTACACCAACCTGCGTGAAATGAAGCAGGTGAAGATGAACTGGCCGGACCGGGCGCTGATCGCCTCGATCATGGTGCCCTGTGAGGAACAGGCCTGGAAGGCAATCCTGCCTCTCGTCGAAGAGACCGGTGCCGACGGCATCGAACTCAATTTCGGCTGTCCGCACGGCATGTCGGAGCGCGGCATGGGCTCGGCCGTCGGCCAGGTGCCGGAATATATCGAGATGGTCGTGCGCTGGTGCAAGCAGTACACGCGTATGCCAGTCATCACCAAGCTGACGCCCAATATCACCGATATCCGCCGTCCTGCGCGGGCGGCCAAGGCCGGCGGCACCGATGCCGTGTCGCTGATCAACACGATCAATTCGATCGTCTCCGTAGATCTCGACAACTTCGCCCCCAACCCGACGGTCGGCGGCAAGGGCAGCCATGGCGGCTATTGCGGCCCGGCGGTCAAGCCGATCGCGCTCAACATGGTGGCCGAGATCGCCCGTGATCCGGAAACCTACGGCCTGCCAATCTCCGGCATTGGCGGCATCACCACCTGGCGGGACGCGGCCGAATTCCTCGTTCTCGGCGCCGGCAACGTACAGGTCTGCACCGCGGCGATGACCTACGGCTTCAAGATCGTGCAGGAGATGATCACTGGCCTTTCCGACTGGATGGATGAAAAGGGCCACAAGACCCTCGACGACATTACCGGCCGCGCCGTGCCCAACGTCACCGACTGGCAGTATCTGAACCTCAACTATGTCGCCAAGGCGAAGATCGATCAGGACGCCTGCATTAAATGCGGCCGCTGCCACATCGCCTGCGAGGACACTTCGCACCAGGCGATCACCAACGTCGTCAACGGCCTGCGCCATTTCGAGGTGATCGAAGAGGAATGCGTCGGCTGCAATCTCTGTGTCAACGTCTGTCCGGTCGAGAACTGCATCACCATGGAACCGCTTGCCGCCGGCACTCTCGACAGGCGTACCGGCCGCACCGTCGATCCGAACTATGCCAACTGGACGACCCACCCGAACAACCCGATGGCGCGCCAAGCGGCGGAGTGACGCTTCGTTACGCCGCGGACCAGCTCGTCCGCGGCGTAACGCTAGATTGCAAATCCGGATTTCGGGCTTGATGGGCGACCCGGCGGCGGGAACAACACGAGGCTGCCGAAGTTAGCGCAGGCGATCTCCGCGAGAGAGCCATGCACGACCACTCAAGCAGCGAAAAATCGAAACAGATGCCTCCCAGATCGAGCCGACGCCTTCCGATCGGAGCCGAGGTTGATGCCGGCGGCGTTTCGTTCCGACTCTGGGCCCCTGCCAGAGAGCGCTGTTTCCTCGTGATCGGGGGAAATTCCGAATACGAGATGAACGCGGAAGACGACGGCTACTTCTGCCTCAATCTGCCGGGCTTGAGTGAAGGGACGCGATATCAGTTTCACTTTGGCGACACGGATGATCTCCTTGCCGATCCTGCCTCGCGTTTTCAGCCGGAGGGTCTATCGGGGCCATCAGCTGTCGTCGATCCGGCGCGGTATCAGTGGAATGATCACGATTGGCAAGGGATCCAAGCCTTCGGAGCTGTTGTCTATGAGATGCATATCGGCACCTTCACGAGGGAGGGTACCTTTGCGGCAGCCCGGGAAAAGCTGGCTAAACTGCGGGCGATTGGCATCACCTGCCTGGAGGTAATGCCGATCAACGAGTTTGAAGGCGAGTTCGGCTGGGGTTACGACGGCACGTTGCTCTATGCTCCGACCCGGCTCTATGGACTGCCTGATGACGTGCGCGCCTTCATCGACGAAGCCCACCGGATCGGCATTGGTGTGATCCTCGACGTGGTCTACAATCACTTCGGCAAAGGCGAGCGTTTTTGCGAATTTACACCAGACTATTTCACCGAGCGTTACTCGAACGAATGGGGCAAGTCGATCAATTTCGATGGTCCGAACTGCCGTGGCGTCCGCGAATATATCGCAAAGAACGCGACCTACTGGATCGACGAATTTCATTTTGACGGATTGCGCATCGATGCAACGCAGGCCTTGTTCGACTCAAGCCGCGAACACATCGTCACGGTCATTGCCAGGGAAGCTCGCGCAGCAACGAGACAGCGTCAAATCTATCTCGTCAGCGAAAATGAGCCGCAACAAACCGACATGGCGCGACCGGCTAAGGTGGGAGGGCATGGGCTGGACGCCTTGTGGAATGAGGATTTCCACCGCTCCGCGACAGTCGCGCTGACGGGCCGCAATGAAGCCTATTATCATGATCATCGCGGTACGGCTCAGGAACTCGTTTCTGCCGCCAAATATGGCTGCCTGTTTCAGGGACAAAGATACGATTGGCAGGACAAGCCACGGGGCACTGCGGGGTTCGACCTCAAGCCGTGGAATTTTGTCCACTTTCTCCAAAATCACGATCAGATCGCCAACTCCGGCACAGGAACCAGGATCGGCCACATAACATCGCCGGCTCGCCTTCGAGCCCTGACGGCGCTCCATTTACTGGGGCCGCAGACGCCCATGCTCTTTCAGGGGCAGGAGTTTGGTTCCTCTTCCCCGTTCTATTATTTCGCAGATCACGAGGGAGAAATCGCCGACGTGGTACGGCAGGGACGGCGCAGTTTTATAAGCCAATTCCCGAACCTGAGGGATGAAGAACTGCTTAGACACATGGCGGATCCATGTGCTCGCGCGACGTTCGACAAGGTGAAGCTTGATTGGGCCGAATGGGACAGGAACGCGGGAGTCGTTCAGCTTCATCGCGACCTGCTGAATCTGCGTCAGACAGATAAGGCCTTTTCTCGCCAGGCCTGCGCCCGTGACGGCGAAATGGACGGCAGTATCTTGTCCAGCACCGCCTTTCTCCTGCGATTCTTCGCCGAGGAACCCTCTGACGAGAGACTATTGCTGATCAACTTCGGCAACGATCTCGCGATAGACAGTCTGCCGGATCCGCTTTTTGCTCCACCAGAGGCTCACCAATGGCATCTCTCGTGGTCCAGTGAAGATGCCTCATACGGTGGTAGCGGCCGCCGCCCCTATGATTTTCAAAAGCGCTGGGTATTGAATGGGGATATTGCCCTCGTGCTCGCCGCCGCAAAATTCCATAATAAGCAAGACGCGCCAGCAGTGCCGATGGAGAAGTGGCAAGCCGGCATTTTGCGAGCCGGAGATCCTGACACTTAGCGGCAGTCGTCCGGATTTCGTCGTTCAAGCAGACGTCCGAGGAACTGAGCGAGGGAGTGACCTGAATTCTCGCCGTCGCCGCTGAGGACGGTGACGCCCCACCTCTTGAGGACGTGCACCTGGACTTCGCTTGGCTCGTGCATGAAGAGAAATAGCGGCGGCCGGTGTCGGTCCAGCCCTGTTCGACGCCACGTTGACCACAGATGATGGAGCAAAAAGCGAATATTCAGATCTGACATGCTGTAGCCGATGAACAGCAATGTCGAGGCGAAGGCATCACTCCTGAATTTGATGTCCAAGGGGGCACCAAATGACAGGCGGTCGAAGTAGTCCGACTCGGTCAGCACCAGCGTGTCAGGATCGGAGAAATCGCCGTGATATTTGACAATCTGAGTTTTGCCGGCCGGCGCCATGGCCATGTCTTTCGCGCTCGTGATCCGGGTGAATGGCCGCCCGAATGTTTCATAGGACATCTCGAGATTTGAATCGTAATTCGTCGTGTAGACGAGAGGAAAGTCCAGTTCCACGATCAGCCGATGCAACTCCGAGTTTTTCAGTTGCGCCGGCGAAATCTGCCACTCGCGCTTCATCCAGTCGACCAACTGAGACAATGAGCCGTGCTTCAGGCGGTAATATTCGGCGATCTCCTGGTAGGTCGTGCCGTTCGCGACGGCGAACGACGAAGGCAGGCCTAGATCCATCAACATGTGGTCAATCAGGCAGGTCCACGACGGTAAGCCGACATTCATCGATATGCCTGCGCCAACGAACAACATAGCCTGCCGGCGTTCAAGCGCGCCGGCGATCGCCACTATCTGTTCATCGTGTGCCACGGCTCCTCCTGACTTCCGCAGACCAAACGTCGTCTAGAGGGACTTGTTTCCGTCCGCTAGCGTACCTCCGTGCGGTGCTTGACCTCAAGCTGGAAAGAAGCGTGGCCACTCTCCTTTTTTACGTGGCTGCTTCGGGCGCCTCGACTGGCTCCGACCGGCTGCGGGATGCAAACGACCGGCACCTCCGTGATCCGCCTGCGCCGGCCTAGGTGGCGTCGCCGATCCGTTTCGGGCCTCTTTGCGTCTCCAGCTCGTGGGCGTATGGACCCGCATGTCCACCGGTTCTCATGAAGTGTTTGTCGATCTCGGCGATGATCGCTTCAGCCTTCTCTCCGCCATTCAATCTGATCAGAGCGTCCAGTTTCGCTTCGGTGCGGTCATCGTTTTCCTTCGAAGAAGGAGATCCGATATAGAGAAAGTAGGCAAGACCCACGACCTGCCAGAGCAACTGCAAGAATTCGGACTGCCAATTTTCAAAGGTGTCTCGGCTCATCTCCATGAGGTAGGCATTGATATCAGGGGCTTGACCGTGGCTCTGTTGCTCGCCGACAAAAGCAAACCAGCCAAACAACCAATGGCCGGCGAGCGAAAATAGAAAGAAGCCGACTGTGATCCAGGCGTAGGCGTATTTCTTGAACATAATACCTCCTTTGGCAGGCAACTGGTGCGTCAGCCGCAATGAAGTCCGATCAGCTGGTTCCTGGCCTGCCCTTCAGGTTTACCCGGATCGAGGGATCGGATGCAGCAGCTGTCGCGCCGGCCCTGAAAACGGGCAGGACCTCGCGTCCGTAGACTTCGATGAATTCGCACTGATTGCGCCCGACATTATGAATGTAGATCTCTTCGAATCCCATCGCGACGTCAGCTTCCAGCCACTCGACATGCTGTTGCGGATCAGCCGAGATGCGCACATGTTCATCCAGGTCTTCCGGCCGCACCTTCAGACACGCCTCATCGAATTCTTCCGGCAACCGAAGCGTTTCCGAGATTGCGGCCGAAATTGCGTTGCTCCGCCACTGCT
Organism: Rhizobium lentis; assembly: GCF_017352135.1. Taxonomy (NCBI): domain Bacteria; kingdom Pseudomonadati; phylum Pseudomonadota; class Alphaproteobacteria; order Hyphomicrobiales; family Rhizobiaceae; genus Rhizobium; species Rhizobium lentis. The sequence continues at coordinate 835,468 of NZ_CP071454.1, forward strand.
CGAAGGCGTTTGCCCTGGCGTCCTCATCGGAGCCGGCGTATGAAACATGTGTCTGCAGGTAGAGCGGCTTTTCCTCCCCGCCGCCGCGCCGGAAGGCATCGACGATTTTGCGGAGCTTGTCGGGCGGTTGATTGATGGTGATAAGCGCATCCGCCCAGCCTCCCGCCCACTCAGCCGTTTCCGGCGAAAGAGCGCCGGCAACAATGCGAGGAATTTCGTCGGGAAGAGTGTGGATGCGGGCCTGATCGACTTTGATAGGCCCTGCCCGGCTGACAAGCTTGCCCGACCACAAGTCGCGGATGATCTCGACGGCCGCGAGTAGCCGTTCGTTTCTTTCCGACTTGGAAGGCCAGCGTTCACCGATGACGTGTTCATTCATGGCTTGCCCGCTACCGACCGCGATCCACGGCAACCGTTCCGAAAACATCTCTGCGATCGTCGCGCCAGCCTGCGCGGTAATTGCCGGGTGATAACGCCAGCCCATAGGGATGGTGATGATACCGAACGGAATAGCCCGCGTGGCTTGGAGCGCCGCTCCTAACCAGGCCCAAGCAAAGCCCGACTGCCCCTGCCGCTCGCTCCATGGCGTCAGGTGATCGGACGACATCACGGCGTCGAAACCTGCAGCCTCCGCCGCTTGCACATATCCAATGAGCTCACTTGGCGAAAATTGTTCATGGGACGCGTGATAGCCGATGAGCGTCATGATCCGTTACCTTCGGAAATAAACCAGTGGTAGGCATAGGGCTCGAGCTCCAGGCGCGTCTGGGTGATACCTTCGTACTCAACATCGCCGATCAGATCTCGAAACCTCCTGGGCTGCATGCCGGCAAAATTTATCTCCGTCTCGATAGGCCGGCCCGCGAGGTTATGGACGAGCAACAGAAGCGCCCCAGCGTCTTCAAAACCGTGGACCAAAACGGCCGGATCCGCGGCGCTTACCCTCACCATCCGCCCCTTTGTGAAGATCGGCTGGTTCCTGCGAAGAGAGATAAAGCGCCTGATGCCGTTCAATAGGGAATCCGGATCCTTCGATTGGTCGGCAACATTGACCCTCTTGAAGGAAAACGGGCCATCGGCGACGATCGGTTGACACAGTTTTCCGGCATTGGCACCGGAGAAGCCGGCATTCTTCTCCGCCGACCATTGCATCGGTACCCTCACCGTATTGCGTCCGGACTGGGACAGGTCCTCGCCGATGCCGATCTCATCGCCGTAGACGATAAGCGGCGGCCCGCTCAGCGAGAAGATGATGCTGAAGGCAAGTTCGATTCGTCGCTGGTCGCCGCTCAACATGGGCGCAACGCGACGGCGGATACCGCGTCCGAATGCCTGCATCTCTTCCTTCGGCGCGAAGGCGTCGAATACGTTCTTTTTCAATTCCGCGGAAACTCGAGAAAAATCGAGCTCGTCGAGGTTGCGCAGGAAATTGACCCAGCCGCAGCCGGGCGGTGGTTCCGGGAGCAGGCTCAGTCCGTGGTTGATCGAGGACGCATCTTCCCGGGCGAACCTCGCGAAGAGATAGCAAGCGAGCATGAAGTTGAGCAGAAGCTGGAGTTGCTCCCCTTCCCCGAAAAACGCGTCGGAAGCCTCCGGTGGAAGATTGACTTCGCCGACGAGCACACCGCCCGGCCGCCTGCTTTGCAGATAGCTGCCGATCTGCCTGAGGATGCCATGCGGATCACGGGGATTGGCATGCTCGAGTCCTTTATCGGCGATGATGAGCGGAGCAGCGTCGAGCCTGAACCCGCTGACGCCGAACGCAGTCCAGTAGTCGACAATGCGCAACATCTCTTCCCGGACCTGCGGGTTAGCAGCGTTCAATTCGGGTTGAAACTCGTAGAAACTATGGAAATAAGAGGCTCGCGCCACCTGATCATAGGTCCAAAGGCTTTCCACTTCGCCCGGAAAAATCGATTTGGCTCCTGGAGCGACAGGTGGGGGATCGGCGCTCCAGACATAGTAACCGCGGTAGCGCGTCTCGTCGTCCCGCCTGGCGGCCTGGAACCAGGGATGCTGATCGGATGTGTGATTGACGACGAGATCGACGATTACCCGAATGCCATGCTCACCCGCGCTGTGCAGAAATGTCAGAAAGTCATCAAGCGTTCCGACCTTCGGGTTGATCGAATAAAAGTCGCTGACGTCATAACCGTTGTCACGGTCAGGGCTGCGGTAAAACGGCAGGAGCCAGATGCAGGTGATCCCCAGTTCTGAAAGGTATGGCACCTTTTCGGTCAGTCCGATGAAGTCGCCAATTCCGTGATCATTGCCATCGGCGAATTTCTCGACATCGACACTGTAGATCACTGCCTCCTCATACCAGCTGCTGCTACGGTTCGGCACCGCAATGGTCTCCCGATAATCTCTGTTGCCACACCTCCTAACGGTTTCGAGAGGAGGGGGTTCCTCGGGTCGGCTGGTCTGCCGACGTGCGGGATGCGGAAGGAAGGATTGGCCCGGTGGAACCCGCAAGCATCCCCAGATCGGAATGACCAACGTCCCTTTCACCTCGATCTCACAGTATCGGGATATCGAAACCATCAACATGCACAGGCTCCACGTGGAGGCCGGGCTTTCACCGGAGGAATTCATCCGCGGAGCAAACGAGAACGGCCGCGACAACGCCCGCACACCGATGCAATGGAGTGCTGCCCCCTACGGCGGTTTCTCTGCCGGCGTGCCCTGGATCGAGGTCAATCCTAATTACCCGAAGGTCAACGCCGAAGCGGCCATCAAGGACGAGAGGTCGATCTGGAACCATTATCGCAAGCTGATCGCTCTCCGGAAAACCCACCCTGTCATCGTCTATGGGGAGTACCGGTCCTGGCTCGACCAGCACCCCGATGTCTTCGTTTATACCCGCGCGCTCGACAGGAGCTGGATCATAGTGGTTGCCAACTTCACCCCTAGGAATATTGCGTTGAGTTTACCGACGGAGCTCGCCATCATGGGAGAATGCCTTATCTGAATTATGAACCGGTGCACATGATCGGGGAAACGGTTGAGCTCAAGCCGTACGAGACGTTTGCCATAGAGTGTAAGTGAAGCAAGTGGCACCGTCAGGCGCTAACCGCCGAATGACTTCCGATAGGCATGCGGACTCGTGCCCAGCCGCTTGCGGAAGTGATGCCGCATCGTCGCCAGCGTGCCGAAGCCGCTTGATATCGCGATGTCGTCGAGCGATACGGCAAGCTCTCTTTCGAGAAGGTCGCGGGCGTGGCGCAGCCGCTCCTTCAGCAGCCATTCGCCGACGCTGAGACCGGTCGTCGCTTCGAAGCGGCGCTGGAAGGTGCGCATGCTCATGCCGGCCCTCTCGGCGAGCAAGCTGATCGGCTGCTCCTCGGCAAGGCTTTGACGCATCCATTCGATCAGCGGGCCCAGGCGAATACCTTCGCGTTCCTGCGGAACCGGCACGCTGATGAACTGCGCCTGTCCCCCTTCTCGGTGCGGCGGCACGACGAGGCGGCGGGCGACACTATTGGCGGCCTCCGAGCCGAAATCGCTGCGCACGACATGTAGGCATAGATCGATGCCGGCAGCGCTGCCGGCCGCCGTCAGCAGGCTGCCCTCGTCGATGTAGAGAACGTCGGCATCGAGCGTGATGTCGGGATAACGTGCCGCGATCGAGGCGACATAGCGCCAATGCGTCGTCGCCCTGCGGTTGGCGAGCAGGCCGGAGCCTGCAAGGACGGCAACGCCGGAGCAGAACGACATGATGCGCGCGCCGCGCCGATGCGCCGCCCTTAACGCGGCGGCGAGCGGTTCCGGCACAGGCGCATCGATCGACCGCCAGCCGGGCACGACGATCAGTTCCGCCTCGTCGAGCACCTCCAGCCCGTTGTCGACCGCGACCGTCAATCCGCCGGCGGCGCGAAGCGGCCCCGGCTCGATGCCGCAGACCGAGAAGCGATACCAGCCCTCGCCCATCTCCGGACGCGGCAGCCCGAAGACCTCGTAGGCAATGCCGAATTCGAAGGTGCAGAGCCCGTCATAGGCAAGAACTGCGACCAGTGGTCCCTTCGTCTGCAGAGATGCGTTTGGCATGATCTTTACGCTGTCAGTCATGATGGCCAATTTCGCAAATCTCTAACATCGGCGATACCAGGCGGCAATCCAACACGATAGGAAAGACCGATGCCCAGCGCCGTCTCCGAAATGTCAGCCGCCGAACCCGATATCGCCGCCGCCCATTACGCTGCCAAGCTCGCCTTCGAAACCGATTGTTCGGATGTCCGCGCAGCCTTTGCCGCCGGCAAGGTCGATTTCGTCCTTCTCGACGTGCGCTCGCCGGCGCTGTTTGCGCAATCCCACGTGCCGGGCGCGATCAACCTGCCCCATGGCAAGATGACCGCGCATCGCATGTCGGAATGGGCCAGCGACACGCTCTTCGTCGTCTATTGCGCCGGTCCGCATTGCAACGGCGCCGACAAGGCCGCTTTCCGCCTCGCCAAGCTTGGCCTCCAGGCCAAGCTGATGATCGGCGGTGTGACCGGCTGGGCCGACGAGGGTTTCGAGTTCGAACGCAAGGCCATCGCCGCCGAATGAAAGAACGCTCCCTTCCATAATGGGAGGGAGCGCCTGTCTCAAAATTCGATGACGACCTTGCCGAACGGACCTCGATAGAGATGATCGAGCGCCTGCGGCAGTTCCGCGAAGGCATACCGCCGGTCGATGACCGGCTTCAACCCGGTCTGGTCGACCGCCCGCACCAGATCTTCCAGCGCCCGCCGATGACCGACCGCAATCCCCTGCACGACAGGTGCCTTGAGAAGCAGCGGCGCCGCCGGCGCCGAAACCTCGAAGCCCTCGAAAACACCGATCACCGAAATCCGGCCGTTGACCGCCACGGCCTTCAGCGCCTGGCCGAGATGCGGTCCGCCGACGATTTCGAGCACGTGGTCGACGCCATAGTCGCCGGTCAGGCGATGGAGCTGCTCCACCCAGTCGCCCTCATGCCGGTTGATCAGATGATCGGCGCCGAGCGCCTGCGCCCGGTCGAGCTTTTCGCTGCTGCCCGACGTGACGAAGACCTCGGCGCCCTGTGCCTTGGCGATCTGCAGGCCGAAGAGCGCGACGCCGCCGGTTCCCTGCACCAGCACCTTATCGCCGGCCTTCAGCTTGCCGCATTCGATCAGCGCGAACCATGCCGTCAACCCGGCGCAGGGCAGCGTGCTCGCTTCGGCGGCATCGAGCGTTTTCGGTGCAAGGGTAAACCACTCCTCGGAAAGCACCGTGTATTCGGACAGCACGCCCGGATAGAAACCGCCGCGCGTCTGGTAAGGTAGATCACGCGCCGTACCGGGGCCGCGGCCGTCGATCCAGTCCGGGGAAAAGGTGGAGATAACGAGATCGCCGGGTTTGAAGCGGGTAACATCTGGCCCGACGGCCTCGACCATGCCTGCCATGTCCGAGGCCGGCACGAAGGGAAACTGCAACGGCAGCCCCATGCCGCTTTCGAGCACCAGCCTGTCGCGGAAATTGAGGGAGACCGCCTGCGTCCGCACCCGGATCATCGCGCCGGACACCTCGGGAATTCTGGCTTCACCGATCGTCAGATTGGCCTCCGGCCCGATCGCATCGGTTTGCCACTGCCTTGTCGTCTGCATCTTCCTGCTCCTTCTCCATTGGAGGAGCAGCACATATATCGTTGAATAATGATCTCCTGTTGCGATATTAAATCGCCATAATGGTGCCATTGAGGAAACAAATATGGAGCGGCTGAAGGGCATTTCGATCTTCGTCGAGACGGTTGAAGCCGGTGGTTTCGCAGCTGCCGCCGAACGGCTTCATCTCACACGCTCGGCCGTCAGCAAGACGATTGCAAGGCTCGAGCAGCGGCTCGGCGTCCGGCTCTTCAACCGCACAACCCGGACCCAGAGCCTGACCGACGAAGGCCGCTTCTTCTATGAGCGCTGCCTGAGAGCCATCGAGGAAATCCGGATCGGCGAGGCGCAGCTTGAATCGGGCAGGCGCGAGGTGCGCGGCAGGCTGAGGGTATCGATGCCGGCGCTGTTCGGGCGCCACTGCGCCGCTCCGATCCTCACCCGCCTGCTGGACGATCACCCGGATCTCGAACTCGACTTGTCCTTCAGCGATCGCGTCGTCGATCTCCTGGAGGACGGATTCGACCTTGCCGTCCGCAACGGCCCGCTGAAGGACAATCCCGATCTGATGGCGCGGAGGATCGCCCGGCAGTCAATGACGGTCTGCGCCTCGCCCGCCTATCTTCAAAAACATGGCGTGCCGCAAACGCTCGACGACCTCGCCCACCATCAGGGCATCGTCTATCGCAGGGGCGACAATGACAGGGCCTGGATCTTCCCGGCGGCGGCCGGTTCCCCACGCGAAGTTCTGCCGAAATCGCGGCTGCGGCTCGACGATCTCGCCTCGATAGCGGACGCTGCGGTTGAAGGCCGCGGGCTAGCCTGGCTGACCTGCTGGCTGGTGCGGGACAGGGTCCAGTCTGGTGAACTCGTGCGGGTCCTGACCGATATGCCGTCCAGCATTTTCGAAGCCTATGCCGTCTGGCCGAGATCGCCGGTGATGCTGCCGAAAGTGCGCCTTGCGATCGATACGCTGGCTGCGGAGCTGCCTGAGATAATGAGCTGAAAGACGCGGCCTCTCGGGAAGCTCAAGCCAAACGGGAAGCCCATGTTTTTCTGTGGGTTTGTCTGGAAGTACCGAGATGCCGCAATATATCGTTAGTTCGTCGCTCCCGCATAAACGGCATCCGTGCCATATCACTCAGAACACGGTCCACATGTCACTTCGCAGCGTGCTCCGCGCACAAACAGCAGATTGCCACGCCGAAGTCGATAAGCTCTTCGGCACTTTCGACCTCTCCAGCAACGTGCAGTACAGGACATTCCTGCGCGCGCATGCCCGGGTCGTACCGGCGGCGGAAAATGCACTCGACGAGGCCGGGGTCGTTCGGCTGCTGCCCGACTGGCCGGAACGAAGGCGAGCGCAGCTGCTGCTTGCCGATATCGGCGAACTCGGCGACCGTTTGCCCGAGCGCCTTCCGGCGCCGGCATTGCATGATGAAGCGGCGCTCTGGGGTGCCCTCTACGTCCTCGAAGGCTCGAAACTCGGCGGCGCCGTGCTCGCGAGATCCGTACCCGATCCCCTGCCCAGCCGCTATCTCACGCCACGAGGTCCAAAGGGTGCCATCAGGATCTTCATGGATCGTCTCGAGGCAATCGGGGCCGACGATCCCTTCGCCGCCGTTTCCTCGGCGCGCACGCTCTTCGATCTTTTCCTCAAAGCCGGGCAGCTCGAACTGGAAGCCGTCCCATGAGCGGCACACCCGAACCCGTCGATCTCACCAACTGCGACCGTGAGCCGATCCACCAGCTCGGCGCCATCCAACCCTTTGGCTTCCTGCTGACGATATCGCTCGACTGGATGGTCACGCGGGCCTCCGCCAATCTTGCGGAGTTTATAGGCGTGTCCCAGGCCGATGCGCTCGGCCGTCCGATTTCCTCGCTGATCACGCCGGAGGCGCTGCACACGATCCGCAACAAGCTGACCACGCTGCGCGGTCCCGATGTCGTCGAGCGCATTTTCGACATTGCCCTGCTGCCCGATCAGTCGCGTTTCGACCTTGCCGTTCACGTCAACGAAAATCAGGTCATCCTCGAAGGCGAACGCTGCCAGCAAGAAAAGCGCAACGCTCCGTCGCTTTCCATGCGCAGCATGATGTCCCGCCTCGACCAGACGGAAACGCTGGAGGCTTTTTTCCGCGAGGGCGCGAGGCAGGCACGCGCGCTCACCGGCTTCGACCGGGTGATGGTCTATCGTTTCGATGAAGGGGGTTCCGGCGAGGTCGTGGCGGAGGCCGCCCGCAGCGGCATCGGCTCGTTCCTCGGGCTGCACTATCCGGCCTCCGACATTCCAATTCAGGCGCGCGCGCTTTATCTGCGCAACCTATTCCGCATCATCGCCGATATCGAGGCGGTGCCTGTGCCGGTTCTCCCGCAGCTCGACGAACAGGGCCAGCCGCTCGATCTCTCCATGTCGGTGCTGCGTTCGGTCTCGCCGATCCATATCGAATATCTGAAAAACATGGGCGTCGGCGCGTCGCTTTCCATATCGATCGTCGTGGACGGCAAGCTCTGGGGCCTGTTTGCCTGCCATCATTACGGCCCGCGCCTGCCATCGGCGCAAAGCCGCTCGACTGCCGAACTCTTCGGCCAGATGTTCGCGTCGCGTCTTGAAAGCCGTGAACGGCGGCTGGCGCTCGACTACGAGACCAAGGCGCGTCGCATCGCCGATCGTCTTCTCACCTCCGTCGCCGATAATGCCAGCCTGCTCGACGATCCGGCCTGGTTGATCGAGGCGCTCGCCGACGCCATTCCTGCCGACGGCATCGGCGTCTGGATCAATGGGCGCCTCGCGCTTGCAGGCATCGGGCCGGATGAGCGAGGCTTTTCCGCTCTCATCCGCCATCTCAACCGCAACGCCGGCGGGCGCATCTATGCCGTCGACAGGCTTGGCGAAACCTATCCGGATCTTGAAATCGACGATGTGGTGGCAGGCATGCTTGCCATCCCGATCTCGCGTTCGCCGCGCGATTACGTCGTGCTTTTCCGTCAGGAACTGGTGCGCACCGTCCGCTGGGGCGGCGATCCGCACAAGCCGTTGGAATATGGCCCCAACGGCCCGCGGCTGACGCCGCGCAAGAGCTTCGAAGCCTGGTCGGAACTGGTGCGCGGCCGCTCGCTGCCCTTTACGGAAGCCGAGCGCCGGGTCGCCGAAACGATCCGCCTCACGCTGATCGAAGTGGTGCTGCGCCTGACCGACGAGGCCAGCATGGCGCGCCAGATGGCGAACGAGCGGCAGGAACTGCTGATCGCCGAACTCAACCACCGCGTCCGCAACATATTGAGCCTCATTACCGGAATCATCCGGCAGTCGCAGACGACGTCGGTCGGCCTCGGTGACTATGTCCGTCAACTCGAGGGCCGCATTCAGTCGCTCTCCCGTGCCCATGACCAGATCACCAGGGATCACTGGGCGCCCGCTTCGCTGCGGCAATTGTTATCGGCCGAAACCGCGGCCTATCTTGGAAAAAACGCGCAACGCTTCCGGATGAGGGGCGAAGACGTGCTGCTGGAGCCGCAGGCCTTTTCCACCGCCGCCCTGGTTTTCCATGAGCTGATGACCAACAGCGCCAAATACGGCAGCCTCTCCATCGCCGGCAGCGGCACGATCGAACTCAGCTGGGAGCGCGACAATGAAGGCAATCTGCGCATCGATTGGCGCGAAAAGGACGGCCCGCCCGTCATCGAGCCGAACCGCCACGGGTTCGGTTCGACGATCATCCGGCGCTCCATTCCCTACGACCTCGGCGGCAAGGCCGAAGTCCGCTACATCAAGGAGGGGCTGGAGGCGGATTTCCTGATTCCGGCTCGCTACGTGAACGCCGTCGACCCCAGCCTGTTGCAGAACGCGACGACTGCCGGCGTTGCGCCAAGCAAAACCGCGCCCGCCGATGATCAGGAGCCGCTATCAGGTCTGAAGATCCTGCTGGTGGAAAACAACCTGATCATCGCCATGGATGGAGAGGACATCCTGCGCCGCCTGGGTGCCGACGTGAGCACGGCGCCGAGCGTCGCCGAGGCGATGGAGATCCTCGCCGGCCAGTCCTTCGATTTCGCGCTTCTCGATGTCAATTTGGGAGACGAGACGAGTTTCGGGATTGCCGACCGATTGGCAGCCGCAGGCGTTCCCTTCGTGTTTGCCACGGGTTACGGCGAAGGGATCGCCCAGGCGAATAGCCACTCGGGCGCACCCGTCTTGCAGAAACCCTATACGACCGAAGGCATAACCGATCTCCTCGCCCGGGTGGAGCTTCCCAAGAGGAAATAAGATGGTCAGGTTATCGGAAGATTTGGCCGCAATCCGCCGATAAAGAGCTGTTCGAGAAACCGCGCCGCATCCTCGAAGCGTCCTTCCCCGGCATGCTCCTGCCCCAACACGGCGCGCACCTGGACGTCGAAATCGGCATAGTGCTGCGTCGTCGACCAGATCGCGAAGATCAAGTGATAGGGATCGCATTTGGCGATCTTGCCCGATTTCGTCCAGGCGCGGATGACCTCCGCCTTCTCGTCGACGAGTTGCTTCAGCGGGCCCTTCAGCTCGTCCTCGATATGCGGCGCGCCCTGCAGCACCTCGTTGGCGAAAAGCCGGCTCTCGCGCGGAAAATCGCGCGCCATCTCCAGCTTGCGTCTGATGTAGCTGCGGATTTCCTCCTCCGGATTGCCTTCGGCATCGAAGGCGCGCAACGGCTCCAGCCAGGTGTAGAGCACCCGGTCGATCAGCGCCCGGTGCATGGCTTCCTTGGTGCGAAAATAATAGAGCAAATTGGGTTTCGACATGCCGGCCACTTCGGCGATCTGGTCGATCGTCGAGCCGCGAAATCCACGGGCCGAGAAAACGTCGAGCGCGGCTTCGAGAATCTGCTCTTCCTTCTCCTCCTGGATTCGGGTCCGTCTCAAGGTCTTCGCTGCTCTCGGAATAGCCATCGGCTATTGTTTCCCCTTGAAATTCAACTTCTTCGCTCAAGTTTGGGCCGAAGATGGTCCAGTTGTTTCTTGAGCAACTGCCCGCATTTTTATCGGCAATTTTCGTGATTTTCGTCTTGAGCCCGGCGGTGGAAGTTGTAATGTTTACCAATCGGTCAAATATCCGCCAGATGCAAAACAAAGGCAACTGGCGTTTTTGCGGCGCTCAACAAAACCAATAAGAGGCGCAGGAACTGACCACGGGAACAGGCGGGCATGCCCTTGCATGCCTGCCGCAAACAGGTGAGGGCTTGAAGAATGGTGGCAGCACCAGGCGAGAACATGCGCGTCAATGGCGACCGTCTCTGGGACAGTCTCATGGACATGGCGAAAATCGGCCCCGGCATTGCCGGCGGCAACAACCGCCAGACGCTGACGGATGCCGATGCCGAGGGCCGCAGCCTTTTCAAGACATGGTGCGACGAAGCGAGCCTCACCATGGGCGTCGACCGCATGGGCACGATGTTCGCCACTCGCCCCGGCACCGATCCCGATGCCCTGCCCGTCTATGTCGGCTCGCACCTCGACACCCAGCCGACCGGCGGCAAATATGACGGCGTACTCGGCGTGCTCTCAGCGCTCGAAGTCGTGCGCACGATGAACGATCTCGGAATCAAGACCAAGCACCCGATCGTCGTCACCAACTGGACGAACGAGGAAGGCGCGCGTTTCGCCCCGGCCATGCTCGCCTCGGGCGTCTTCGCCGGCGTGCACAGCCTTGATTTCGCCTATAACCGCAGGGATCCCGAAGGCAATCTCTTCGGCGACGAGCTGAAGCGCATCGGCTGGGTCGGCGACGAAGAGGTCGGCGCCCGCAAGATGCACGCCTATTTCGAGTATCACATCGAGCAGGGGCCGATCCTCGAAGCCGAAGACAAGCAGATCGGCGTCGTCACACACTGTCAGGGCCTGTGGTGGCTGGAATTCACGCTGACCGGCAAGGAAGCCCATACCGGCTCGACGCCGATGAACATGCGCGTCAATGCCGGCCTTGCCATGTCGCGCATCCTGGAAATGGTTCAGGGGGTGGCGATGGGCGAACAGCCGGGCGCCGTCGGCGGCGTCGGCCAGGTGTTCTTCTCGCCGAATTCGCGCAACGTCCTGCCGGGCAAGGTGGTCTTCACCGTCGACATCCGCTCGCCCGACAAGGCCAAGCTCGACCGCATGCGGGCAAAGATTGAGGCGGAAGCGCCGAAGATCTGCGACGCCCTAGGTGTCGGCTGTTCCATCGAGGCGATCGGCCATTTCGAGCCGGTCACCTTCGACGAAAAGCTGGTCACGGCCGTTCGCTCTGCCGCCGAACACCTCGGTTACAGCCACATGAACATTATCTCCGGCGCCGGCCACGACGCCTGCTGGGCCGCCAAGGTCGCCCCCGCCACCATGGTCATGTGCCCCTGTGTCGGCGGGCTTAGCCACAATGAGGCGGAAGAGATCTCCAAGGAATGGGCGACGGCTGGTGCCGATGTACTGTTCCACGCGGTGGTCGAGACGGCGGAGATCGTGGTGTGATGTCTGCTGCAGCACCCGGAGCCCCCTCATCCGACCCTTCGGGCCACCTTCTCCCCGCTGGGGAGAAGGGAATGGCGGACGTCGCGGCTTGTCCCTTCTCCCCTCGGGGAGAAGGTGCCCGAAGGGCGGATGAGGGGGCTCCGGGCGCGACAAAAGTTATCAAACAGGATATCCGCAAACATCGTCCGGCCAAAACAGCACAAGCTCGACAGCTCCGTCAAAACGAAACCGAAGAAGAATACCATCTCTGGGGCGACCTGCGCGCCCGCCGCTTGAACGGTTATAAATTTGCAAGGCAAGTTCCGCTCGGCCCGTTCATTGTCGATTTCCTCTGTCGCGAAAGACGATTGATCGTCGAAGTCGATGGCTTCCAGCATGCCGAAAACGTCACCGATCAATGGCGAACCGAATGGCTCAATGCGAATGGCTATTCGGTCCTGCGCTTCTGGAATCAGGAAGTCTCTCGCGAAAGACGCTCGGCACTCGAAACAATACTGGCAGCATTAGAAGGCCGGCTTGAAGCCAGCAAGGGAACGCTCAGCTTCTATTCACCAGGCGAATCCAAAGAAAAGAAGAGGGAACGATCATGACCACAGTCATCAAGAACGGCACCATCGTCACGGCCGACCTCACCTATAAGGCTGACGTCAAGATCGACGGCGGCAAGATCATCGAGATTGGTCCGAACCTCTCGGGCGACGAGACGCTCGATGCCTCCGGATGTTATGTCATGCCCGGCGGCATCGATCCGCACACCCATCTCGAAATGCCCTTCATGGGCACCTATTCCTCCGACGATTTCGAGAGCGGCACGCGGGCGGCCCTTTCCGGCGGTACGACCATGGTCGTTGATTTCGCCCTTCCCGCCCCCGGCCAGTCGCTGCTCGAAGCGCTGACGATGTGGGACAACAAATCGACCCGCGCCAATTGCGACTATTCCTTCCATATGGCGGTCACCTGGTGGAGCGAACAGGTCTTCAAGGAAATGGAGACCATCGTCCGCGACAAGGGCATCAACACCTTCAAGCACTTCATGGCCTACAAAGGCGCGCTGATGGTGGATGACGACGAGATGTTCGCCTCCTTCCAGCGCTGCGCCGAACTCGGCGCCCTGCCGCTGGTGCACGCCGAAAACGGCGATGTCGTCGCCTCGATGTCGGCTAAGCTGCTCGCCGAGGGCAATAACGGCCCCGAGGCGCATGCCTATTCGCGCCCAGCCGAGGTTGAAGGCGAGGCCACCAACCGCGCCATCATGATTGCAGACATGGCCGGCTGCCCGGTTTACATCGTCCACACCTCCTGCGAACAGGCGCACGAGGCGATTCGCCGCGCCCGCTCCAAGGGCATGCGCGTTTACGGTGAACCGCTGATCCAGCACCTCACGCTCGACGAAAGCGAATATTCCAATCCGGATTGGGATCACGCCGCCCGCCGCGTCATGTCGCCCCCCTTCCGCAGCAAGCAGCATCAGGACTCGCTCTGGGCCGGGCTTGCCTCCGGTTCGTTGCAGGTGGTCGCAACCGACCATTGCGCCTTCACCACGGCGCAGAAACGTTTCGGCGTCGGCGACTTCACCAAGATCCCGAATGGCACAGGCGGCCTCGAAGACCGCATGCCGATGCTCTGGACACATGGCGTCAACACCGGCCGGCTGACGATGAACGAGTTCGTCGCCGTTACCTCGACCAACATCGCCAAGATCCTCAACATCTATCCGAAAAAGGGCGCGATCCTCGTCGGCGCCGATGCGGACATTGTCGTGTGGGACCCGAACCGTTCGAAGGTTATCTCGTCGAAGACGCAACAGTCGGCGATCGACTACAACGTTTTCGAAGGCAAGGAAGTGATCGGCCTGCCCCGCTACACGCTGACCCGCGGCGTGGTGGCGATCGAGGAAAGCACGATCAAGACTCGTGAGGGCCATGGCGAGTTCGTCAGGCGCGAACCGGTCACAGCCGTCAGCAAGGCTTTGTCGACCTGGAAGGAGATCACCTCTCCGCGCAAGGTGGAGCGCTCGGGCATTCCGGCAACCGGCGTATGACGATGGAGTGTAATGATACGGTTACCAACTGGAGGACGGCGCCTCCATGCTGATGAGCTCACGCCGGCACCAACGCGTCGAGTTCCGGCAGAAGCACGACGCTTTCCTGCTCGTGCGGATCGGTGCGCGCGATGACCGCCGTGCAGGGCGTGCTGCTGAGGTTCGCCGGCATGTGCGGCACACCGGCCGGGATATAGAACAGTTCCCCCGCATGGGTAATGACGTGATGTTCCAGCCGATCGCCGTACCAGGTATGGGCCTCGCCGGAGAGCACGTAGATCGCTGTTTCGTGCGCTTCATGCAGATGCGCCTTGGCCCGCACGCCGGGCGGGATCGTCAGCAGGTGCATGCAGATGCCTTTGGCGCCGACGGTTTCGGCCGCTATGCCTTGGAAATAGCTGAGCCCCTGCTTGCCGTCATAGGCATGGTTGGGTCGAATGATGTGGCAGGTGGGTTTTGATGTGGCGTCCATTCTCTTCCTCCATGAATTGTGCCGCCGCCAGAGCCTGCGGCGATGGTAACACGCAAACCGCGCTTGCGCGGGGAAAACAAGACTGGTCGCATTGATGCAAGCACCCTCCGTCGTATCCGCCAAGGATCTCTGTCTCACCTACCAGGCGAATGACGGCCCGGTGCGTGCCCTGAGCGATGTCAACCTCGACGTCCGCAAGGGCGATTTCGTTTCCTTCATCGGCCCGTCGGGCTGCGGCAAGACGACCTTCCTGCGCGTTATCGCCGATCTCGAGAAGAGTACGTCCGGCCAGATCTCGATCAACGGCATGACGCCGGAGGAAGCCCGCAAGGCCCGCGCCTACGGCTATGTCTTCCAGGCGCCGGCGCTCTATCCCTGGCGCACCATCGAGAACAACATCGCTCTGCCGCTGGAAATCATGGGTTACGGCGGCGCCGACCGGACAAGGCGCATCGCCGAGGCGCTCGACCTCGTCGGCCTTTCCGGCTTCGAGAAGAAATTCCCCTGGCAGCTTTCCGGCGGCATGCAGCAGCGCGCCTCGATCGCCCGCGCGCTCGCCTTCGACGCCGACCTGCTTCTGATGGACGAGCCCTTCGGCGCGCTCGACGAGATCGTCCGCGACCACCTGAACGAAGAACTCTTGAAACTCTGGGCCCGCACCAACAAGACGATCTGTTTCGTCACCCACTCCATCCCCGAAGCGGTCTACCTCTCGACCAAGATCGTGGTCATGTCGCCGCGCCCCGGCCGTGTGACCGATGTCATCGATACAACGCTGCCGGCCGAGCGCCCGCTCGACATCCGCGACACCCCCGAATTCCTGGAGATCGCCCATCGCGTGCGCGAGGGGCTGAGGACGGGGCATAGCCATGAGGTTTAGGGTGTTGAGCTCAAGGCGAGGCTGCACATTCGACGCCAACATATGGGGGCAGTCGCTGTGAAACCAGACACCTTCAAAAACAAAATCATCCCCGTCGCCACCATCCTGCTCGCCCTCGTCGCCCTCTGGTATGTCGCAGCCGTCCTGATGAATGCGCCGTTCCAGCGCGACATGGACAGTCGCGCTGGCGCAACGCCAACCACTTGGGAATTCATCGGCAAGACGCTCGCCCAGCCGAAGCCGATTCTGCCGGCGCCGCATCAGGTGGTGCAGAACGTCTATGAAAATACTGTCCTGCGAAAACTTTCGAGCAACCGCAGCCTCGTCTATCATAGCTGGGTGACGCTTTCCTCCACCCTGCTCGGCTTTGGCTTCGGCATGCTGCTCGGCATACTCCTAGCCGTGCTGATCGTGCATAACCGTGCCATGGACCGGTCGCTGATGCCCTGGTTGGTGGCGAGCCAGACCATACCGATCCTCGCCATCGCGCCGATGATCGTCATCATCTCCTACAACGTGCTGACCGGCGACAACGCGCTGGCGCATCTCCTGAACCTCGATTCAGACGCCTCCCGCCTTGTCTCCAAGGCGTTGATCTCGACTTACCTCTCCTTCTTTCCCGTCGCCGTCGGCATGGTGAAGGGGTTGCGGTCGCCTGAAATTATGCATCTCGACCTGATGCGCACCTATAACGCCAGCCCAATGCAGACCTTCTGGAAACTTCGCGTTCCGGCCTCGATCCCCTTCCTCTTCACCTCGATGAAGGTCGCGATCGCCGCAAGCCTCGTCGGTGCCATTGTCGGCGAGCTGCCGACGGGTGCGACCGCCGGCATCGGTTCCAAACTGCTTGCCGGCTCCTATTACAGTCAGACCATCGACATCTGGGCAGCCCTGGTCGCCGGGTCGCTGCTGGCGGGGATCCTGGTTGCAATCGTCGGACTTGCCGGCAAGATGGTTGATCGCGCCATGGGCGGGAGACCGGCATGAGACATCTGAGCTTCTCCTGGCAGGGCGTCGTCGCCCTCCTCCTCTGCCTCTTGGCGCTGACGAGCCTACCGCTTCTGGCCGAGGGCGCGGCGCAACCCTTGACGGACGGCATGGCAAGCCTCGTCTTCATCATCATCATTGCGGCCGCCCTCCTGTCTTTCGCGCCGCAGCCACCGGCCTACCGCGCCACCGTGCTGTTTATCGGCGCGCATGGCGCTGCCTGGATGCTGCTTTCGGCTCTTTCCGGCAATGAAGGCATGGCGACGCGGGCGTTCTTTTTGCTGCTCTTCGCCTGCTGGCTGCTTGCCTGGCGCTGCGTCACGGAGCTGTCGAACCAGCAGCCCGTCACCAGCTTCGGAAAGTCGGCGTTTGAGCTGCTGATCCCGGCGATCTTCGGCGCCTGGATTCTCATCCTCTGGGAGGCGATCACGCGTGGCGCCGGCGTCCCCTTCATTCTGCTGCCGCCTCCGAGCGCGATCGGCGCGCGCATCATGGCCTCGCTGCCGATCCTTGGTGACGACGTCAGGCAGACGATCTTCAAGGCAGTGCTGATCGGTTATATCATTGGCTGCCTCGCCGGCTTCGCGGTGGCGGTTCTGGCCGACCGCATCGCCTTCCTGCGCCGCGGTCTGCTGCCGATCGGCAATATGGTATCTGCTCTACCGATCATCGGCATCGCACCCGTCATGGTCATGTGGTTCGGCTTCGACTGGCCGTCCAAGGCCGCCGTCGTCATCATCATGACCTTCTTCCCGATGCTGGTGAACACCGTCGCGGGCCTTGCCGCCTCCGGCAGCATGGAGCGCGACCTGATGCGCACCTATGCCGCGAGCGACTGGCAGACGCTGCTCAAGCTTAAGCTGCCGGCAGCGATGCCCTTCATTTTCAACGCCCTGAAGATCAACTCGACGCTAGCGCTGATTGGTGCCATCGTTGCCGAATTCTTCGGGACGCCGATCGTCGGCATGGGCTTCCGCATCTCCACCGAGATCGGCCGCATGAATGTCGACATGGTCTGGGCGGAAATCGCTGTTGCGGCGCTGGCCGGCTCGATCTTCTATGGCATCATCGCCCTCACCGAACGGGCGGTGACGTTCTGGCATCCGTCTATCCGTGGTGGCTAGGCGCGCGCGGTCTTCGCAAATGAGGTCCGGGCATAACTTCAGAGGGTAAGGACAAGAAAATGAAAAAGTTGATGGTTGCAATGGTGGCAAGCGCCATGTCGCTGGCCGCTGCTCATGCGATGGCCGCCGACAAGGTGGTGCTGCAGCTAAAATGGGTCACACAGAGCCAGTTCGCCGGTTATTACGTCGCCAAGGACAAGGGTTTCTACAAGGAAGAAGGCCTCGACGTCGACATCAAGCCGGGCGGTCCCGACATCGCCCCCGAGCAGGTGATAGCCGGCGGCGGCGCCGATGTTATCGTCGACTGGATGGGCGGCGCCCTGGTTGCACGCGAAAAGGGCGTTCCGCTCGTCAACATTGCCCAACCCTACCAGAAGTCCGGCTTGCAAATGATCTGCCGGAAGGACGGCCCCGTTAAGACCGAGGCCGATTTCAAGGGCCATACGCTCGGCGTCTGGTTCTTCGGCAACGAATATCCGTTCTTCGCCTGGATGAATAAGCTCGGCCTATCCACGGATGGCGGCCCGAACGGCGTCACCGTGCTGAAGCAGAGCTTCGACGTCCAGCCGCTCGTCCAGAAGCAGGCCGACTGCATCTCCGTCATGACCTATAATGAATACTGGCAGGCGATCGATGCCGGTTTCAAGCCGGAGGAACTGACGGTCTTCAACTATACCGAGATGGGCAACGATCTTCTGGAAGACGGCCTGTATGCGATGGAAGACAAGCTGAAGGATCCGGCCTTCAAGGAGAAGATGGTCAAGTTCGTTCGCGCCTCGATGAAGGGCTGGAAATATGCGACCGAAAACCCGGACGAGGCGGCCGAGATCGTCGTCGACAACGGCGGCCAGGACGAAAACCATCAGAAGCGGATGATGGGCGAAGTCGCTAAGCTCGTCGGCGACGGCTCCGGCAAGCTGGACGAAGCGCTCTACGCCCGCACTGCAAAGGCGCTGCTCGACCAGAAGATCATTAGCAAGGAGCCCGCAGGCGCCTGGACCCACGAGATCACAGACGCGGCTTCCAAGTAAATACGGCAGGAGCCAAAGCGAAACGCGCGGAGAAATTATCCGCGCGTTTCTTATTTGTCGGATGAAATGAAAAAAAGTGTCTCCGATGTCGCATTTTTCCGGCGTCAAACGTCATTAGGAGAGGAGCAGGATCAATCATCGTCATGTTCGCATAATCTTGCGATGATTGATTCAGGTTCTGATGGTAATTATTATCGGCTCATGGGGAATTGTTTTCTGCCGGGCTTGCATATCGAGCAAATCGATACCAATTGGAAGCCGATTTGCCGGCGAGGGATGAAACTGGCAGATGAAGTGTGGATACCCCTGAGAATGCAGGAAAGGCAGTGGCCTTATCGCGAGCTGAGTGGCAGACGCGCGAATTCGGCTAAGCTTGTCACAGGATTGGACGAAGACGCATGGCACGCAAGCCAATTGGAATTCTAGGCATATCCACCCTTTTTGCAGCGGCACTGGCTGCATCCGCCGCCTTTTCGCAGGAAACGCCGGTCGCAAAGCCGCAGCAGAACCTGCCGGCGATCGTCGTCACCACGGCGGTCAACCGCACGCTCGTCGACCGCGTCATCGGCACCGGAACGGTCAAACCTGTCGAGGAAGTCTACATCCAGCCGCAGGTCGAAGGCCTCTCGATCCGCACGCTGAAGGCTGATGTCGGCGACAAGGTTCAGGCCGAAAGCACGCTGGCGACGCTCAACGACGACGCACTGGTGCTGGAGAAGAGCCAGATGATGGCAACGAAGGCCAAGGGCGAGGCAAGCCTTGCCCAGCTGCGCGCCCAGCTCATTGAGGCCCAGGCGAATGCCGAACAGGCACGGCAGCAGCAGGCGCGCGCCCAGGAAATGGTCAAGAAGGGCACGGTTTCCACCGCCCAGGTCGAGCAGGCCGATGCGACCGCCGCTGCCGCCAATGCCCGCGTCGTTTCCGCCGAACAGGCAATCGAGGTCGCCGAAGCCGATCTCAAGGTCTTCGACAGCCAGATTGCCGACGCCGATCTGAAGCTTGCTCGCACCGACGTGAAGACGCCGGTCGCCGGCACGATCTCGGCAAAGAACGCCAAGGTCGGCGCCATTGCCGCCGGCAACGGCGATCCGCTGTTCACCCTCATCCGCGATGGCGATATTGAGCTTGTCGCCGAAGTCGCAGAAAGCGACATCGTCAGGGTCATGGCCGGTCAGAAGGCGACGATTTCGCTTTCCGGCAGCCGTGAAAAGCTTTCCGGCGCCGTGCGCCTGGTTTCGCCGACTGTCGATGCCAGCACCCGCCTCGGCCTCGTCCATATCTCCATCGACGATGACAGCAAGGCGCGTTCCGGCATGTATGGCAGCGCCGAGATCATCGTCCGCGAAACCGAGGGCGTCTCGCTTCCCTTGACTGCGGTGCTCACGGGCAATGAGGGCTCCTCCGCCCGCAAGGTCGAAGACGGCGTGGTGAAATTCGCCAAGATCGAAACCGGCATCCAGGACGGCGCCTATGTCGAGATCGTCAATGGATTGAAGAGCGGCGACGAAGTCGTCGCCAAGGCGGGCGCCTATGTCCGCGACGGCGACCACATCACGCCGGTGCGCGAACAGCCCTCGGCTTCCAACTAAAGAGACCATCCGATGAATTTTTCAGCCTGGTCCATTCGAAATCCTATCGCGCCGCTCCTGGCCTTCTGCCTGCTGATATTCATCGGCATCCAGTCCTTCAACACGCTGCCGATCACCCGCTTCCCCAACATCGACGTGCCGCTCGTGTCGATCAGCGTCACGCAGAGCGGCGCTTCGCCGGCAGAGCTCGAAATGCAGGTGACGAAGGAGATCGAAGATGCGATCGCCTCTATTACCGGCATCGACGAAATCCAGTCGACGGTGACCGACGGCAGTTCGCAAACCAACGTCATGTTCAGGATGGAAGTGCCGACGGAACAGGCCGTGCAGGACGTCAAGGATGCGATCGACCGCATTCGCAGTGATCTGCCGGCGACGGCCGAGACGCCGATTGTCACCAAGGTCGATGTCGAGGGCCAGGCGATCCAGAGCTTCGCGGTTTCCTCGCCCGCCATGTCGCTTGAAGAACTCTCCTGGTTCGTCGACGACACGATCAAGCGCGCCCTGCAGGGCCAGGCCGGCATCGGCCGCGTCGACCGTTACGGTGGCGCGGAGCGCGAAGTGCGCATCGAACTCACCCCCGCTAAGCTTGATGCCTACGGCATCACCGCTGCAAGCGTGAACCAGCAGCTGCGCGGCACCAACGTCGACCTCGGCTCCGGCCGCGGCCAGGTGGCAGGCAGCGAACAGGCGATCCGCGTTCTCGGCGACGCCCGCAACGTCGCCGAACTTGCCGACACGACAATTGCGCTGCCGAACGGCCGCTTCGTCAAGCTGTCCGATCTCGGCGTCATCAAGGACACTTATGAGGAGCCGAAATCCTTCTCGCGCTTCAATGACACGCCGGTTGTTACCTTCGGCGTCTTCCGCTCGAAGGGTGCCAGCGAAGTCAGCGTCGCCGAAACGGTGGCGCAGAGCCTCGACAAGGTGCGGAGTGAGAACCCGAATGTGAAGATCGAGATGATCGACGATTCGGTTTATTTCACCTACGGCAACTACGAAGCCGCCATTCACACGCTGCTCGAAGGCGCCCTGCTCGCCGTCATCGTCGTGCTTCTGTTCCTCCGGAACTGGCGTGCCACGTTGATCTCGGCCATCGCGCTGCCGCTTTCCGCGATCCCGACCTTCTGGGTCATGGACATGATGGGCTTCTCGCTGAACCTCGTCAGCTTCCTCGCCCTGACGCTCGCGACAGGTATCCTGGTCGACGACGCCATCGTCGAAATCGAGAACATTGCCCGCCACATCAAGATGGGCAAGACGCCCTACCGGGCGGCGATCGAGGCGGCAGATGAGATCGGACTCGCCGTCATCGCTACGACCTTCACCATCATCGCCGTCTTCGTACCGGTTTCCTTCATGCCGGGCATTCCGGGCCAATACTTCATCCAGTTCGGCCTGACCGTCGCCTTCTCCGTCTTCTTCTCGCTGATGGTCGCGCGCCTCATCACCCCAATGATGGCCGCGTATCTCATGCGCGCCGAAGACGGCGTTGACGACCATCATGATAATGACGGTCTGTTGATGAAGGGCTATACGCGCCTGATCCGCGCCACGACCGGGCATAAATATTCGCGATATCTGACGCTTTTTGCAGCGGTTGGCTTCCTCGTCGGTTCGGTTATGCTGCTGATGAAGGTTCCCGGCAGCTTCCTGCCGCCGGAAGATGCCTCGCGCATCGTCCTCTCCGTCGAACTGCCGCCCAATGCGCGGCTCGACGATACCGAGAAGACGACAAAGTCGATCTATGACCGGGTCAAGGACATTAACGGCGTCGAAAGCGTCTTCGTCCTGGGCGGCGCGTCGCCGAAGGGCGATCTCGAACTTCGCCGCGCCACCATTACGCTGGCGCTTCACAAGCTCGACCAGTCGCTGATCAAGAAGGTGGTCAACGACGTCTTCGGCGCCATCCCGGTCATCGGGCCAATGCTGCCGAAGGTGGAGGTCCATGGCCGTGAACGCCCGCAGTGGGATATTGAAAAGGAAGTCTTCGCCAAGGTGCGCGACATTCCCGACGTTCATATCCTGAAGCTTAACGACCGCGGCGAGCGCGACCTCTCCTTCAACTTCCTCTCCAAGAACGAGAAGGACCTGAACGACGCCGTCGGCATTCTGGAATCGAAGCTCCGTGCCGACCCGTTGCTCGCCAATGTCAGCGCCGACGGCGCCTTGCCCCGTCCGGAACTGCAGGTCTACCCGCGCAAGGATGAAGCTGCCCGCCTCGGCATCACGCCGCAGCAGATCTCCGAGACGATCCGCGTCGCCACCATCGGCGATGTCGATGCAGCACTTGCCAAGATCTCGCTCGACGATCGCCAGATCCCGATCCGCGTTCAGGCAGCGCTCGACATGCGCCGCGATCTTGCAGCCCTCCGGGCACTGAAGATCCAGACCGCCAGCGGCGGCACCGTTCCGCTTTCGAGCGTCGCCAATATCGACTATTCGGAAGGCGTCAGCTCAATCAAGCGCAATAACCGCAACCGCGTCGTCTCGATCGGTTCCGACCTGCCGCAGGGCGTGGCGCTCGACACAGCTTCTGCCCGTTTCCGCGAGATCGTCAACGACGCCAAGATCCCGGCTTCCGTGCATCTTGCCGAAAGCGGCGATACCAAGGTGCAGACCGAGATGCAGCAGAGCTTCGTCAATGCCATGTTGATGGGCCTCCTGCTGGTGCTGACGGTGCTGATCCTGCTCTTCAAGGACGTGATCCAGCCCTTCACCATCCTGTTCTCGCTGCCGCTTGCGATCGGCGGCGTCGCGGCAGGCCTGATCATCACCAGCAACCCGCTGTCCATGCCCGTCATGATCGGCATTCTGATGCTGATGGGTATCGTCACCAAGAACGCCATCCTTCTCGTCGATTTTGCGATCGAGATGCGCCACCAGGGCATGTCCCGTGTCGAGGCCATGGTCGAAGCCGGCCGCAAACGCGCCCGGCCGATCATCATGACTTCGATCGCCATGTCGGCAGGCATGCTGCCTTCCGCTCTCGGTGTCGGCGAAGGCGGCTCGTTCCGCGCGCCGATGGCAATCGCCGTGATCGGCGGCATCATCGTCTCGACCGTGCTGTCGCTGGTTGTCGTGCCCTCCTTCTTCCTGATCATGGACGATCTCTCCCGCCTGCTCGGCTGGATCTTCGGCCGCATGGTCGGCAGGAAAGACCAGGAGGAACTGCCGCTGTCACGCGAGGATCTCACCCGTGTCACCCGCGAGAACCGCAGCGATATCGACGCGCTTGACGAGCGCCTGACGGCGATCGAAAAGCCGGAAAGCAAGCGAAAGGGCGCCAACGACACCAATGTGCTGCGGCTGCCGCCGTTTGCAGCTGAGTGAACAAAGCGGAAAACCAACGGGCCGGGATCATCTCCCGGCCCGTTTTGTTTTATCGCTTCGCCACCGTCACCGGTTGTCTCTGCCTCTTGTGGCAGGCTCGCCGCTCACAGTCCACCCTGCTCTCTCAGAAAGCTGATGATCGAGCTGACGCCGTCGCCGCGTTTCATGTCGGAGAACACGAAGGGTCGGCTTGCGCGCATGCGCGTCGCGTCCCGATCCATGATGTCGAGATCGGCGCCTACATAGGGGGCGAGATCCTTCTTGTTGATGACGAGCAGGTCCGAGCGTGTGATGCCGGGCCCGCCCTTGCGCGGGATTTCCTCGCCCTGGCAAACGGAAATGACATAGATGGTGATATCGGCAAGATCGGGTGAAAAGGTCGCTGCCAGATTGTCGCCACCGGATTCGATGAAGACGACGTCGAGATCGGGAATCCGCTGGTTGAGATCGGCGATCGCCTGAAGATTGATCGTAGCATCCTCGCGAATGGCGGTGTGCGGGCAGCCGCCCGTCTCGACGCCGACGATGCGATCCGAAGGAAGTGCCTGCATGCGCACCAACGCCTCGGCATCCTCGGTCGTGTAGATGTCGTTGGTGACGACGGCGACTGAATAGTCGTCGCGCATCGCCTTGCAGAGCTTTTCAGTCAGTGCCGTCTTGCCGGAGCCGACCGGCCCTCCGATGCCGACGCGCAGAGGTCCGTTTCTTGATTTCATAGGTATTACTCCAATCGCACCGCATGATAGCGATGGCTGCGGTGCGCGCCACCGTCAAATGACGCAGTTCCCGCGGATAATTTTGCAAGTCACGAGCGGAATAGCCGCGTCGGCAATGTTTCGTGCCGCAGGCTTGCAATATCAGCTTGAACGGTGGCGGAACCGAGATCATCGAGCGTCGAGGCTGCCGCCTGGCCGGCGACCTCGGCAATGCAATCTTCGAGACCGGCAAGCACGGCCACGCCATCCCTCTGCCCGGCGACGCCGAGGCGAATGCCGGATGAAACCGCCTGCGAGGCATAGGCATGCAGGAAGACCGCAAGGACTTTCTCAGACTCTAGGCCATGCGCGCCTGCGACGGCCCCGACCGCAACCGGATAAGCTGCCCTGGGGGGCAGCCTGTCGAAAACCTTGTCCGGCCAGGCCCGTGCCGCTGCGAGGAAGGCGTCTCCGAGCAACATCGTTTCCTGATGACGCTCGCGCGATCCGGCAAGCGCCTCGGCGAGCACCGCGACCTCCGCAAGGCGCGCGGCATCCGCCTGTTGCCTGTGGCTCTCGGCCAGAAACACCGCATCGTTCCAGACCGAACCATGGCCGATCAGCGTGCCGATCCAGCTGCCAAGAGAAGCCGCATCGATCACGAGCCCATCGGCAACTGCCCGCTCCAACCCGCCCGAATAGGCAAAGCTGCCGACCGGAAAGGCCGGCGACAGCCACGCCGTCAGGCGCAGCAATGCCTGCAGCTCACGATCCCGAGCCATTGTGTTCAATCGTGCTTGTGACCGGGACGGTCATGGTGATGATCCCGCCCGTGATCATGGTCATGATCGTGGTTGCAGCTGTGATCATGTTTGTGGTCATGGCCATGAGCATGGTTATGCCCGTGGTCATGCGCGGCATGGCCGTGGTCATGCGAATGCCCACCATGGGAATGATAGGCGCCGCGCGCGGGCTGGAAAGGCTCGTCGATCTCAAGAACGGTAGCGCCGAGGCCCTGCAGCATCGAGCGGATGACATGGTCGCGCAGGATGACGATACGGTCTTCCTCGATCTGGGCGGCGAGATGACGATTGCCGAGATGCCAGGCCAGCTCGACCAGATGTGTGCGGTCGCGGCCGCGAATTTCAAAGAGCTTCTCGTCGGCGGCCAGAATCTCGATCAGTTCACCATCCTCGCGCACAAGAAGATCGCCATTGGCGAAGAGTACCGGATCCTTGAGGTCGAGCATGACCATCTCGCCATTCTCCAGATGCAGCAGTTTGCGGCGCAGATGGCGCAAATCATGCGGCAGCTTGACCTGGGCGGTCGGATGGGAGGAAGGGGTTCCGGCTGGAAGATAGGAAGTGACGCGCTGCATGACATGTCCGTTTTGCTGAAAGGACGACCATGCAAAATAGCTCTCGCTGATGCAAGCGCCAATGGCAGCCTTTCACTTGAGGGCCGGCCTTATATTCCGTAGGCCTGCATCACGTTGTCGCTCCCATTTGCCCTTGTCTCGGCATCGGGACCATTTTCGGCAAGTCCGTGCCACGCATGATGCAGACCTTCCCGTTCGTGCACGACGCGATTGCGTCCAAGCGCCTTGGCGAGATAAAGCGCCCGGTCAGCCGAGGCGTAGACCATCTGCTTGCTGCGCCCGGCAACAAGATCGGCAACGCCACCGGAAACCGTGATGCGGATATCGTGTCCGTCGGCCGCAATGACGCCGCTGGCGATCCGGGTCCGGACGCCTTCGATGCGCTCCATGCGCGACTCCAGCAACTCCCCGCCCACGATGACGCCAAACTCCTCTCCGCCCAGCCGTGCGACCACGCACATCTCGTCAAAGGCGGACGTGAGTATGGACGAGACTGCGGTGATGACGGCATCGCCGCAAGCATGGCCGAAACGGTCGTTGATCGCCTTGAACCGGTCGACGTCGAAAATGACAAGCGAGGCATTGTCTTCGGCTTTATCAAGCGCCTCTGTGAAGGCACGCCGGTTCAGGAGACCGGAGAGCGTATCCGTGCGGCTGAGCTTTTCGAATTCCGCCCGCGACAGCGTCAGCTCATGCATGGTGAAGCCTGCGGCCAGCGACAGCATGCCGGAAACCGTCCCGCCGACAAGCCACGAAAGAATGGCGCCGAAGCCGATCGCATGCGAAAGGGTCACCGGCAGCAGCCCGAGAAAGCCGAGCGGCGGTATCGTCAGAGCAATGATGAAGCCGGAGAGAATGACGGCAACAAAGCTCATTTTCAGCGCAAACAGATAGACATGCCTGCGATATTGAAAATCGCCAAAATCGGCCTGCAGCGACATCCAGTTTCTCATCAGAATCGACCTTCCTGCCCGGCGTTTCAAGGCATTGATAAGAGCCCAATTGCTGCGGGTGTCTTAATCGACTCGCTAAAATTCGAACGGTTTTTGACGATTCAGTAGACAGATTTTTTCTAGCAGTGGCTGTAAACCTCAAGTCCCTGAATCGAACAGGGCGCGGATGTACGTAGAGAATTGATATAAAACAACTTTTTTGGGATCGGCGGCGAGGCTGTTCCAGAATGGTCTAATCGGAGAAAATTGCGGCTTCCCATTGATTTTTACAACCGCTGGAGAGTTTCGATCACAATTTCGTTTCAGTGCGAACCGGCCGGCGGATGCATCAATTGTAGACACTCGCCGACAATCGCAATGATTGTGGAAGCGGGTTCCATAAGCCGGTCCGGAGCCCTGCCGAACGGAGCGCAGCGGCGGTCCAGGTGTTGCAGCCGACGAGGGCGTTGAAGTATCCCTCGGCCTCGAAGAACCGGTCGATTCCGCCGTAACCCGCATTCGGAATCGGCGCGATCTCGCCTGCCTCGCCGTCGAAGCTGTCCAGGATGAAGTTGCGCAGCTGCGCCAATTGATCCTCACCGATATCGAATGCCGTAACAGCGGGCTGTGGCTCGGTGATGTGGCCGGCGAGATCCACATGCAGCACCGAACGATCGATTGTCAGCGCCCGCAGCACCGGCAGCGGCTTCAGCTCGGCCCAGGTCGGTGTTTCCAGATAGAAGGCGCGGCCGCCCCAACCGACGACGAGCCATTCCGCGTTCGGATGAGCGAGCGGAAAATCGGTATCGGCGAGGAAGGAAAAGGCCGCCCGCGTTTCTTCATCGAGCGGAATGGCGATATCGGTATGAATCGGTCCCGCCAGCAGGAGAATCTGATGGGTTGCCGCCGACGATGACGCCTTGACCGGAGCGATCAGCGGCCGGGGAATGAAGGTTCCTGCCGTTGCCAGAAACACCAGCAAGAATACGATCCGCAGCAGCCAGCGGATGCCAGTCCTCATCGCAGTCATCGGCGCACGCGGATGATCGAGCCTAAAACAGGAAATAGCGCTGCGCCATCGGCAGCACCGTCGCCGGTTCGCAGGTCAGCAATTCACCGTTTGCCCTGACTTCGTAGGTCTCCGGATCGACTTCGATCTCCGGCGTCAGATCATTGTGGATCATCGATGCCTTGGAGATGCCGCCGCGCGTATTTTTCACCGCCACAAATTCCTTCGCGACCCCGAGCCGGCCCTTCAGGCCGGCATCGAGCGAGGCTTGGCTGACAAAGGTGACGGAGGAATTGGTGAGGCTCTTTCCATAGGAGGCGAACATCGGCCGATAATGCACCGGCTGCGGCGTCGGGATTGAAGCGTTCGGATCGCCCATCAGAGCGGCGGCGATCGAGCCGCCGAGCAGCACCATGTCAGGCTTTACGCCGAAAAAGGCCGGATTCCACAGCACGAGGTCCGCGCGCTTGCCGATTTCGACCGAGCCGATCTCGTGGCTCAGACCATGGGCGATCGCCGGATTGATCGTATATTTGGCGATATAGCGGCGAACGCGGAAATTGTCGTTGTCACCCTTTTCCTCCTTCAGCCGGCCGCGCTGACGCTTCATCTTGTCGGCCGTCTGCCAGGTGCGGATCGCCACCTCGCCGACACGGCCCATGGCCTGGCTGTCGGACGAGATGATCGAGAAGGCGCCGATATCATGCAGGATGTCTTCGGCGGCAATCGTCTCCTTGCGAATGCGGCTTTCGGCAAAAGCGATATCCTCGGGGATCGACGGCGACAGGTGATGGCAGACCATCAGCATGTCGAGATGCTCGGCGATGGTATTGACCGTATAGGGCCGGGTCGGATTGGTCGACGAGGGGATGACGTTCGGCTGGCCGCAGATCTTGATGATATCGGGCGCGTGTCCGCCGCCCGCCCCTTCCGTGTGAAATGCATGGATGGTCCGGCCCTTGATGGCGCCGATCGTATCCTCGACGAAGCCGCTTTCATTCAGCGTGTCGGTGTGGATCATCACCTGCACGTCATATTCGTCGGCGACCGACAGGCAGCAATCGATGGCGGCGGGCGTCGTGCCCCAATCTTCGTGCAGCTTCAGCGAGGTGGCGCCGGCCAGCACCATTTCGGTCAAAGCACCCGGCAGCGAGGCATTGCCCTTGCCGGCAAAGGCAAGGTTCATCGGGAAGGCGTCGGCTGCCTCGATCATGCGCGCGATGTGCCAGGGGCCGGGCGTGCAGGTGGTGGCGAGCGTGCCATGCGCCGGCCCCGTGCCGCCGCCGAGCATGCAGGTCATACCCGACATCAGCGCTTCCTCGATCTGCTGCGGCGCGATGAAGTGGATATGGCTGTCCATGCCGCCCGCCGTGACGATCTTGCCTTCAGCGGCGATCGCCTCCGTGCCCGGGCCGACGATGATATTGACGCCGGGCTGCATATCCGGATTTCCCGCCTTGCCGATCGCAACGATGCGCCCGTTCTTGAGGCCGATATCGGCCTTGTAAATCCCCGAATGGTCGACGATCACCGCATTGGTGATAACAGTATCGACCGCACCGTCCGCCCGCGTCACTTGGCTCTGCCCCATGCCGTCGCGGATCACCTTGCCGCCGCCGAACTTCACCTCCTCGCCATAAGTGGTGAAATCCTTCTCGATCTCGATGAAGAGCTCCGTGTCGGCAAGGCGCACCTTATCGCCGGTGGTCGGTCCGAACATGCCAGCATAGGCGGCGCGCGAGATCTTGTAGGGCATCCATCAGGCTCCGTAGGAGGAAGAGACAAGTGTTTTTTCGCCGAGCCGCGTGAGGCGACCGGCAGCAATAGAGCTATCGACAAGCTGCCGTTCGGCCGCAAACGGGTGCCATTCCCAGCCGGCGTGCCCGAAGCCGGCCAGCATGACCTCGGCCTCGGCAAATTTATTCATCACTTCGGCAACGACGATCATGCCGCTGCTCGGCACGACATAGGGCTCAGGCGCAAAGGCCGAAAGCGAGGCGTCGACTGCCTCGTGGACCGCCTTGCCGACGACGACATGCGTCTTGCCGGTCTCCGCGCAGAATGCGGCGAATGCATTCGTATAGTCGTCGCAGAAATCATCAAGATCGGGATGGGAGACGGCAAGCGGCTCCCGCATCGCAGCAAATTTTTCCGGGTCGCGAACGCTCCAGATTTCGCGAGCAGCAACGACGCCGGGATGAACGCGCCACTCAGGCGAACCGAGCATCGCCTTGGCCGGCCGACCGGTATTGCAGACCGCGACGGCATCGGTGCGGCTGCCGCCTGCCCCATAGGAGCGGCAATCGTTGAAGCGGATGACGAAATCGGCGGCATCGATCATGCCTGCCTGTCCTTCTCCGACCTCGCCATTGCCGACGATCACGATCTTTTTGATCACTTTAATTGCTCATCGTATCTTCGAGCCGTTTCAGCTCTTTCGTGCGTTTTTCCGTCTCTTCAGCCAGGCATCCGGCCACCAACATTGGCTCCAACGTTCCGCCGCGGGCCTGAAAGCCGAAGGCATCGCATTCGGCGTCGCGATAATCGATCCAGGCGCGCTGTGCCTTGACCAGCGCTTTCTCTGCACCCTTCATGTCGCCGTCGAGATCCTTGTCGACCGCCACCATGGCTGCGCGCGTCTTCTTGTACTGTTCGTTCAGCGCCTTGTCGGCGGTCTCGTGGCGCGCCACCTCGCAGGAGGTCATGTCCGATTGCGTCTGGGGATTCTTGCAATCGACATCCTGGGCCGAGGCACCGCCGGCCGCAACCAGCATCGCCGCCCCGGTAAGGCACATATTCAGACGCATACATGCCTCCCGATTGATCTAGAGCTTGCCCATCACTAGCTGACGGAAGCCGTAGACCTCACGCTTGCCGGACAGCGGGATCAGCGTCACCGAGCGCGTCTGCCCCGGCTCGAAGCGCACGGCCGTACCTGCCGGAATATCGAGCCGCTTGCCATTGGCCGCCGCCCGATCAAAGGAAAGCCCGGCATTGGTTTCCGCGAAATGGTAGTGACTGCCGACCTGCACCGGCCGGTCGCCCGTATTTGAAACCTCCAGCGTCACGGTCGGCGCGCCGGCGTTGAGTTCGATGTCGCCGCTTGCGGCAATGATCTCGCCCGGAATCATCTTCATTCTCCTCAAGCCGCCTTGGGCGCGCAGCCCTCGGCCTTCAACACGCGTTTCGTCGATGCCGGATTTTTGGCGAGCATGGCGGCCGGCCGGATGGGCCTGGCGACGAGATTGCCGCCGCAATTCGGGCAGGCGTCCTTCAATACGCCATCGGCGCAATCGGCGCAGAAGGTGCATTCATAGGTGCAGATCCGCGCTTCAGCGCTCGCCGGCGGCAAATCCTTGTCGCAGCATTCGCAATTGGGCCTGAGTTCCAGCATTCTACATCCTCACCTGATCGGTTCATGCACGGTGACGAGCTTGGTGCCATCCGGGAAGGTCGCCTCCACCTGCACGTCGTGGATCATCTCGGCAACGCCTTCCATCACCTGGCCGCGGCCGATCACGTGGGCGCCGGCCTCCATCAGCTCGGCGACCGGACGGCCGTCGCGGGCGCCTTCGACGACGAAATCGCTGATCAGCGCGATCGCCTCGGGATAGTTCAGCTTGACGCCGCGCTCAAGCCGCCGCCGCGCCACCATCGCCGCCATCGATATCAGCAGCTTGTCTTTTTCTCTCGGAGTGAGGTTCATTGCTTGCCCATCATGCTTCGCTTCATAAATTCCAGACTTTCGGCACGGACGCACCATTGCGCAAGACGGAAATGACTGGGATCAGTATTTTTCTCAGCGTGAAGCCGTCTGATGCCGCAAGGCGAACGACGAGCTTGTCGCTCCAGGCGCTCGCGCCGCCCATCGTTCCTTCGACGAGCGGCCGCACCTTGCCAAGATAAGCTTCCGCCAGCGGACCGGCATAAAGCAACGTCGCAAAGGCAACCTGCCCGCCGAGCACGGCCTGGCGCGCGGCGATTGCCGCGATGCCCTCGGAAAGCCTGAGCTCCTCGGCATGGATCAGCCGGCCCGAGCGGCGGATACGCCAACGGTCGCGGAAAAGCCCGGTCTCCACCGCCTCGCCCATCGCCTTGCGGCCGAGCAGCACGGCTTCGACGGCCAGAAATTCGGCGCTCTCGTCGAGATCGACATCGAGCCGGCGAAAAAGTGAAGCACGGTCGAAGAGGATCGTTTCCTGCGGCAGCCAGTCGACGCGCGCGCCCGCTCCGACGTCGATTCGGGTCGTCACCTCTGCGGTGCCCGCCGATGCCTTGTAGATCTTCTCGCAGGCCTGGGTCGTGACGTCGATGCGCGTGCCGGCGCCGGCAACGAAACTCCAGTCCATCCGGTCGCCGCCGGTCAGCCCGCCAGCGGTATTGATGATGACGGCTTCCATCGAGGCATCGAACGTATCGGGCAGGCGGATCTTCGCCGCGCCCTCCTGATAGAGTTCGTGGATGCGCGTGCGCCGGTCAAGCAGCCTTGCCGCCAGACGCCCGCGTCCTTCCGCTCTTTGCGGTCTCGTGATGGCCGCCGCAATGGTCATATCGTTCCTTTCGGTCACGCGATCGGCTTTCCATTCGACCGCGCCGATCACGGAAACCAAGCAATTCCCATGCCGTCCGCGAGATATCGGCGACGCGCTCGGGAGAATGACGAAGCGCCCGCACACCCCTGCCGCAAAATGCGGCATCTGCCCCTCAGACGGTCAGATGGCGACGGGCCTCCGGCGTATCCAGCGCCTCGGCAAGCCCTTCATGCACGATCTCGCCGCGATCCATGATGTAGACGTAGTCGGCAAGCTCGCGGCAGAAATCGAGATATTGCTCAACGAGCAGGATCGCCATGCCGGTGGAATCACGGAGATAGCGGATCGCCCGGCCGATATCCTTGATGATCGACGGCTGGATGCCTTCGGTCGGCTCGTCGAGCACGAGGATTCTCGGCCGCGTCACCATGGCCCGTCCGATCGCCAGCTGCTGCTGTTGCCCGCCGGAAAGATCGCCGCCACGCCGCGACAGCATCGACTTCAGCACCGGGAAGAGACTGAAGATGTCGTCGGGAATGTTGCGGTCGCGCCGGCCAAGCGGAGCGAAACCGGTTTCGAGATTTTCCTTGACTGTGAGCAGCGGAAAGATTTCGCGCCCCTGCGGCACATAGCCGATGCCTTGCTTGGCGCGGGCAAAGGGCGGCAGGCCGTTGAGCCTGGTATCGTTGAAGGTGACGGTGCCGGCCGACAGCGGATGCTGGCCGGTAACGGCGCGCAGAAGAGAACTCTTCCCCACGCCGTTACGCCCCAGCACGCAGGTGATCTTGCCCATCTCCGCCTTGATGGAGATGCCGCGTAGCGCCTGCGCCGCGCCATAGTGCAGATTTGCGTTTTCGACTGTCAGCATCCGTTCACCCGTTCCCCATCAGTTCATCAGACTGCGCCTCAGCGTCTGCAGGGCGTAGTCCTGTTCTTTCGTTGCCTCGCCGCCGACCGCGGCCACGTCCTCGGCAATACCGATCAGCTGCTGGCGCTCCTGCATGTCGAGCGCCTTTATCCAGAGGTCCCGGAATCGGCGGATCGGATCTTCGGGACTGGTGACGTTCTTGGACGCCCATTCGCCGAAAACCAGCACCTCTTCCATGTCGCCCGGCCGGATGATGCCTTTCATGCGGTTGCGCACGACATTCTTCGCCGCGTCGACATAGATCGGCTTCTCCTTGGCCAGACAGAAGAAGAAGGCCACCGCCGCAATCGCCGGATCGGCAATCGAGGCCAGCGGCGCGACCTCGGCCTGCTTGCGAAACTTTCTGCGCTTATAAGCGCCCCGCATGCGCTCGACGGAATCGATGATCTCGTTTCCCGCCTCGCGCACCATTTTAAAACGCCAATACCAGATGACCGCGCCGCTGAGCGCCGCGACCAGAATACCGAGAAAAGCCATGATGAAACCCCACAATAGACCCCGCTCGTTTTAGAACGTCTTCCTCTGTCAGGTTCAAGCCTGGAAGTTGCATTCCTCACCTTCCTAGATAGTTCTCGATCACCTTCGGATCCGAACTGACGAAGTCGATCGATCCTTCCGCCAGCACCGAGCCTTCCGCGAGGCACGTCACCTTGACACCAAGGTCGCGGATGAAGCCCATGTCGTGCTCGACGACGACGACCGACCGGGTCTTGGCGATATCCTTGAGCAGGATCGCCGTTTCCGCCGTCTCCGCATCCGTCATGCCGGCCACCGGCTCGTCGACGAGGAGCAGCTTCGGCTCTTGCGCCAAGAGCATTCCGATCTCCAGCCATTGCTTCTGTCCGTGCGAAAGGTTGGCGGCCAATTCGTCGCGCCGGTGCGTCAGTCGTACTGTTTCCATAATCTCGTCTATGCGCGCCCTGTCCTCGCCTGAAAGACGGTAGAACAGGGTCGAAAAGACTGAGCGTCGGCGGTTCAGCGCCAGTTCCAGATTGTCCCACACCGTATGGCTTTCGAAGACCGTGGGCTTCTGGAACTTGCGGCCGATGCCGAGCTGAGCGATGTCGGCCTCATCCTTCTTGGTGAGATCGACGGTGCCGTTGAAGAAAACCTCGCCTTCGTCGGGCCTGGTCTTGCCGGTGATGATATCCATCATCGTCGTCTTGCCGGCGCCGTTCGGGCCGATGATGGCGCGAAGCTCGCCCGGCTCGATGACGATCGAGAGCGAATTCAGCGCCTTGAAGCCGTCAAAGGAAACGGAGACGCCGCTGAGATAGAGGACGCTGTTGGGTTTGACGTCGGGAATCATGGCACTCACTCCGCTGCCTGGATTTTCGGCTCGATGCCGTCTTCCTGCGCAGGCGGCGGCGCAGCTTTGGTAACGGCTTTCCGCCCGCCGAGATAATGCGAGATCGTGCCGACGACGCCCTTCGGCAGGAACAGCGTGACGGCAACGAAGAGGCCACCCAGCGCAAACAGCCAGATCTCCGGGAACAGGCCGGTGAAGATCGTCTTGCCGCCATTGACGAGGATCGCGCCGATGATCGGCCCGATCAGCGTTCCCCGCCCGCCGACCGCCGTCCAGATGACGACTTCGATAGAGTTTGCAGGCGCAAATTCGCCAGGATTGATGATGCCAACCTGCGGCACGTAGAGAGCGCCGGCAATGCCCGCCATCATCGCCGAAACGACGAAGGTGAAGAGCTTGAAATGCTCAACGCGGTAGCCGAGGAAGCGCGTGCGGCTTTCGGCATCGCGCACGCCAACCAGCACCTTGCCGAACTTCGAGCGCACGATCGCCGAGGCAATCGTGAGCGACAGTGCCAGGAAGATTGCGGTCGCGGCAAAGAGGCTGGCGCGCGTGCCGTCCGCCTGGATGTTGAAACCGAGGATGTCCTTGAAATCGGTCATGCCGTTATTGCCGCCGAACCCCATGTCGTTGCGGAAAAACGCAAGCAGCAGCGCATAGGTCATCGCCTGGGTGATGATCGAGAGGTAGACGCCGTTGACCCGCGAGCGGAAGGCGAACCAGCCGAAGATGAAGGCGAGCAGGCCAGGCACGAGAAGCACCATCAGCGCCGCGAACCAGAACTGATCGAAGCCGTGCCAGAACCAGGGCAGTTCCTTCCAGTTCAGGAATACCATGAAATCGGGCAGGATCGGATCGCCGTAGACGCCGCGCGAGCCGATCTGGCGCATCAGATACATGCCCATCGCATAACCGCCGAGCGCGAAAAAGGCGCCGTGGCCGAGCGAGAGGATGCCGCAGAAACCCCAGACGAGATCGAGCGCCAGCGCCAGAAGCGCATAAGTCAGATACTTGCCGAACAGCGCCATGATATAGGTCGGAACGTGCAGCGGATGGGTCGGGCCGGTGGCAAGGTTCAGCACCGGCACGAGGATGGCGGCCGCCAGCAGCAGGGCGACGGCAATTGAGATCCTGCGATCGAGAGACCGGAGAAGGAAGGCCGTTATCATGCTTCCACCGCCCTTCCTTTGAGTGCGAAGAGCCCGCGCGGACGCTTCTGGATGAAGAGAATGATGAGGACGAGCACCAGGATCTTGCCGAGCACGGCGCCGGCGAAGGGCTCGAGGAACTTGTTGACGACGCCGAGCGACAGCGCGCCGACCAGCGTGCCCCAGAGATTGCCGACGCCGCCGAAGACGACGACCATGAAGCTGTCGATGATGTAGTTCTGGCCGAGGTTGGGCGAGACGTTGTCGATCTGCGAGAGCGCCACGCCCGCCATGCCGGCAATGCCGGAGCCGAGCGCAAAGGTGAAGGCGTCGACCCAGCCGGTGCGGATGCCCATCGAGGAGGCCATCCGCCGGTTCTGCGTCACTGCCCGCATCTGCAGGCCGAAGGCGGAACGCTTGAGCAGCATCAACAGCGTCAAAAACACGACCAGCGAGAAGACGATGATCCAGAGCCGGTTCCAGGTGATGACGAGCCCGCCGAAATCGAAGGCGCCGGACATCCAGCTCGGATTGCGAACCTCACGATTGGTCGGGCCGAAATAGCTGCGGATCGCCTGCTGCAGGATCAGCGACACGCCCCACGTGGCGAGCAGGGTTTCCAGCGGCCGGCCGTAGAGATAGCGAATCACCGAACGTTCGATGACGAGACCGACCAGACCGGTGAAGAGGAAGGCCGCCGGTACCGCGAAGGCCAGCGAATAATCGGCAAGCGAGGGAAAGGCCGAGGCGATCGTTTCCTGCACGACATAGGTCGTATAGGCGCCGATCATCACCATCTCGCCATGCGCCATGTTTATGACGCCCATGACGCCGAAAGTGATGGCAAGGCCGATCGCGGCCAAGAGCAGCACCGAACCGAGCGACAGGCCGTACCAGACGTTCTGGACGACGTCCCACAGCGCCAGGTCGCGGTTGATCGAATTGATCTCCGTCTGAATCGCAGGCTTCAGATCGTCCGGCGCATTCGCCATCGCCGTCGTCAGGATCGTCAGCGCATCGCGGCCGCCACGGGCAGCGATCATGTCGATTGCCGCCTTCTTGTCCTCGATGCCGGCATCGCTCTTCAGCATCATCACGGCGCGCGCCGCTTCCATCGTGCTTTTGATCTCGCCGTCCTTTTCGGCCGACAGAGCCGAGTTCAGGAGATCGAGATTGGCGGGATCGGCATCCTTGAGCATGCCCTCAGCCGCCGCGAGCCGCGCGGAGCGATCCGGGCTCAGAAGCGTCAGCTGGCTCATCATCGTCGTGATCGTGGTGCGCAGCGCATTGTTGATCTTGACCTTCGACATCATGTCGGGGTCAACATCGGCGACCGCCTCGCCGGTGATCGGATCGGAATAGGTGGGCTCATCCTCCGTGCCGCCCTGAACGAGAACGGGACCGCCCTCCGAATTGACGTAGAGCTGGCCGTCGCTCAGCTGCTTCAGGATCTTGCTGACATGCGGGTCGCCGGAAGCGGCGAGTGCCCGTATCGCCGCATCGCGCTCGGGAAAGCCGCCGACGCCGAGCGCATCGACGAGTGCATGCACATCGCCCTCGGCGCGAAGGCCGGTCATCGAAAGCGTCAGGCCCGAAAACATCAGGCAAAATGTCAGAAGAAAGATCTTGATGGCGCGAAACATCGGCTCTCTCGCCTTGATTGTCGTCGGCCTTGCGGCGCAGCGGTAAGGACGGAGCTTCCGCCCGGATCAGCTCCGGACGGAAGTCTTCAGGCTTTCAACGGTTGGGATATCCTCAGGAGCCCTTGCCGCCGCACTTGCCTGTGGCAACGTTGAAGTTGCCGCAGGAGAGAGGCTTGCGCCAATCGGAGATCAGGTCCTTGGAGTCGGGCAGGTAGTCGGACCATTCGTCGCCGACGACGGCGGGGGTCTGCTGGACGATTTCGAACTGGCCGTCGGCCTGGATTTCACCGATCAGCACCGGCTTGGTGATGTGGTGGTTCGGCATGACGGTGGCATAACCGCCGGAGAGGTTCGGAACGGTGACGCCGATGATGGTGTCGAGAACGGCATCCGTGTCGGTTGTGCCAGCAGCCTGAACGGCCTTCACCCAGGCGTTGAAGCCGATATAGGCGGCTTCCATCGGGTCGTTGGTCACGCGCTTGTCGTTCTTGGTGAAGGCATGCCATTCCTTGATGAACTTCTTGTTGGCGGGGCTTTCCACCGACTCGAAGTAGTTCCAGGCGGCGAGATGGCCGACGAGCGGCTTGGTGTCGAGACCGGCCAACTCTTCTTCGCCGACCGAGAAGGCGACGACCGGAATGTCGGTTGCCTTGATGCCCTGGTTGCCGAGTTCCTTGTAGAAGGGCACGTTGGCATCGCCGTTGATGGTGGAGACAACGGCGGTCTTCTTGCCGGCCGAACCGAATTCCTTGATCTTGGCGACCTCGGTCTGCCAGTCCGAGAAACCGAACGGCGTGTAGTTGACGAGAATGTCTTCCTTCGGAATGCCCTTGGATTCGAGATAGGCTGCCAGGATCTTGTTGGTCGTACGCGGATAGACGTAGTCGGTGCCTTCGAGCACGAAGCGCTTCACGCCTTCGGTGTTCATCAGGTAGTCGACTGCCGGGATCGCCTGCTGGTTCGGGGCGGCACCCGTGTAGAAGATGTTGCGCGAGGATTCTTCACCCTCGTACTGCACGGGATAGAAGAGCAGCGAGTTCAGCTCTTCGAAGACGGGCAAGACGGATTTGCGCGAGGACGAGGTCCAGCAGCCGAACACGGCGGCGACCTTGTCCTTTTCGATCAGTTCGCGTGCCTTTTCCGCAAAGAGCGGCCAATCGGACGCCGGATCGACGACGACCGCTTCGAGCTTCTTGCCGAGAAGGCCGCCCTTCTTGTTCTGCTCGTCGATGAGCATCAGCATGGCGTCTTTCAGCGTGGTTTCGGAAATCGCCATCGTGCCAGACAGCGAATGTAGCACGCCGACCTTGATCGTGTCGTCGGCGGCAACCGCACCGCTGAAGGCAGCGGACGCCGCCATGACGGCGCCGAGCGCAGCACCCGTAATAGTGGTTCTGAGATTCATCTGATTGAACTCCCCTCTCTTTGTTCCGCAACAGGCCGGAAAAACGGAAATCAACTGTTGCCGAGGGGACTATCGGGTGCTGCAGCGCGAAAACACATACGCAAAATGACGTAGGCGCAGGGGGCAAACGGGCAGTTTAAGCAAGATGGGTATCCCCTGCAGCAGGGATGCCCTTCCGGTTCGCTATGGAATTAGCCGCCAATTGTCAGGGTGACCGAGGTCGGGCCGTAGGAGAGGGTCGCCGTGTGGCCGGAGATGGTGAACTTGCCGAAAGTGCCGGTCACGGCAGCAGCCTTCAGGATCTCGATTTTCGTTCCAGGCGCCGGCGCGAAGCCATGGGCGAGCGTCACGTCGAGATCGCCGGCAAGCATCGCCTTGCCTGCAACGACGAGCGTGCCTGCCCCGTCAGCAGCGAGCGTCGGCTTCGCCGTGGCGCTAGCGAGTTGCTGATAGTCGCCGCCGACGGTCAAAGGCTTGTCGGCCGCCACGACGAGCGACCCGCCATTGACCATCAGCCCGCCGGCGCCGAGAGCCGAAGGCGAGCGGGTGACCAGCACGCCCTCTTCCAGCACGGTGCCGCCAGCATAGCTGTTGGCGCCGGAAAGGCCAAGGATGCCGCTGCCGCGCTTCACCAGCTTGCCCTTGCCGCGGATGTCATTGCGCCAGGTATCGATCGCATTAAAGCCACCCTTGGCCGCATCCATCGTCACGATCACATCCTGCTCGAATGCACCGTAGCCGTCGGCTGCGGCAAACAGGTTGAGGCGGCCGTAACCTTCCGCGTCGTCGAGCAGCGGATAACCCGAGGCGATTTCCGTCGTCATTAGCACCTCGCGGCGCTGTTCGCCGTCGAGATAGGGCAAACGGGTCTCTAGAAGCACTTCTGCGCCCTGGGGCACCCGAGCCGGCTGATCGATTGCATGGATCGTGGGCATGCCGTAGCTCAGGCGCTGCAGCACATAGGCACGATTGGCGTCATGATCGGCGAAACGGTCTGCGGAGAGCCGCGCCGCATGGGCCGCGACTTCGAGCGCACCCGCATCCGCAACGCCCGACTTGGCGATCAGCCATGCCTGCGCCTGGGCGTAGCCATCGCTCTTCAACGCTGCATTGTCGGCCTTGTTCAGATTATAGACAACGGTAGCGGTGCCGAGCATGCGGCCGCCCATCACATCAAGGGGCGAATGCATGCCGCCGAGGATGCGGTCTTCGCCGAGTTCGCTGGCCCGCGTGATCATTTCCTGAAAGCGCTGCGGCACGAGATAGGCCATCGCGAGCGCATCTCGCCAGGCTTCCGCCGTATGGCCGCTCGGGAAACCGCCGTCCTCGACCGGCTTGCTGCTCTTGGCAGGCTCGAGGGTCGGGACGACAGAGACGTCCTGGCTCCAGCGATAGGGACGCGCATATTTGAAATAGCGCTTGGCGGGCTCCGTCGAGCCGTCACCGCTTGCGGCGTTGATGAAGTCGATGGCAAGGCCCATGTCCGGATTGGCATCGGTCTTGTTTTCCGTGTCCGGTTTGCTGCCGGCGCCGCGATTGTTGCCCTTGTCGTCATATTTGACGGTCGTCGCATCGGCCGCGACTTCGGTGATGGTGGTGGTCTGCTTGGAACCGGCCTTCCAGGCATCCTTCAGCGGACCGAGGCCGTCGACGATGCTGGCATTCTTGCCGCGCCGGTCGTCGAGATAGGCAGCGACCGCCTGCTCGGCCGTCCGCGCCTTCGTCACTTTGATAACATAGCCGATATTCGCATCATGAACGAGCTTGTTGACGATTTGGCCGTCGGTCTTGCTGAAAGGGATGCCATCCCAATCCGTCTTGGCGACAGCGGGGCAACTGTCCTTGGCCGGAGCTTCTACGCCGGCATCGACGAAGGGCGTTCGCGGTGTCCATACTTCGAGAAAGCCGGAGAGAAGATGGACGGCGGCGTTGGTGTCGACCGTCGAGAAGCAGGCGTCACCGCGCTTGTTGGTATTTCCGGTCTCGGCATAGGGCGCTTTCGCGGTCGTGGCCTGCTCTGCGGCGGCAAGCGAAGGCACGACCGAAAGAAAGCTGACGAGAGCGGTGCCCAGGCGGCAAAGTTTTGAAACGGACATGAGTATACCCGAGTGGTTGAACGAAACGCGGGAGGGTTAGAGCGGATATGTGACAGAGCCGTCTCAAAAATATGACTGTTCTGCAAATCCGCCAGTGCTCACCCCTTGCCTTTCCCGTCCATCCCGCCAAAACTGCCGTGGAACGATGAGCCCAACGAGAGTGCCGGAAAGAGGGCATGACAGCGCGCCAACGCATCATTCCGGTGAGACGCGAGTATAATCGCTGGGTCGCCAACCAGACGCTCGAAGATTATGCGCTGCGCTTCACCGCGAAGAGCGCCCGCCATTTTTCCTCTGAGCGCATTTCGCAGACGGCGATCGGCGCGATCTCCTTCCTAGCGCTTGAGGCGATCGGCGGGGCGATCACCCTCTCCTACGGCACCACCAACGCTTTCTACGCCATCATTGTCGCCTCGATCGCCATGCTGGCGATCGGCCTGCCGATCAGCCGATATGCCGTCCGTCACGGCGTCGACATCGATCTTCTGACGCGCGGCGCCGGCTTCGGCTACATCGGCTCGACGATAACTTCGCTGATCTATGCGAGCTTCACCTTCATGCTGTTTGCGATCGAGGCCTCGATCATGTCCGGCGCGCTGGAGCTTACCCTCGGCATTCCGCTTTGGATCGGCTACATCATCAGCGCTGTCATGGTCATCCCGTTGGTGACGCACGGCGTGCGTCTGATCAGCAAGTTCCAGCTGATGACCCAGCCATTCTGGATCGTGCTGAACATCCTGCCCTTCATCTTCATCGCCTTCATGGACTGGGAAAAGTTCGATCTCTGGCGAGCCTTCGCTGGCATCCGCCACGCCTCCGGCCCGCCGGGTACCGTGGCCGAATTTGATCTGGTTGAATTCGGTGCGGCCTCCGCCGTCATTCTGGCGCTGATGTCGCAGATTGGCGAACAAGCCGATTTCCTGCGCTTCCTTCCGCCGGTCCCGCAGCGCAAGTGGCACCACCGCCTCGCCGTCTTTCTCGCCGGTCCCGGCTGGGTCATCATCGGCGCACCGAAACTGCTTGCCGGTTCGTTCCTCGTCGTGCTGACCTTCACCTCGGGAGTGCCCCTCGACCGCGCCGCCGATCCGGCGCAGATGTATCTCACGGCCTTCGGCTACATGGTTCCCTGGCACGATGCCGCGCTGCTGTTGATGGCCGCCTTCGTCGTCGTCTCGCAGCTCAAGATCAACGTAATGAACGCCTATGCCGGCTCGCTCGCCTGGTCGAACTTCTTCTCCCGGCTGACCCACAGCCATCCCGGCCGCGTCATCTGGCTGGTCTTCAACGTTGCGATCGCTCTGCTCTTGATGGAACTCGGCATCTATCGGCTGCTGGAGGAGACGCTCGGCATCTTCTCGATCATCGCCATGGCCTGGCTCTGCACGATCTCTGCCGATCTCTTCATCAACAAGCCGCTGGGGCTCGCCCCTCCCGGCATCGAGTTCAAGCGCGCCCATCTCTACGACATCAACCCGGTCGGCCTCGGCGCCATGACGCTGTCGGCGACGATATCGCTGATCGCCCATTTCGGCGCTTTCGGCGAAATAGCCGCGTCGCTCGCTCCCTATATCACCCTCGTCATCGCACTGATCGCCACACCGGCGCTTGCCTGGGCGACGAGGGGCAAATTCTATCTCGCCCGCAAGCCGCGCCAGAGCTGGAAGAATTTGACGAGCATCACCTGCTCTGTCTGCGAGCATCCGTTCGAGCCAGAAGACATGGCCTGGTGCCCGGCCTATGCCGCACC
Source organism: Rhizobium lentis (assembly GCF_017352135.1). Taxonomy (NCBI): domain Bacteria; kingdom Pseudomonadati; phylum Pseudomonadota; class Alphaproteobacteria; order Hyphomicrobiales; family Rhizobiaceae; genus Rhizobium; species Rhizobium lentis. The sequence continues at coordinate 877,827 of NZ_CP071454.1, forward strand.
GATCTGCTCGCTTTGCTGCTCGCTCGACAGTCGCTGCCACGACATGTGCAAGCCGGCCGCCCGTTTCAACGCACAGGTCGGCACCGTCGCCAAAACGCTGCTGCCGGAAAGCATTCTTGGCAAGCTGACGACGCGCCTCGGCCGCTACGGCATCGCGGTCGCGCTGGCGCTGACCGCCATCGGCGCGATCCTGGCAATGATCGCCCATCAGGTCGCCTCCGCCTCTCCCGAGACGGCAGAGGTGGTCAACCGCACCATCCTCATCGTCTTCTTCGTATTCTCGGTGATTTCAGGCGTGGTCTGCTGGTTCTATGTGCTTGCCCATGACAGCCGCGTCGTCGCAGAGGAGGAATCCTCACGTCAGAACACGCTGCTGCTCAAGGAAATCGCCGCTCACAAGAAGACCGACGCCGCGCTGCAGAATGCCAAGGAGACGGCGGAGGCCGCCAACCGGGCCAAGAGCCGCTATGTCGTCGGCCTCAGCCACGAGCTGCGCACACCTTTGAATGCCGTGCTCGGCTACGCCCAGATCCTCGAACGCGACGAGACGATCCCGGCGCCACGCCAACCCTCGATCAAGGTCATCCGTCGCAGCGCCGAACATCTCTCCGGCCTGATCGACGGCCTGCTCGATATCTCCAAGATAGAGGCCGGCCGCCTGCAGGTCTATTCCAACGAGATCAACATCCAGGATTTCCTCGACCAGATCGTTGAAATGTTCCGGCCGCAGGCGCAGGCCAAGGGGCTAGCCTTCATCCACGATCGCTCACCGGCCCTGCCGCAATTCGTCCGCACGGATGAGAAGCGCCTGCGCCAGATCCTTGTCAACCTGCTCTCCAACGCCATCAAATTCACCGACGAAGGCAGCGTCACCTTCGATGTCGGCTATCGCAGCCAGGTCGCGACCTTCACCGTCACCGACACTGGCCGCGGCATCGCCGAAAAGGACCTCACGCGCATCTACGAGCCTTTCCAGCGCGGCGAAGCCGACAGCGTGCGGCCGATGCCGGGCCTCGGTCTCGGCCTCACCATCACCCGGCTTCTGACCAATACGCTCGGCGGCGAGATTGCGGTTTCGAGCGTCAAGGACGAAGGCTCGACCTTCCGTGTGCGGCTGATGCTGTCCGCCGTCATGCGCGCCGCCGCCCCGCCGCAGGAAAAGCGCATCGTTGGTTACGACGGTCCGCGCCGCACGATCGTCGTCGTTGACGACAATGAAGATCACCGCGACATGATGCGTGAGATCCTGGCGCCGCTCGATTTCATCGTGCTGACGGCGGCAGGCGGCGCCGAATGCCTGACGCTGATCGACGGCATCATGCCCGATCTTTTCCTCGTCGATATTCTGATGCCCGGCATGAGTGGCTGGCAGCTCGTCTCGCGCCTGCGTGAGGCCGGCCAGACGGCGCCGGTACTGATGCTCTCGGCCAACATCGGCGATGCGACGGTCTTAAGCGAGAGCGACGACAGCCACAACGACGCGATTGGCAAGCCCGTCGACATCCGCCAGTTGCGCGACAAGCTCGCCCTGCATCTCGGCCTGAACTGGGTCTACGCCGACGACGCTCCCATCCCTCCTGCAAAGACCGAAGCGCCGATGCTGAGCCCGGGTGCGGCCCATGTGCAGGAGTTGCTGCGGCTCGGCGAGATCGGTTACATCAGGGGCATCGAAGCCAAGCTTTCGGACCTTGCCAAGCTGGAGGCAAATCGGCCATTCACGGAGGCCCTTCGACCCTATGTGGCAGCCTTCGATCTGGCCGGCTTCATGACATTCCTGCACGACTTCGAAGAAAAGGTGGAACCCATTGGCTGAGCCGGCCCTCCCTCGCGATATCGTTCTGCTCGTCGACGACTCGCCGGAGGCGCTCGGCTTCCTGACCGATGCGCTCGAACAATCCGGCTTCTCCGTGCTGATCGCCACCTCAGGCACGGCAGCACTTGGCATCGTGGAGCGGATCACGCCCGACCTCATCCTGCTCGACGCCGTCATGCCTGCGATGGATGGCTTCGAGACCTGCCGCAGGCTGAAGGCGAACGCCGCCGTCGCTCAGGTGCCGGTCATCTTCATGACCGGGCTGACGGAAACCGAGCACGTCGTGCATGCGCTGGAATCCGGCGGCGTCGATTACCTCACCAAGCCGATCAACATCGACGAACTGCGCGCCCGCATCCGCGTTCACCTGCGCAATGCCCGCTCGACCCAGAGTGCCCGGGTTGCGCTGGATGCCGCCGGTCGTCACCTGCTGGCGGTCAAAGGGGACGGTGCGATCCATTGGTCGACGCCGCAGGCGACGCGGCTCGTCAATGCCGCCATGGGCAGCGACGACGGCATGGAGATCGTCGTCCGCCATATCGCCGGCTGGATGCGCGACCGCGTGGCAGCGGTACGCGAAGGCATCATCTCGGTCACCCATGCCGGCCAGACCGCGCTCCAGCTCGCCTTCCTCGGCGCGATTGGGCCGGACGAATATCTCTTCCGCCTCACCGCCGCCAGCCAGCGAAGCGACGACGAGGTGCTGCGCCAGCGATTCTCGCTCACCCAGCGCGAATCCGAAGTGCTGCTTTGGATTGCAAAGGGCAAGCCCAATCGCGATATCGGGGAGATACTGGGTTTGTCGGCGCGCACCGTGAACAAGCACCTCGAGCAGATCTATGTGAAGCTCGGCGTCGAGAACCGTGCATCGGCCGCCGTGAAGGCTACGCATGTGCTGCATGAGATGTGATGGATAGCGAAGGCCTTCCGCGGATCACATTTCCTCCGCAGTACCACCGACAAGCGGCAACAGTCACCTTCTCCATCCGTTCAGGCCAGCGCCGAAATCAGCGCCGCTTCACCGCCTGACCGCGCCGTGGATCAAGCGCCGCAAAAAAGAAGCCCGGCTGGAACCGGGCTTCGATGATCATATTCATAGAGAGGAAGTAAAGCTTACATGCCCTGCGGCACGTAGGTGTACTTGCCGTCCGCGCCCTTCTTCCATTCGTACATGATGTAGCCAGGAATCTTGGGGTCGCCCTTTTCGTCGAACGAGATGTCGCCGAGAACGGTCGGGAACGGACCCTTTTCCTTCATGGCCGCTGCAACGGCTTCAGGATCGAGCGAACCGGCAGCCTTGGCAGCGCCGGCGATCGCCTGCATCGCAGCGTAGGAGTAGAGCGTGTAGGCTTCGGGGTTGAAACCGGCAGCCTTGAACTTTTCGACGAGTTCCTTGTTCGCCGGGTTCAGCGTCGGGTCAGGACCGAATGTGTTCAGCGTACCGGCAACGGCGTCGCCAGCGATCGAGGCCAGTTCGTTCGAAACGATACCATCGCCGGAAACCAGCGTTGCCTTCAGGCCCTGGTCAGCGGCCTGACGGATGATGAGACCGGCTTCGGTGTGCAGACCGCCCCAATAGATGATCGAGACGCCGGCTTCCTTCATCTTGGCGATGAGGGCCGAGAAGTCCTTGTCGCCAACGTTGATGCCTTCGTACATGGCTTCCGTGACACCAGCGGCATTCATGGCCTTTTTGGTTTCGTCGGCAAGGCCCTGACCGTAGGGGGTCTTGTCATGAACGACAGCGATCTTGGCGTCCTTGAAGTGGTCGGCAAGATATTTGCCGGCAATAGCGCCCTGCTGGTCGTCACGGCCGCAGGTGCGGAAGGTGTTCCAGAGGCCACGCTCGGTGAACTTCGGGTTAGTAGCGGCCGGGGTGATTTCGAGAATGCCGTTTTCGGCGTAAACTTCCGAAGCCGGGATGGATACGCCCGAGTTGAAATGGCCGATGACGAACTTGACGCCGTCGGCAACGAATTTGTTGGCGACCGAGATACCCTGCTTCGGGTCGGAGACGTCGTCGCCGAGCTCGATCTTGATCTGCTCGCCGTTGATGCCGCCGGCAGCGTTGATGTCGGCAGCTGCCTGCTCGGCACCCTTCTGAAGCTGAGCGCCGAAAGCGGCATTCGGGCCGGTCAGCGGACCAGCGACAGCGATGAGGACGTCGGCCCAAGCGTTGCCGCTGAAGGCGACCATCGCCGTCAGAGCCACCGCCGACAGAAGAGACTTCTTCATATTGTTACTCCCAATTTTTGGGCGGGTTCCGGTCCAAGGCCCGGCGCATTACCCACCATTGACTGCGCCAGGAAAGCTGTTCCACTCTGAAGGCAATTCATGCCTAGTTTCAACGGACTGTCAATGTTTGTCCTTCCACGAAAACGCGGAAGTTTTTTCGTACAGCCAGTAATAGTTGTTGACCATCTGATTGGTACGGCGAAAGCGGAAGCCGGCAGTCGAGAAGACCAGCAGCGTCACGAAATCGATGGTGTAATAGAAGGCGCTGAGCATCGGCCCATTGAACAGGGCATGGTGCAGAAACTGCATCGCCCAGGCCAGGAGGAAGGTGTAGATCACGGCGAGCGGATAATTATTCCAGCCGTCCGCAACCGCCTTCCCGGCCCGCCACGCCGTCCAGAAGCCGATCAGCACGACGAGAGCGCGAATGACGACTCGAACACCGTCGTCACTTTCGAAGAAAAGTCCCTGCATATCAAACTCCTCCTTCGATTAGTGTCTTCCGCCTTCGAGATAGGCGGCGCGAACCTCGGGGTTGGCGAGCAGTTCCTTGCCGGAGCCGCTCATCGTCACCTTGCCGTTCACCATCACATAAGCACGATGCGAAAGCCTCAAGGCAGCGAATGCGTTCTGCTCGACGAGGAATACGGTAAGGCCTTCCTGCTCGTTGAGCTTCCGGATCGCTTCAAAAATCCCCTTGACGATCAGCGGCGCCAGGCCGAGCGAAGGTTCGTCGAGCAGCAGCAGTTTCGGGCGCGCCATCAGCGCGCGGCCGATCGACAGCATCTGCTGCTCGCCGCCCGAGAGCGTGCCGCCGCGCTGGGCATGGCGTTCCTTCAGGCGCGGGAAGAGCGTGAAGATCTTCTCAACGTCCTCGGCGAAATATTTGAGATTGTCGAGACCCGCGCCCATCTGGAGGTTTTCCATGACCGTCATGCGCGGGAAGATGCGACGCCCCTCCGGCGACTGCGCAATGCGCAATCGTGCGATTTCGTGGGTGGGCATACGGGTGATCTCGCGGCCCTCGAAGACGACAGAACCGGTGCGGGCCTGGGGGCTGCCGCAGATCGTCATCATCAGCGTCGATTTGCCGGCGCCGTTGGCGCCGATCAGGCTGACGATCTCGCCCTTGTTGACCTGGACATCAATGCCGGCCAGCGCGCGGATATTGCCATAATAGGTTTCGACGCCATTCACCTGAAGGAGCGGTTGGCCCGTCATTACTGCATCGCCCATCAGTTTGCGCCTCCTTCGAGCTGCTCGACGGTTGCGATCACCTCTTCCACTTCTTCATCCTCGACGCCGAGATAGGCCGCGATGACCTTCGGATCGTGTTTCACATGGTCGGGCGTGCCATCGGAAATCTTCTGGCCATATTCGAGAACGACGACGTGGTCGGAGATTTCCATGACCACCGACATGTCGTGCTCGATGAGCAGGATCGAGGTTCCGGTTTCGGCGCGAATGCTCTGCAGGAGCTCATTGAGCTTTGCCGATTCCCGCGGGTTGAGGCCGGCGGCCGGTTCATCCAGGCAAAGCAGTTCCGGACCGGTGCACATGGCACGCGCGATCTCGAGACGCCGCTGGGCGCCGTAAGGGAGATCCCCAGCCGGATCATCGGCACGGTCGATCAACTCGGCCTTTTCAAGCCAATGACGGGCGAGCTCGACCGCACCGGCAGCCTCCCGCTTGTAAGGACCGATGCCGATGAGGCCGAGGATGGTGTAGCCCGATGCCTGCATCAGCTTGTTGTGTTGGGCGACGAGCAGGTTTTCGAGAACCGTCAGGCCGGAGAACAGCCGGATGTTCTGGAAGGTGCGGGCCACCTTGGCTTCCTTAGTGATGCGAAAGTCCGGCAGACGCTCCAGGAGGTACTGCTTGCCGCTACTCTGGTTGAGCGTGATCATCCCCATCGTCGGCTTATAGAAACCGGTGATGCAGTTGAAGACGGTGGTCTTGCCGGCGCCGTTCGGACCGATCAGCGCGGTGATATCGCCGCGCTTGGCCTCGAACGAGAAGTCGTTGATGGCCATCAGGCCGCCGAACTTCATCGACAGGTGCTCGACCTTGAGAAGCGTGTCGCTCGACATTGCATTGGTAACGGGGCTCATCAACCGTGGCCCTCCTTGGTAAAGCTTCCGGATACTGCCTTGCGCACCTTGAGGAAGGCGGTCGGTTCACGCGAACCGACGAAACCGCGCGGCTTGAACAGCATGACGACGACCATGGCGAGGCCAAAAAGCAGCATGCGATAAAGTTCCGGCGTAAAGTCGGGTCCGAAGACCTGTTTCAGGAAATCCATTTCGCGAAGCGCCTCGGTGCCGCCGACCATGACGATCGCAGCAATCGCTATACCGGTCAGCGAGCCCATGCCGCCAAGAACGACGATGGCGAGAATGACGGCCGACTCCAGGAAAACGAAGGATTCCGGTGAAACGAAGCCCTGCCGTGCTGCGAAGAAGGAGCCCGCGAACCCCCCGAACATCGCACCCGTCGCGAATGCTGTCAGTTTGGTCGTCACCGTATTGATGCCGAGCGATCGGCAGGCGATTTCGTCCTCGCGCAAGGCTTCCCAGGCACGGCCTATCGGCATGCGGCGCAGCCGGATGGTGACGTAAGCGGTCAGCATGCAGAGCGCCAGAATGAGATAGAACAGGAAGATCTTGTAATAGGCCGAGGACATCGGCAGGTGGAAGAGCTTGGCAAAGCCGCCGGCCGTTGCATCGAAGGGAATACCGAAGAGCGTCGCCTTCGGTATGCTCGATATGCCGAAGGTTCCTTTGGTGACGTCCGTCCAGTTGATGAGGACGAGGCGAATGATTTCACCGAAGGCAAGCGTCACGATGGCGAGGTAATCGCCGCGCAGGCGCAGCACCGGGAAGCCGAGGATGACACCCCAGAGTGCGGCCAAGATACCGGAAAGCGGCAACAGCACCCAGAAGGACAGGCCGAAGTAGCTCGACAGCAGCGCATAGGAATAGGCGCCCACCGCGTAGAAAGCGACATAACCGAGGTCGAGCAGGCCGGCGAGCCCGACGACGATGTTCAGGCCCCAGGCGAGCATCACGTAGATGAGGATCTGGATACCGAAATTGTCGACCCACTTCAGCGAGCCCTGAGCGCCCACAAGCGCAACGATCACCACAGGATACAGCATCAAAGCGATCAGCGCGATCTTCAGGAAATGCCGATGGAAGAAATTCTTCTCGGTCGAGATGTCGAGATCGCCTTCCCGCGCCTTGCGGAGCTTGCGGCGGTCGATATTCGGCTTGACGAACACGACCATGGCGAAACGGCCGATCGCGGCGATCGCGACGAAGATCGCGAGCAGACCCCAGCGCTGGACGATGATCAGCTCGTTGTTGATGTTCTGATCGGTCTTCAGGCCGACGTAGAGAACAAACATCCCGAGCGACAGAACGGCGGCGAAAAGGGCTTCGATAAGACCCTTGCGGACAAGTCCGGCATCGGACTTGCCTGCAGAATTCTCGATGTTTGCCATGACGTTATACCTTCTCGACTTCCGGCCGCCCGAGAATACCCGTCGGCTTGAAGATCAGCACGAAAGCGAGGATGGCGAAGGTCGCCACATCCTTGTACGCGATGGTGAAATAGGCCGACCACAGCGATTCGATCAGGCCGATCATCAGCCCGCCGAGCACGGCGCCCGGCAATGAGCCGATGCCGCCGAGAACGGCTGCGGTAAACGCCTTCACACCCGGCGTAAAGCCGTCAGCGAACGAAGCAACGCCATAATACATCAGATACATGGTGCCGGCGACTGCAGCCAGCGCGGCCCCCATGACGAAAGTGATCGAGATCGTCTGATCGACATTGACGCCGAGCAGCGCCGCCATCTTGCGGTCCTGCTCCGTCGCGCGCTGGGCCCGGCCGAGTGCCGTATGGTTGACGATGTACCAGAAGACGGTGAGCAGCACCGCGGTGATCAGGATGATGATGATCTGCTTCAGCGACACCGAAATATTGCCGAACTGGTAGACCGAGCTCACCATGGGCGGGATCGGCTTGTTGCGCGGTCCCTGAGTCACCTGGATGAAGTTGGACAAAACAATCGACATGCCGATTGCGGTAATCAGTGGCGCAAGGCGGAAAGAACCGCGCAGCGGACGGTATGCGACACGCTCGATCGTCCAATTCCACAAGCTCGTCATCAGCATCGCTACGACAAGCATCGCCAACAGCAAAATTGCCACCGGGAGGCCTGCGAAGATGGATGTGAGAACGAGAAAGACGATAAGAGCGGCGAAACCACCGAGCATGAAGATGTCGCCATGGGCGAAGTTGATCATGCCGATAATGCCATAAACCATCGTATAGCCGATAGCCACAAGGCCATAGATGGATCCGAGCGTCAGCCCATTGAAGAGCTGCTGGACGAAATACTCCATATGTCGTTTTCCCCTGGATGCGAGCGGAACGTGCTGCATCTCTTTTTGGTTCTTTGGTTCCCCGTTTCAGGCAACCTCATAAGCCGATGCATAGCGGTTTCGCTGGAAATGTGAAGACAAAAAGGATTTATTCCGGCAGATTCTTGTCGAAACAGGGCTAAATGACGCATTTTGAACCAGAATCCACAGAAAATCGGCAGGGCGCGGCCTGTTTTTGGTCAGAAACCGCCGCGGGGTTAATTATCCAGGAATAACGTTTTCGATTTTTGGCGCGTTTCGCGCGTAAGCCATTCCACAGAATTGGAAGATGGAGCAAATTCAAACCTGGATTTGCTCGCTTTAGCGAACGCGATTCCACGCGCAATACCTCATCTTCGTCTGACATGACTGAAGACTTATGGTAGTATCGTGGTTCTGCGTTGTCGGGGATGCGGAACGCGACGGGAAACACCATATCCCGTATCGGGTGACAGGGATGGTTTGCGGACGGGCGACAGCGGGTGCGCGCCGCATGGCGAACGGCAAAAGGACGATGCTGAGGACATTTGAAAGGGCGGCCCTGGAAGCCGGTAAGGCCATCATTACGGTCTTACGCGAAGGCTTCCCCGTCGCCATGAAGGCGGATGCAAGTCCGGTCACGGTCGCCGACGAGGAGGCCGAACGCATCATCCTCGCCCACCTCGCCAGGGATTATCCCGACATACCCGTCGTGGCGGAAGAATCGGTCGCCGCCGGAAAAGTGCCCGACATCAGCGGCCGGGGCTTCTTTCTCGTCGATCCCCTCGACGGCACCCGTGAATTCGTCGAGGGACGGCAGGAATTCACCGTTAACATCGCTTATATCGAAAACGGTGCCCCCGTGGCCGGCATCGTTTATGCCCCGGCGCTCGGACTCGCCTTCTCCGGAGAAGGCGGACACGCTGAAAGACTGGTCGTCACCGAAGATTTCACGGTCGGCCTGCGCACAGCCATCACCGTGCGCGAACAGCCGGACGACAGGCTTGCGCTCGCAAGCCTTCGCCACAACAGCCCGGAGACCGGCAACTTCCTTGCTCACCACGCGATCTCCAAATGCACCAATATCGGCTCCTCGCTGAAATTCTGCCTGCTGGCGGAAGGCAAGGCCGACGTCTATCCCCGTTTCACGCGCACGATGGAATGGGACACAGCCGCCGGCGACGCGGTGCTGCGCGCCGCCGGTGGCTCGACGGTGACGCTCGACGGAGCGCCGCTGACCTATGGCAAGACAGGAACGGCGGCGGATTTCGATTTCGCCAATCCGAACTTCATCTCCTGGGGCGGCAGGAAACGCGTCCTCGAACCGGCTTGATCACCCGCAGGATTTTCGAAGAGACCGCAATAAGCGGTCCCCCACACTATTGGAAGGTTCTACGGCCGCCGCCCTTCTCTTGATTGGCCGGTATCGTCCTGCCCGCGATCGAGCGGCACGCCATGCAGGCAGGAGTCCGAACGTGATTCGCAACGCCGAACCGGCTCAGGTGATTCTGCCTGGCCCCGGCCATACTTCACTCGGCTTGGACACCGCCGATTCGGCCTTGATTTTGTCATATTCCGACACAGTTTGAGGACGGTCGAGGATACTCGCCAAAAAAATTTCGCGTCGGAATTCGTTAAAATTACTGGCTGCCGACGGTCGGTCGCGTGTCCAAACAACACACCGACCGCCCCCCGGAAGCTCTCGCCAAAGGCCTAAAAACCTTGACGAAATTCCAATTATTAACGAAATATCATGAGCTTGCCTCAACTTATCGCAATTGCGAAAGATTTATTGCAATGCGATATTTCTCTGGACAGCATTACACAATTGTCGCATTTTTCCGTTTTAGTAGGGTTACCAACACCTGAGTGCAGCCCTGGTGACAGGGTCAACCATTGATCGCCTATTGCCGCCGCGCCCCTCGAAGACAACAGAGTACGATCCTTGAGCATCACGGAACTAAACAACACCATCTCGACAGAGTCTTTTCGGCCAAGCCGCCGCCAGCAGCCGGCCCTGAAGATCCAGACACCTGTTATCCATAGCGATGCGCCTCAGGCGCCGTGGATGGATCTCGTCCTGAAGCGGGCGTTCGACATTGTTTCGTCGTTGAGCGCCCTCCTCGTCCTCGCCCCCTTCCTGCTTTTCGTCGCCCTGCTGATCAAGCTCGACAGCCCAGGGCCGGTACTCTTCAAGCAGACGCGCTGGGGTAAGAACTGCAAAACCATCAAGGTTTACAAGTTCCGCTCCATGCGCACCGACCTCTGCGACGTCTCCGGCGTGGCGCAGACGGTGAGAAACGACCCGCGCGTCACCCGCGTCGGCGCCATTCTGCGTCGCACGAATGTCGACGAGTTGCCGCAGTTGCTGAATGTGCTGATGGGCGACATGTCGGTCGTCGGCCCGCGTTGCCACGCGATCGGCATGCGCGCTGGCGGCATGCTCTACGAAGAGCTTGTGCCGGAATATCACCAGCGCCACGCGATGCGTCCGGGCATGACGGGCCTTGCCCAGATGCGTGGCCTGCGCGGCCCGACCGATCGTCCGGCCAAGGCGCGAGCCCGTATCGCCAGCGATCTTTATTATGTCGCCAATTTTTCGATCTGGATGGACGTCCGAATCATTGCCGGAACCGTCGTGTCGGAACTCACCGGCGGAAAAGGCTTCTGATAACTTGTCGGCCGGAAGGCTGCAGCCATTCCGGGATAAGGACATAGAAAACCAAAAATCTGGAAGCGCGTCGTATGACTCATGTTTGAGGCGGCGCGCTTTCGGTTTTTCGTAAAGCCCGCCAGCCCGAAAGCACGTCACGCAAAACAATGGCCCATGCCACGCGAATCTGTAAAGATCGCGACGGGTTTAGAGCAGCCGGTACCGAAGTGTGCCCTGGCGACCGCCTGCATGCGATTGACCGAGCTGCTTGCGCGCATCGCACTCTTCAAATAACCCGCCTCGGTATGCGACGACAGGTCGAGAATGATCGCGAGCTCGTCGCTGCTCCTGACGACAGCCGACCAGCGCCGGCATTCGATTTCGCGCCGCGTGAACGTCTCCGATGGCCCTTCCTCGAGGCCGCAGCTGCACGGGGAAGCGCCACACAGGCGTACAGCAGCGCCTCCGCCTGAGATCCCCGTCAAGCAGGGGAGAGCCGCCTGAGAAGGCAAGGATGTCTTGTTTCAGGTCACACATCGTGCAGCGTGAAGGCGAAGCTATTCCCCGCCCGCGCATCTGAGGGAGGGCGTTGCGACGCCGATTTTCCTGCTGGCGGCGCCTCCGCAAAGGCTCCCCGCTCGTAGAAAACACCCATGACCATTCGCTTCGTCGCGGTCACCAGCCGGCTGCAATAGAAGGAACGGCCGCCTCGTATAAGCCGCTGAGGTTTTACGGCCAGTTGCTAATCAACCTGTTTTCGATGAAGATCATGCGGGAAAGCCGAGAGCGGATAAAAACCGACGGCCGCAAGCTGCGCCGTCTCCCCGAGCCGCCGCGATGTCGGTGAAGGACAGGTCGGCGCCATCGGCCCGCTAAGGCGAAAACCCAGCATCCTCAGGCCAATCGTCGATTGCGCACCCATGCTTTTTCATCTTCGTATCCTGGTCCGCAAGCTTCAGCTCGGCCTTGCTGCCGGCGATGAAAAGCTCGCGCCAGAGGGTCGTCAGAAACGGCCTTTGCCCGCATCCCGAGAACGGGAAGCGTCGAAGGCACGCGCTGGACTGATACAACGGGAAGAACGGAGGCGAAGCCTCTGCGTATATTCTTTGCTGCGCGGCTTATAAAATTTTCTCGGGGACAGGGAAGATTTCATTCCGCCTGGCCCCATGCAGCCGTCCGACAGATTGACGTAGCGGCATGCAATCGCCCCAAATGATCGCCGGCCGACCATCTAAATTTGTTATCAAAGTCTTACGATGCGTTTAGGCAATTTTTAAATGTGGCAAGCTAGAGTGGCGTCCGTGGTCTTGCGTTGTGTAGAGAGTCCCATGACCGAAATGATACGTCCCAGAGTGAAATATGTCATCGGCCCCGATGGCAGCCCCCTGACCATCGCGGATCTTCCGCCGCCCAATACGCGGCGCTGGGTGATCCGCCGCAAGGCAGAGGTTGTCGCGGCGGTTCGCGGTGGCCTGTTGAGCCTGGAAGAGGCCTGCGAGCGTTATACGCTCACGGTCGAAGAGTTCCTTTCTTGGCAGTCGTCGATCAACAGCCACGGCCTTGCCGGCCTGCGCACCACGCGTATCCAGCAATATCGCCACTGATCGCACGCATCATCGACATTTATTTCGGGCCGGGCGCATTTCCCATCAGGGAATGAAGAAGGCCCGAAATTATTGACGAGGCGGCGTAGCACCAGAGGCCAGGCTGCGTGAAGGCATCCGCCAACCCCGTTGTCTTCGCCGCAGCAATGACGATCGCGACGAGCAGCACGTCCATCATTGACCACTTGGACAGATGCGGCACGACGCGACGATAGAACAGGCTCCCGGCCCCGCCGCCGGCAGCCGTCGCTTCCGCCGCGATCCCGACCATCTTGAGAAGCGGAAGCACGATCGAGACCAGCGCAACGATCGCCGCCAGCGGCCCATCTCCGCCTTGCCAGAGCGAGACGACGATTTCGATGAGCGACGGAGTCTGATCGAAGAAATAAAGCGTCTCGAAACGAACCAGCGGTAAGATGAGCCCGAGCGCCAGGAGGAACGGAGCCGCGACGAGAAGAGCGGGGCGGACGATCGAAAGCGCTCTCATTGCCCAGAGGCTCGTGTCGATGCGATATTTTCCATGAACACTGCGTCTCCCTCAGGAATGATTTCACCGGCTTGGCACGGCGGCGCCGCCGTGTCACCGTCGGCGGCGATAATATCTGTGTACGAGGTAAGGCGATGGACATTCGAAATGAAGAAGGCGGCTCCGGCGGCCGTTATGCCGCCGAGGTCGAGGGGCACGAGGCGGAGATGACCTATTCGCGCGCGTCGCCGAAGCTCGTCATCATCGATCATACGGCGGTTCCCGACGCCTTGCGCGGCAAGGGCGTCGGCCAGGCATTGGCGCTGCATGCGGTGGAAGCGGCTCGCGCGGGTGGCTGGAAGATCATCCCGCTCTGCCCCTTCTTCAAGGCGCAAGCGCAACGCCACCCGGAATGGCAGGATGTCGTGAACTGATGCCGTGGCCCAAATCCGGTGAGGTTTGCGCGACGACATGCAGACGTGAAAGGCAAACACCAAAAGCCATGTATGACGGACAGCGCGCGCCCATCATACATGGCTTCTCTCTGGCGATCCTCAGGCGCCGAAGCCGGCGCCCGTTTGTCTCTTAGGCCCTAGCGCGGGCGCCGCCGTCACGCTCTTCCAGCGCCGTCGCCCTTGCATATTCCGCCTGCATCTCCTCGAGCGCCAGTTCCAGCGCCTCTTCCTGCATCTTCAGTTCCTTGATCGAAACCTGCAGGTTGTCGGCCCGCTGCCGCGCGGCCTTGGCGAAGGTCGGATAAGCAAAGTGATTCGGGTCGGATATACCGGACTTCTTTTCCTCGACGACGATCTGGCTCTCCAGATCCTTCGTCATCCGTTCGAATTCGGACATCATCATCTGCAACTGCTGCAATTGACGGCGTTTTTCGTTCACCTGAAACTCCTTCAGGCGAACGAGACTTTCTCGCGACTTCATACGCATTACTCCCGTGATGCGAGACCCCGGCTCAACTTGAAACCACCCTGCGCGCCGCTTTGACACGGTTTGCTAAAAAATTTCCTGCGATATTAACAAAAACCTACCGCTGGTAACCTTTCGTTTACGGGCATCGTTAATGATAGGCCCGATGATTTAAGGCTCGGTAAATGCCGCGGCATGAAGTTCGAACCTTTTCATTGGCGAGTCGGATGAATCACTTAGCGCTGTTTCCTGATGTTAAAGTTTAGGAACGCCTTTTTGAGATTCCTATTGGAAAACAGAGAAATGGAAAAATTATTTAATAAATTCGATACTCCTTGCCAGAGTGAATTAGAATTTGTTAACCATTTCGTGGCAGCTTCCAAATCACGTAGCTTGTTCGGGTAGCGTGTAGGGGGCCAGACCACCTTTCGGCGGCGGTAAAGGGGATAATTATGCGGGTACTTCTCATCGAGGATGACAGCGCTACGGCGCAGAGCATCGAGTTGATGCTAAAATCAGAAAGTTTTAATGTTTACACCACCGATCTCGGTGAAGAAGGCGTCGATCTGGGCAAGCTGTATGATTATGATATCATCCTTCTCGATCTGAACCTGCCCGACATGTCGGGATATGAAGTGCTCCGCACCCTCCGGCTGTCCAAGGTCAAGACGCCGATCCTCATTCTGTCGGGCATGGCCGGCATCGAAGACAAGGTTCGCGGCCTCGGCTTCGGCGCCGACGATTACATGACCAAGCCGTTCCACAAGGACGAGCTCGTCGCCCGCATCCACGCTATCGTCCGCCGCTCCAAGGGCCACGCCCAGTCGGTCATCATGACTGGCGAGCTCATCGTCAACCTCGACGCCAAGACCGTCGAAGTCGGCGGCCAGCGCGTCCACCTGACGGGTAAGGAATATCAGATGCTGGAGCTGCTTTCGCTCCGCAAGGGCACCACCCTCACCAAGGAAATGTTTCTGAACCACCTTTACGGCGGCATGGACGAGCCCGAACTGAAGATCATCGACGTCTTCATCTGCAAGCTTCGCAAAAAACTCGCCAACGCGGCCGGCGGCGCCAACTATATCGAGACCGTCTGGGGCCGTGGCTACGTTCTGCGCGAGCCTGATGGCACCGAATATGCGGAAACCGCTTGATCTTCCGGTCCCCCTTATCGGATGACGAAATCCCGCCCTTCCGGCGGGATTTTTCGTTTGTACCGCGCAGACGTTGCTGTCCGGATAAACGCTCGAGATCCAGCGTGAATGGCTGGTTTCCATCTCTCGATCACGTTGGAAGATGTCGCGCAGCCGGAGCCGTCCACGCTTTCGGCATTGTGCTCAAGGGCGGCCGATGCGGCCGGGAAGAAACCTGCAGTCAGGCTGCGATCGCGCGGTTTCCGAAAACGGCGGTCAGGATCTTGCGATCGAAGGGCTTCAGCAGGAAGTCTGTCGCGCCGGCCCGTTTGCCTGCCATCAATTTCTTGAGATCGGCTTCGATGACGCAGTAATAGATCTTGACGTCCTTGCCGCCCTCCATGGCGCGGATGGCGGCAATGAGGTCAAGGGCGCCTTCCATGCCGGAATCGACGATCAGATATTCCGGCAGCTCCGCCTGGCAGCGCTGAAGCGCCTCACCGGCGTTGGAAGCTTCGCTGACGAGAAAGTCGAGTTCGGAGAGAATGCGCTTGCCGACCTTGCGGACGATGTCCGAGTTATCGGTGATCATGAACCTTTGCATGACTACTCCTTTGCCCTCGCATTCGTCGTAACAGGATGCCTCCTACAACCCTAGAGTATAGTTCCATCAGGCTAAGGAATCGTTACCGCAAACGCGCAGCCGCTTGTCCGGGCGCCGAAATCACGCCGCAGCGACCGCGGCGGTGAACACCAGTTCGTCGGCGCTTGCGCTGTGATCAAGCGTCATTCCGCACTCCTCAGCCAGCAGCACCGTGTAATAGGGCTGGATCGAATGGGCATCGATCGCCTCCTCAATCGTACCGGTCGATATCTCCACAAATTTGGGCGGCAGGCGCATCAGCTTGCCCTTGGCCGTGAGCCTGAACCTGGCATCGAACTCGGGATCTTCGAGCGTTACTTCGAGCACGCCGCCGCGCGGAATCGCCGAATAGGCAACAAGGAAGAGGTTGAGGAGCAGCTTGACGCGGTTCTTGGCAACGATGGCGCGCGGTCCGTTCCAGATCACCTCGGTCTTCTTCTCGGCGAGGGCAAAATCCTTGGCGGCCCGCTCCGCCTCGCCAGTGTCGATCGACGCGCCGACCGAACCCGAGGCGCCGAAGGCAAGGCGCGCGAATTTCAGGCGCACGGAAGCGTTGAGCGCGCTGGTGCGGATCAAATCCATCGCATCGGCATCGGCACCGCCTTCATCCAGAAGTTCCAGGCCGTTATTGATCGCGCCGACGGGCGAGATGACATCGTGGCAAACGCGGCTGCAGAGAAGCGCGGCCAGATCCGGGCCGGACAGGGTGAGGTTCGGGTTCTTGGACATCATCGTCTCCTGAAGGGCAGCAATCTCATCGCGCCGGCAAATATGCTTCATCAAAATTGCGCGAAGTTTGCGATCGTACTCGGTGCCATAATGACACCATATTTGGTAAACCGATTGTTAAGATCATCGGCGCAAAATGCAGCAATCGACGCGAGCGGGTGCCCGCTCCAGCCAAACGACGAACGGATGACACCATGCGCCCTCGATTTCCGCACCGATTCATTGGCTTCTGCAGGTTGCTTTCGGCCTTCGTACTGACCTGGCTGATGATTGCCGGGCCGGCCGCCGCCCAGAACAACGGTCAGTATACGATGCAGGAAATCATCGATACGGGCCACTCCTTCTTCGGCTCCGCCAGCGGCGGCCTCGCCAAGGTGGTGGAAAGCGCCTTCCAGAAATATGGCCTGCCGAACGGTTATATTCTCGGACAGGAAGGCGGCGGCGCCTTCATCGCCGGTCTCACCTATGGCGAAGGCCAGCTGAACACCAAGAATGCCGGCGAGCATTCGCTCTACTGGCAGGGTCCGTCTCTCGGTATCGATTACGGCGGCCAAGGCTCGCGGGTCATGATGCTCGTCTATGATCTGCCCTCCATCGACGGCATCTATGCCCGCTTCGGCGGCGTCAGCGGTTCGGCCTATGTGATCGCCGGCTTCGGCATGACGGTGCTGAAGAACAACAACGTGCTGATTGTGCCGATCCGCACCGGCGTCGGCGCCCGCCTCGGCGTCAATGTCGGCTATCTCAAGATCACCCAGGCGCCGACCTGGAACCCCTTCTGACGCCGCTGGGCCCTGGAAATTGCCGCCGTCCGCATCGGCGGCCTTGCCCCTATGCACCATGCATGCTTAATCATCGCGGCTGGCCAAGAGCATGATGCCGAAACATGTGAACAGTTTTCGGATGACAGCATGCTGCATCTCATTAAGAATAGAGTTCAGATTTTAGACCGGCCGGACTGAAATCGTCCCATTCTGGTATCAACGTCGAATCGATGGCCGCGCAGTGATCGAATATGCTCTTTTGTTCGGATTGGGCTTCCTGACAGCGGCCTTCCTCGTCTTTCTGATCTCGCCGGCGGTGCACCGCCGCATCGTCTGGTATACCGAAAACCGGCTGAAGGCGACGATGCCGCTGAGCCCGCAGGAGGTTCGCGCCCAGAAGGATATGGTGCGCGCGCTTTACGCCGCCGAAAACGCCCGCACGACCCAGGATCTTCTGCGTGAACGCGAAAAATCCCTATCGCTCCAGCTGCGCCACGATGCGCTTGCCGTCGATGCCGGCAGGCTTGCCGCCGAGATCAGTGACTTGCAGGCCGAGATCGGCGAGATGCATGTCGAGGCGGCCGAGCAGCGCTCGCGCCTGCGCAAGGATGAGAACTATATCAGCCAGTTGAAGACCAATCTGCATATTGCCGAGCAATCCGCGGCCAACAAGGAGAGCGAACTGGCGGCAATGCGCACACGGCTGAGCAAGCTCAGCGAACAAATAGACGGGCTGAGGATCGACCTTGCCGCGCGTGAGACCGAGGCGGAAAGCCTGAAATTCCGCGCCAATGCGCTACGCGACGAACGTGACACATTGCGCCAGGACGTCACCCTGCTGCAGAAGCGGGCCAAGGATGCCGAACAGAAACTGACGCAACAGCAGCATATGGTGATCCGCCTGGAGGACAAGGCCGCACGCGAGAGCGCCTCCGCTGCTGAGAAGGAAAGCCTGCTTATCCGCCGTCAGCAGGAGATCGCCAAGTTGAAGGAGCAGGTGAAGGCCGCCAATGCCGAGATCCGCAAGATCAATCGGGTGCTGCGCGAGGCCGGCCTGGCCAAGATGGCGGCGGAGCTGCCGCCGGAACTGACGACCGAAGACACGACCGCATCCGTGTTCGACACGGCCGCGGTGGCAGCTGAGATGGGCGAGGATGTCCGCATGCGCAGCGCCGCCCTTGCCGAGCGCCTGCTGAAGGCAAAGTCCGTTACCGGGCGTGATGGCGCGATCCGCGAGGAGATCGCCTCGATCGCCGCCAATATGGTGGCGCTGACCGCACTCAACGAAGGCCCTTCCTCACCAATCCGGACGCTGCTGCCGGATGCCGGCACCAAGAACCCGAACGACCGCGTCAGCCTAGCCGACAGGGCAGCGGCCATCATCGCCAATCCGGTGCGGTAAGCGTCAGAGCCGCCCCATTGCCGAAGCCATGGAAAACAGTGCGATCCCTGTCGCCGTCGCGGCGTTGAGACTGTCGAGCCCGTCCGATTGCGGGATGCGCGCGCTCTGAAAGCGTGCCAGCAGCGCCTCCGGCAGGCCCTCGCCCTCCGTGCCGACGACAAGCGCCATGCGCGCCGAGGCCGGAATGGCGCGGATGTCTGTGATGCCACGGGGCGAAAGCGTCCAGATGGCAAAACCCCGTTCGGCAAGCGCCAGAAGCACATCCAATGCCTTGCCGCCGCGCCGGTGCGGAACGCTCAGCACCGAACCGACCGAAACACGCAGCGCCTTGCGATAGAGCGGATCACAGGAGGTTTCGTCGAGCAGCACCGCATCTGCCTGGAAGGCGGCCGCATTGCGGAACATCGAGCCGGCATTGTCGTGATTGGAAATGCCGCAGCCGACCAGCACCAGCGCCCGTTCCGGCAGGGCGTCGAGAAGCGCTGCCTCGCCGCGGTCCTCCCGCCGGCCGAGGGCGAGAACGCCGCGATGCAGATGAAAACCGACAACGCCGTTAAGCACATCGGCCTCGGCGACATAAACCGGCACATCGGTCGGAAATCGTTCGAGGATGGACGACACGCCCTCGACGCGGTTGCGCAGCAGCAGGATCTTTTCGGCTGAGAAGCCGCGGCCCGCCGCATGGGCTTCGGCCAGCATGCGCAACACGACGGTACCCTCGGCGATGAAGCGGTTCTCCCGGCCCGTCAGGTCACGCTCTCTTATATCGCGAAACTCAGCGATGCGCGGATCGTCGGCGCTGTCGATGACGATGGGGTTGGCGGCCATGCCGGCCTCAATTGCCCGTGACGAGGATGTCGGCGACGGTTCGGCCGGTCGTGAGGTCGAAGACCAGCGCCTTGTTCCTGCCCTCGACCGTCTCGCCATAGAACAGGATCTGCCCCGCCGAAAACGAGGTCGACTGCACCTTGAATCCGAGCGGCAGGGAAACGGTCGCCGCAAGCGGTCCATCCGAGGGCACACCGGAGGTCGCGGCAGTGGACGTCGTCCCCTTTGGTTCACGCATCGTCTTGTAGACAACAGCGCCGAAGACCGCCATAAGGCTCACGAACATGATGGCGCCGGAAACGATCTGCAGGCGGACCATCTTGCGCCGGACACTTTCCATCGCCGGATCAAGGGGCTTCTCTTCCTGGTCGTCTGGCTCGATTGCTGTCATCTGTGCGTCCCGTTCTAAAAATGCGTCGGAGAAGAAGCCTCTTGAGCGACCCCTTTAAACAAGCCGCCGCCATTAGAAAAGTCCTGACCGCCGATGAAACCGCCGAAGGCCGGCTCGACGCCTGGCTGACGGCGCAGCTCGGCGAGGCTTTTTCCCGCAGCCGCATCAAGGCGCTGATCAAGGACGGTCAGGTTTCCATGCGTGGCGAAGCCGTCACCGATCCGCAGCGCAAGGTGCGCGTCGGCGACAGTTTCGAGATCACCCTGCCCGAGCCGGAAGACCCGACCCCAAAGGGCGAGGATATCCCGCTCGATATCCTCCATGAGGACAACGACGTTATCGTCATATCGAAGCCGGCAGGCCTGGTCGTCCATCCCGGCCCCGGCAACTGGACAGGAACGCTCGTCAACGCGCTGATCCATCATTGCGGCGATACGCTGTCCGGCATCGGCGGCGTGCGTCGCCCCGGCATCGTCCATCGTCTCGACAAGGACACGACAGGTGTCATGGTCGTCGCCAAGAACGACATAGCCCATCGCCACCTCTCGCTTCAATTTGCCGACCACGGCCGCACCATGCCGCTGGAGCGGGCTTACCAGGCTGTCGTCTGGGGTCGCCCTCGCTCGTTGTCGGGCATGGTCGATGCACCGCTTGGCCGCGCCACCGGCGATCGCACACGCCGCGCCGTCAAGCACCCCGACAGCCAGGATGCCGACGAAGCGATCACGCATTACCAGGTCATCGAGCGTTTCCAGGAGAATCCGGATGCGACGGCGCTTGCCTCACTGGTCGAGTGCCACCTCGAAACCGGCCGCACCCATCAGATCCGTGTGCACATGGCCCATATCGGCCATCCGCTCGTTGGCGACACAGTCTACGGAGCCGGCTTCAGAACCAAGGCCAATCTGCTGCCCGAAGAGATCCGCAAGGTGGTCAACGGCTTCGGCCGCCAGGCTCTGCATGCCTTCATGCTGCAATTCGAACATCCGCGCACCGGCGAACTCATGCATTTCGAGGTACCGCTGCCCGACGATATGATCGAACTGGTCGAGGCACTGCGGCGGCGATAAGGCTCCCGGAGTTCCGCCCTCCCCGGTCTCACACCTGCGTGAGCGGCATCTTGAACCGCCATTTCGCCATACTTATCTGTATATAGACTTAGTGCGGGCTTGAGTTGAGAGCCGCACGTCCCGGTTCGCCTTTCTCAACGCGGGGACGCGTTTCTATCGGGAACCGGAATTCACTTTAGGAGGGTGCACTATGGCCCGAAATACCTTGCCGTCCATTACCGCCGGCGAAGCCGGTCTCAATCGTTATCTCGACGAAATCCGCAAATTCCCGATGCTCGAGCCGCAGCAGGAATACATGCTGGCAAAACGTTATGCCGAGCACGGCGACCGCGATGCCGCCCACAAGCTGGTCACCAGCCATCTCCGTCTCGTTGCGAAGATCGCGATGGGGTATCGCGGCTACGGCCTGCCGATCGGCGAAGTCGTCTCGGAAGGTAATGTCGGCCTGATGCAGGCCGTCAAGAAGTTCGACCCCGAGCGCGGCTTTCGCCTCGCCACCTATGCGATGTGGTGGATCAAGGCCTCGATCCAGGAATATATCCTGCGGTCCTGGTCGCTGGTGAAGATGGGCACGACCGCCAACCAGAAGCGCCTGTTCTTCAACCTGCGCCGGCTGAAAGGTCGCATTCAGGCGATCGACGACGGCGATCTGAAGCCGGAGCATGTCTCTGAAATCGCCACGAAGCTGAATGTCTCGGAGGAAGAAGTCATCTCGATGAACCGCCGTCTCTCCGGCGACGCCTCGCTGAACGCGCCGATCAAGGCCGCCGAAGGCGACAGCGGTCAATGGCAGGATTGGCTTGTGGACGACCACGACAGCCAGGAAGAGGTGCTGATCGAACAGGATGAGCTCGACACCCGCCGGCGCATGCTGGCGAAAGCAATGAGCGTGCTGAACGAACGCGAGCGCCGCATCTTCGAGGCCCGCCGCCTTGCCGAGGAACCGGTGACGCTGGAAGACCTTTCAGCTGAGTTCGACATTAGCCGTGAACGCGTCCGTCAGATCGAGGTTCGCGCCTTCGAGAAGGTGCAGGATGCCGTCCGCAAGGAAGCCCTCGAGCGCGCCAAGGCCATCCGCGTCGTCGAAGCCACGGCCTGATTGCTGAACTTAAGAAT